>DASYRL010000014.1:0-41097 GCA_036004445.1 bacterium
GAGATCGGCGGCGGCGCGCCGGTCTCGGTGCAGTCGATGACCATCACCGACACGCGTGACGTCGAGGCGACCCTCGTCCAGATCTACCAGCTCGCCGCCGAAGGGTGCGAGATCGTCCGGCTGGCGGTGCCGGACAAAGAGGCGGCGCTGGCCCTGGCGGGCATCAAGCCGCGCAGCCCGCTGCCGATCGTCGCCGACATCCACTTCGACCACCGTCTGGCGCTGCTGGCGCTGGACGCGGGCGTCGACAAACTGCGCATCAACCCCGGCAACATCGGCGGGCGCCAGCGCACACGAACGGTCGCGGCGGCCGCGAAAGAGCGCGGCATCCCCATCCGCATCGGCGCCAACATCGGATCGCTCAGCAAGGCGATGATCCGCCGGTTCGGCCAACCCAACGCGGCCGCGCTGGTGGAGAGCGCGATGGAGGACGTCAAGGTGCTCGAGGACCTCGACTTCCACGACATCGTCATTTCCGTGAAGGCGTCGGAGGTGCCGATGGCCATCGACGCCTATACGATGATCAGCGAACGCGTCCGCTACCCCCTGCACGTGGGGATCACGGAGTCGGGCACGGCGTGGGCCGGCGGCGTGAAGTCCGCCGCGGGCATCGGCGCGATCCTTGCGCGCGGGATCGGCGACACCATCCGCGTGTCGCTGGCCGCCGAACCGGTCGAGGAAGTCAAAGTCGGGTTCGAAATCCTCAAAGCGCTGGGCCTGCGCACCCGCGGCGTGCAGCTCGTGGCGTGCCCATCCTGCGGGCGCGCGGAGGTCGACATCATCATGATCGCCCAGGAAGTCGAACGGCGCCTGGCGCGGATCGACGCGCCGGTCAAAGTCGCGGTGATGGGCTGCGCGGTCAACGGGCCGGGGGAGGCCCGCATGGCGGATCTGGGCATCGCCTGCGGCCGCGGCATGGGGCTCCTGTTCAAGCAAGGCCGCATCGTCGCGAGCCTGCCCGAAGATCAGCTCGTCGACGCGCTGATGGAGCAGGTCGAGCTCGTCGCCCGCGAGAAGGCGGCGACGGCATGACCGAGTCGTTGGAGGCGGGTCTGCGGCTCGTCCTCGCGGTGGCTCTGGGCGGTATCGTCGGCTGGCAGCGCGAGGCGGCGGACAAGCCGGCGGGGTTTCGCACGCACATCCTCGTCTGCGTCGGCGCCGCGCTGTTCACGCTGATCTCCCGTGAGGGCTTTTTCGGCTCCGGCGCCGATCCGGCCCGTGTGGCGAGCAACATCGTCGTGGGCATCGGATTTCTGGGCGCCGGGACGATCTGGCGGGCCGGGGGCAGCGTCCAGGGGCTGACCACCGCCGCGAGCCTGTGGACCGTGGCCGCGATCGGCACCGCCGCCGGCATCGGGTACTATGCCGGCGCACTGATCACCACGCTGATCGTGATCAGTGTGCTGCAGCTGTTCAAAGTCATCGAGACGCGCATCCCGCGGCGGGGCTACGGCCACATCGCGCTGGTGGTCACCGACCGGCCGGGACAGCTCGGCGTGATCGGCACCGTCCTCGGCGGGATGGGCGTGAACATCGAGCACGTCGAAGTCGCTCAGCGGAGGGACGAGCGCGTGAGCATCCTCCTGACCGTGCGCCTCCCGGGGCGGGCCAGCCGCGACGACATCCTCATGACGCTCAGCGGCACCGCCGGGGTCGAGGACGCCCGCTGGGAGGACATCAACGGCAACGGATGATCCCGCTCCGCGACGACATCCCGTCCGCGAGCCGTCCCATCACGACGTACCTCATCGTTGCCCTCTGCACCGGCGTCTTCCTGTATATGCTTTCGCTGGGCTCGGCGCCCCGGGTGGAGGCCTTCATCCTCCAGTACGGCGCCACCCCCGCCGACGTCACCGGCCGCGCCGGGGGGAATCCCGTGCAGGCCTATCCGACCGTCATCACGTCAATGTTCATGCACGGGGGGTGGCTGCACCTGATCGGCAACATGCTGTACCTGTGGATCTTCGGGGACAACGTCGAGGATCTGATGGGCCACGTCGGGTTCGCCATGTTCTATCTGATTGCCGGCGTGGCGGCGACGCTGACGCACGTCTTCCTCAACGCCGGATCGACCGCCCCGCTGATCGGGGCCAGCGGCGCGATTGCCGGGGTGCTGGGCGCCTACCTCGTGCTGTTTCCACGCGCCCGAATTCTCTCGCTGGTCCCGTTCGGCTTCTTCTCCCGCATCATGGAGGTGCCCGCGCTATTCTTCTTGCCCATCTGGTTCCTGCTGCAATTCCTGCAGGGGGTCGCCGACATCGCCGGCGCCGGTGCCGGCGTGGCCTGGTGGGCGCACATCGGTGGGTTCGTCGCGGGCATCATCCTCGTGCCCATCTTTGCCCGGCGCCGCCGGGGCGAGTAGGAGACTCGCGGGGCTTCGAGAAAACCTAGTGTCGCATTCCTCGAACAAGGAGGATCGGACGCGTGCGTGAGATCGCGGTTGAGGTCCTGCCGGGGACGCCCGTCTCGGACCACGAGGTCGAGATCGTCGAACGCAAGGGCGTCGGCCACCCCGATTCGATCTGTGACGCGATCATGGACCGCGTCAGCGTCGCGCTGAGCCGGGAGTATCTGCGCCGCTTCGACACCATCCTGCACCACAACATCGACAAGGCGTTCCTCGTCGCCGGCAACGCCGAGATCAGGCTGGGGGGCGGCCGTGTCACCGAGCCGATGCGGCTCATCTTCGGAGATCGCGCGACCTACGAACTCAACGGTGAGCGGATCCCCATCGCCGACATCGCCGTCGACACCGCCAAGGACTGGATCCGCGCGAATCTGCGCTTCGTCGACCCCGACGAGCACGTGCGCTACGACGTCCAGATCAAGCCGGGATCCCCCGAGCTGGTCGACATCTTCTCGCGGGCGGTGCCGGGCGCCAACGACACGTCGGCGGCGGTCGGCTACGCGCCGCTGACCGAAACCGAGCGCCTCGTCCTGCAGGCCGAACGGCACATGAACTCGCCCGCGTTCAAAACGCAGTTTCCTGAAGCCGGTGAGGACATCAAGGTGATGGGCTTCCGGCGGGGGAGGGAGCTCTCGCTGACCGCGGCGGTGGCGTTCGTCGACCGGTTCATCGAGTCCGAGGAGCAGTACTTCCGGCGCAAGGAGCAGATGCACGAGGCGGTGGAGGAATTCGCGCGCGGCGAGGCCCGGGACCTCGACAAGGTCACGCTCAGCCTCAACACGGCGGACGATCGCAGCCGCGGCGTCGGTGGCATGTACCTGTCCGTGACCGGGACCTCCGCCGAAAGCGGCGACAGCGGCCAGATCGGCCGGGGCAACAAAGTCAACGGCGTCATCGCGCTGAACCGGCCGATGGGCACGGAGGCGGCGGCGGGGAAGAACCCGGTCTCGCACGTCGGCAAGATCTACACGATCATGACCCACCAGGTGGCCGCGCGGATCTACGAGGAAGTCCGCGGCGTGCGCGAGGTGTACGTCTGGATGCTCAGCCAGATCGGCGCACCCATCGACCAGCCGAAGATTGCCGCCGCGCAGCTGATCCTCGAGAAACGGGCCCGGCAGGCGGCGGCGACGCGCCGGGCGCGCGAGATCCTGGAGCGAGAGCTGGCCAGCATCCAGACGCTCGTGCGCGGGCTGGCCGAGGGCCGCTACTCAGTCGTCTAGCACGCGGAAGACCTTCCATGATTCCGCGTGTCGTCGCGGTATTGCTCGTGGTCGTTGCCGCCGTTACGGGCTGCACGGTTCGCCGCACGCTCGCGCCCGAAAGTACCCGCCAGCTGGCCGTCGCCGGCGTCCGCCGGCTCGTCGATGTCCCCGCCCTCAGTCCCGCGGCGTGGTCGCCGGATGGCCTCCGGCTGGCATACAGCACGGGCGGCGCCGTGTGGATCGCCGAGCTGGATGGCCGCCAGACGAAGGTCGCCCCCGCGGGCGTTGTCACTGCGATCTCCTGGTCCGGCCCGCTCAACCTCCTCGCCGTGATCGACCAGGGCGCCGTGTGGACGATGGCTCCGGATGGGCGGAACCGGCGCCGTCTGGCGCTGGAGGGTTTTGCCACCGAGCTGGCGTGGTCGCCGGGCGGCGACCGTCTCGCCGTGATCCTTCGAGAGAACGCCGGCGGCGGATCGTACGCGTTGTGGCTGCTCAATCGCGACGGCGGATTCGAACGCCGGGTGACGCAGGCGCCCGTGGGCAAGGCGATGCGCGATCTGCAGTGGTTTCCCGACGGCCTGTATCTCTTCTACGGATTGTCGTCTTTCACCGACGCCGTGATCACGGAAGCCTGGCGCGTGCGGTTTACCTACCCCGACCGACACACGATTCCGCTGGTTGGACCGGCCAGGTTTCTGCGGCTGGCTCCGACGGGGCGGAGCGTCGCCTACCTGGCCGGAGACGACGTGCGTGACGACCGCGGCCGGCTGGTGGTGAGTCGTCTCGATGGTTCCGGCCTGCTGAGCCTCGCGCCGGTGCAGCAGTACGGCGGGCTGGCCTGGTCGCCGCAGGGAGACAAGCTGTCGTACGCGGAGATGGGCGAGGATGCGCGGGCGCAGATCTGGATCGCCGACGCGGATGGATCGGGGCGCCTGCGCGTTCTGGACTACGCGCTGGAATTCTCCGATCCGAGCATCGCGCTGTCGATGGCGTGGACCGCCGACGGGCGCCGCCTCGCCTTCGGCACCAACACCGGAAGCTTCACGGGACCGATCTGGGTCGCCACACTGCAACGGCGCTGAACTACGGGATCAGGGGGATCACAGGGATCAGGGATCAACTGCCACCTCGCATGTCTCTGATCCCTTTGATCCCCTTGATCCCTTTGATCCCGTGATTATAATTGGGGCATGCCCGTGTACGAGTACCGCTGCGCGCGGTGCAATCATCTGTACGAAGTGTTCCACCAGGTCGGCGGCGCTGCCGGACCGTGTCCCGTCTGCGGGGGCCCCGGCCGCCGCGTGTTTACGTCGGTGGGGTTGATCTTCAAGGGATCGGGCTTCCACACGACCGATTACCGGAAGCCGCCATCCGGCGATGGAGCATCCAAGGAGCCGTCGGCTGACAGTCCGGCGAAGGCCAAACCCGGCAGCACAAGCCCCACGGCTGACACAAGCCCCGCGGCTGACGCGAGCAGCACCCCACCGGCCAAATCCGACTGACGTGCGGCGTATCCTGGGGCATGGCCTGCTGGCCGTGCCCCTTTTGTGTTTCCTGCTGACGGCGCCGCTTCGACCCGCCGATGCTCGCGCAGGCCCTTCGGCCGCCGCGGCTGCGCGCGTCGATGCCGAAGTTGGGTTCTCAGGCTGGGTCGTTCCGAACGTCTGGATGCCCGTGCGCATCGACGTGGCTGCGGAGACCGCGTTCGACGGCGTCGTCGACGTCACCGTCGGATCGGCGGCGTACCGGCGGCCGATCCAGCTGTCATCGGGCGCGCGCCAGCGTCTGATGCTGTACGTCGTGATCTCCGATCCACGGCGGCCGCTGCTGGTCTCGCTGCGCGATACCGGGGACCGTCCGGTGGCGGAGCAGGCGATTCCACTGTTGCGCACCCGGGTCGCCGAGGGCCTCGTCGTCGCTCTGACCGCGGACGCCGCGGGTCTGGAGTTTCTCACGGCCGAAGGGCGCGGGCTCGCCGGAGCATACCTGCGCGAAGACAGCCTTCCGGATCATTGGGCCGCATACGAGGGAGTCAACGCGGTGGTGCTGCGGGATCTCGACGAGCGGGCGATGTCGGGAGGCCAGCGGCAGGCCCTCCGGGAGTGGGTGGCCCAGGGCGGACGCCTGCTCGTCACCGGCGAGCGGGGCCTGCGCCAGAATCAGACCTGGCTAGCCGATCTGCTCCCGGCGATGGTTTCGCCCGCTTCTACCGTCATTCCGAGCGGCGCTCTCCCCGGAATGTTGTTCCCGCAGCCTGCGGCGGTATTGCTGCCGAAACCCGGGGCTGACGTCTGGCCTGCTCGGAGCCTGCCCGTTGTCGTCAGCAGACCGTACGGGCGGGGCCAGGTGACCGCGTGGGCGTTTGATGCCTTCGCGCCGGCCGTACGGTCGTGGCCCGGCCGCGTCCGATTGTGGCATCAACTGCTGGCCGGCGGGCGGATTCAGCCGCTGGCGCGGCCGGCGCTGTCGGACGTGATCCCGACCGCGCGAACGCTCTCCGGCGGCGCGCAGGTCCAGATCGTGGCGCTCTCGATTTTCTACATCCTTGCGGTGCGGTTCGTACTCCGCCGGTTCGCCACGCGGCGTGGAACGTGGCTGGCACTGGGTGCGGTCGTGGTCGTGTTTGGCATCCTGCTGTACGGGGTGTCGGCCGCCGCGCGCCGGGCCGCATCGACGACGGTCCAACTGTCGGTGGTCGAAGCCACGGGCACGCAGGACCTCGCTCGGGTCACGACGTACGTCGCACTGCTGCACCCCTACGGAGGAGCGTACGTCCTGACGGCGCCCGAGGGCGCGCTCATCCGACCCCGTCCGGAGGCCGGTCCGATCACATCGGCGGCGGCCAATACGATCGGCGGCGAGGCGGCACCCGGCGTACTCGTCTTCGAAGCCGTGCAAGTGATCTCAGTGCCCGTGCACGGCCGCGTCCGCGCCCCAATCGATGGGTTGGAGTTAAAGGTCGAGAACGGCACGGCCGGCCCGCTGACCTCGCCGGCTGTGTTCCTCAATGGCCAAACCCAGAACCTGCCGGACATCTCCGGCCGCCTGTCGACCCCGCTGCCGCCCGGCCGGTGGGAGCCCGCTGATCGCAACGCGGCAACCGGAGCCTTCGGCCATGACGCGCGGGCGTGGATCGCCACCCGTTTGGACGCGTATCGGACCCCTGCTATAATCGGCTACAAGACGCTGTGGCTGCTCGGCGATCTGCAGGATCCGCGCCTGTCCGTGCGGTTGTTGGGTGCGTCCAACGGCCGTTCGCTTCACCTGCTGCTCGCCCCCATCATGGAGACTGGAGGTCGCTGACCGATTCGGTATGCGAGCCAACCCGATCCTCCGCGGTGACCTCCGCGCCCGCCTGGGCGGCGGCAAAGCGCTCGCCGGCTATACGCTCTTTCTCAGCCTGCTGGCGGTGTTGGCCATCTTGTCCCTGCCGCCGGAGTTGGGGCGAATGCAGGAAGTGCGTCAGCAGGGCCTCCTGCAGGTCTTCCTGATCATCCAGGCACTCTTCATCATCTACCTGACGTCCGCCACCGCCTCCGGCGAGATCGCCGTCGAAGGCGAAAAACCGGCATGGGATCTGGCGGCGAGCCCGTTTTCGACCGGAACGATTGCACGCGGCAAGCTCGCCACTTCCGCGGCATTCGCCGCCCTCCTGGTCCTGCTGGGACTGCCGCTGACCGCCGCCGTCGCGGGAATTCGCGGGCAGGCGCTGGCGCCGGTCGCCGGCGCCAGCATTGTGATCGTCGCCGCAGGCACCGCGCTGGGCACGCTCGGGGCGCTGTATGCGGCAGTATTTGAGTCCGATTTTGCGCGGACGGTTGTGCACTGGTTCACGCTCCTCATCGTGGTGCTGGTCGTCGCGATGGCTCCGAGCCCGTGGCGGTTCGTCAGTCCCGTCCACGCCATCCCGGCGGCCATGAGCAGCGATTTCACCGGCGTCCTGCTGGCGCTCGCCGCGTATGGGGCACTGGCCGCGGCGGGAGCCGCGGGGCTGGCGGCGCGCATCGGCGCCATCAGGCGCGAGGCGGTGGCCGCATGACGAGTCCCGTGGGCCTCTCCCTGCTGGAGAGGGTCCGGAGCCTCGCGCTGCGGCTGACGGCGGGACGCGCCCTGCACACCGGGGCGCGGACGGCCGCCGCGGCGCTCGTCGCGCTGTTAGCCGTCGAGGCCGCAAACCTCATCGTTCCCCTCGCGGCCGTGCCGGTGGTCACCGCGGTCCTCGCGGCCGCCACCGCCGGCGTGGCCCTCATGGTGGCCGCGCTGGTGCTCCAGCGCGCCGATGTCGTCGCGGCGAGCCGTCTCCTCGACGTCCGGCTGGGGCTCGAGGAACGGACCAGCACCGCCGTCGAACTGCTGCTGGCCCCCGGCGATCCCACGCCGATGGGCCGCAGGGTCATTGCGGACGCCGCCGGACGGCTGGCCGCCATCCGTGGGGCCGACGCCGTTCCCATCCGGATCCCCAGGGAAGCGGCGGTCGCCGCCGGCCTGGCGGTCGCCCTCGCGCTGTGGGCGCTGTGGCTCCACGGCGTGACGCTGCCGGGAACGCCGGCCAGACGGACGGCGGACGCCGTCCGTCAGGAAGGACGGCGGATCGAGCAGTTCGCGCAGTCGCTGCAGTCGCGCGCGCGCACCGAACAGTCCGTGCAGACCCGGCGGATGGCGAGCCAGATGCGCGACCTGGGTTCGGCACTGCAGCGGCGCGCGGACCGGCCGGAAGCGCTGGCGCGCGTCAGTGAACTCGCGCGGCAGGCCGAAGCCATCCGCCAGCAGATCAGCGAGCGGCTGCGCGCTTCCGGACCGACTGTTCCGCCCGCCGGGACGGTGCCCGAGGACCTCTTCCGCCGGGAGGCCGTGCAGCGTCAACTCCGCCAGCTGCGCGAGCTCGCCTCGCGCCTGAACGATCCGCAGGCCTCACGCCGGGACCTGCTCAACCGCCTCGGGCAGATCACCCGTGAGGGCGAAGGCACGCAACCCGCGGAAGTTCAGCGCCAACTGCGGCAGGCGAGAGAACAACTGGAGCGAGGCGGTGTCGCCTCCGCCGGGGAGTCCCTCACGCAGGCGCTGCACGAGCTCGAAGGGCTTGACGCCCTGCTGGCCGACCAAGAGGGGATCACCCGGGCGCAGCAGCAGTTGGAGCAGTCGCGCGAGACGATCGCCCGCGGCGGACAGCCGTCTGACCGGGCGTCGGAGGAGCAGCAGTCCGGGGACGAGTCCGCCCGTCCCGCTCCGGGACAGAACCGTCCCCAACAGGGCGAATCCGCCGACGGGGCGCGGCCACCGCAAGGACCCAACGAGGGCGTCACACCGGGCACCGGTCAGGTGACGGAGAAGCTCGGCGCCCCAACGAGCCGGCTGCAGGCGCAAAAGAATCGCGAGCGCGTCACGGGCACGCAGCGCGAGGGAGAGGTCACGGCGTCCGAAGTCACCGGGGCCGGCCGCCAGAATGCGTCGCGGATCGGGCGGTTGGAGAACCAGCCCGCGCTTGCGCGCCAGGTGGATGAATACATGGAGCGCGCCCGCATCCCGGCCCGCTACCGGGCGCTGATCCGCGCGTACTTCCAACGGCTCGCGCACCTACGCTAATCAGGGGGATCGGATGACACCCGAAGAGTTCGCGGCAAGCGCCGAGCGCATCAGGACCGAGGTCCGGAAGGTCATCGTGGGGCACGACGAGCTGATCGACCACGTCGTCATCGCGCTGCTGGCCGACGGCCACGTCCTGCTGGAGGGCGTGCCGGGGTTGGGCAAGACGCTGCTGGTCAAGACGCTCGCGCAGAGCCTGGACCTGCGGTACTCGCGCATCCAGTTCACGCCCGATCTGATGCCGGCCGACATCATCGGGACGAACGTGGTGATGCAGGACGGCTCCGGCCGGCGGTTCTTCGAGTTCCAACGCGGCCCCGTGTTCACGCAGGTCCTCCTCGCCGACGAGATCAACCGCGCCACGCCGAAGACCCAATCCGCCCTGCTGGAGGCGATGCAGGAGCACATGGTGACCGCCGGCGGCGTCTCCTACACGCTGGAGGAGCCGTTCTTCGTGCTGGCCACGCAAAACCCCATCGAGATGGAGGGCACCTATCCGCTGCCGGAAGCGCAGCTCGACCGGTTTCTGTTCAAGCTCACCGTCGCATCGCCCGATCTCGCGCAGCTGGTCGAGATCATCGAGCGCACGACGGGCGCCGTGCTCCCGCAGGTGTCCGTCGTGGCCTCGCACGCCGACGTGCTGCGGATGCGGCGGCTGGCCCGTGAGGTCGAGGTGGCGTCGCACGTCAAAGCCTACGCCGCCCGGCTGGTGCAGGCCACGCAGCCGGACTCCCCCGGCGCGCCGTCACTCGTGCGGCGCGTCGTCCGCTACGGCAGCAGCCCCCGCGGCGCGCAGGGTCTGGTGCTCGCCGCCAAAGTGCGCGCGCTGATCGCCGGGCGGGCCAACGTCAGCTTCTCGGACGTCAACGCCCTGGCGCTGCCCGTCCTGCGCCACCGCATCATCCTCAACTTCGAAGGCGAGGCCGAAGGGATCAAGCCCGACGCAATCGTCGCGGCCGTGCTCGACGAGACGCCTGAACTGGAGCCCGCGCACACGTCGTGACTGGTGACTCGTGACTTGTGACTGGCACCCACCCAATCGAGTCACGAGTCACGAGTCACGAGTCACCATGTTGCGATGACGACAACAGCGGCGACACTGCTCCCAGCGGATTTCCTCAGAAAGCTGGACCGGCTCAGCCTGCGCAGCCGCCGCGTCTATCGCGGGACCCTGCGCGGGGAGCGACGGAGCCGCACGCAGGGGCGGGGCATCGAGTTCTCCGACTACCGCAGCTATCAGAGCGGCGACGACTACCGGTACATCGACTGGAACATCTACTCGCGGCTCGACCGGCTGTTCATCAAGCTGTTCAGCGAAGAAGAGGACATCAACGTGCACCTGATGCTCGACGCCAGCGCGTCGATGGCGTGGGGGGAGCCGTCGAAGCTGGACTACGCGGCGCGGATCGCCGCGGCGGTGGGATACGTTGGTCTCACCAACTTCGACCGGGTGGGTGCCGTTACATTTGCCGAGCGGTTGCAGCACACGCTGCCGCCGCAGCGCAGCCGCGGGCACGTCCTCCGCCTGTTTGAATTCCTGGCGGGCTCGACCGCGGGGGGCAAGAGCCACCTCGCCGAGGCCGTCTCCGAGTACGTGCACCGCACCCAGCGGCGCGGGCTGCTCGTCCTCATCAGCGATCTGCTGCTCCCGAACGGGTTCGAGGACGGGCTCAAGCTGGCGCGCTACCACCGGTTCGAGCCGTTCCTCATTCACGTCCTCAGCGACGACGAACTCGTCCCCGGCGTGGAAGGCGATCTGCGGCTGGTCGATCTGGAATCGCGGGCGTCCATCGAGGTTACCGCCGACGGCCCCGCGCTGGAAGCCTACGGCCGCGCCCGCGACGGCTATTTCGCCGAGATCGAGCGGTTCTGTCTCCGCCATCAGATCGAATACCTGCGCACGACCACCTCCATCCCGTTCGACGACCTGATCCTGCGGTATCTGCGGGTGGGGGGGCTCATCGCATGACGTTTGAGAACCCCGCGGCGCTGTGGCTGCTGGTGCTGCTGCCGGTCATCGTCCTGCTGTACATGCTGCGCGCCCGCCGCCAGGACGTGGACGTGAGCTCGACCCTCCTCTGGCAGCGCGCGCGGGCGGACCTGGCCGCGCAGCGCCCGGTGCGCCGCCTCGAGCGGAGCATCCTGCTGCTGCTGCAGCTCCTGGCGGTGACACTGGCCGCGGCCGCGCTGTCCCGCCCGCAGCTGCCGCTGGCCGGAGGCGGGCGCGGGACCGTCATTGTGCTCGATACCTCGGCGAGCATGCAGGCGACCGACGTCCGTCCATCGCGGTTCGCCGCAGCAGCGGCGCAGGCGGCCGCCGCGGCCCTGCGCTCCGCCGGTCCCGTGATGCTGATTGAGGCGGGCCCGCGCGCGTCGATCGCCGTGCCGTACGGTCGCCCCGATGCCGTCGTCGCCGCGCTCGCCGGAGCGAGTCCCACCGACGGTCCAGGCCGAATCGAGCAGGCTGTCGCCCTCGGACTCGGACAGCGGCTCGACGGCGTCCCGCCGCAGGTCCTGGTCTTTACCGATCGCGCCGCCGCACCGCTTCCCGGCGTCACATACCGGGTGGTCGGCACGTCCGGCGCCAACGTCGCGGTGACCGGGCTGCACACCGAGTCCGCGGGGACATCGACGCGCGTCGTGGTCAGGCTGCGCGCTCTTGGCGGCGCCGCGCGCACGGTCCCCCTCGAGCTCACGCTCGACGGAGCGCGGGTGCTCCGCCGGTCCGTATCGCTTCCCGCCGCCGGCGAAGCCGTCGTGTCCGCGGTGGTGAACGGATCCGGCGTGCTGCGGGCGAGGGTCGACGCCGACGACGCCCTGCGCGTGGACAATACCCGCGCCGCGATCATCGGGCGCCCGCGGCCGCGTGTCCTGGTCATCGGCGCGCCGGACCGGGCCCTCAGCGAAGCGCTGTCCGTGCTGCCCGTGAAAGTCGCCCGGGCCGCCCAGGCCACCGCGGAGCAGCTCGCCGCCGCTGACCTTGTCGTGCTCGACCGGCTGGGCTCCGTCGCGCTGCCGCCGGGCAACTTCCTGCTCATCGGGACCATCCCCACCAATCTCCCGGTCGCCTCGGGCGGCACGGTCCGCCGGCCGTCGGTACTGCGCGTGGCGGCCCGCCATCCCGTAATGCAGTACGTCGACCTCAGCCGCCTGCAGATCCTCCAGGCGATGGCGCTTCAGGTCCGGGGCGGGGAGGTGCTCGCGGAGGGAGAGGTTCCGCTCATTTGGGCGTATGACGGCGGCGGGATTCGCGCCGTGGTCATGGGGTTCACCCTCGATCAATCGGACCTGATCCTCCAGGTCGGCTTTCCGATCTTGCTGCAGAATGCCGTCTCCTGGCTGGTCGGGGGAGACGCGATGCTGACCGCTGGATCCTCGCTGGTCGTCCCTGCCGGGGAAGAGGCATCCGCTTCGCTCGACGGCCCGCCCGGGCGTACAATCATCCGCTCGTCCGGCGGGCGGTTTGTCGTCCCCTCGCTGGACCGTGCCGGGGTCTACACGCTGCGCGCGGGGACCATGACACGCGTGGTGGCGGTTGCGCCGCCGGCGGAAGAGTCCGACATCGCGCCGGTTGCGCCGGTGCCCGTGGGGGCGGCGGCCACACCCCCGGGCGAAATGCGCCGCCGGGCGGAGCTCTGGCCGCTGTTCATCGCCGGGGTGCTGATCGTCCTCGCGGTGGAGTGGGTCCTCTGGCTGCGGAGGATTCCGAAGGTCCGCGGCGGTCTGCGGACGACACGCACGGCGCGGCTGCGCGGTGAACCGGCACGATGAGCCTGATCCGGTTTGCCGCCCCGTGGGCGCTCGCCTTCCTCCTCGTGATCCCGGCGCTCCTCGTGCTCGCCCGGAAGCGGCGGACGCCCCGCGGCGTCCTGGTCTTGCGCGCTCTGCTCTTCGCGCTGCTCGTGCTCTGCCTTGCGGGGCCCCAGGTCCGCGTGCAGGGTCAGGGGATGACCGTGGTGTTCGCGGTCGACCACTCGGCGAGCGTCCCCGTGGACTCGCGCGAGGCGGCCGCCGAGTTCGCCCGGATGGCCCTGCGTTCGAAGTCTCCGGGAGATCGCGCCGGGGCCGTCGTGTTCGGGGCGGAGGCGATGGTGGACGAAGCCCCGTCGGCTGCCCCGCGGTTGGCATTTTCCGCCGTGCCCGCCGGTGATGCCACCGATCTCGCCCAGGCGATCCGGACCGCGATGCAGGCGATGCCCGGTTCGGGAGCGCGTCGCATCGTCCTGGCCACCGACGGCAACGGCAACGCCGGCGATCTCTCCGGGGCGCTGGCCCTGGCCCGCAGCCAGGACATCGAGATCTCGGTGCTGCCGCTGCGGCCGAGCACCGCGGCGGAAGTCCTCGTGGAGGACGTTCAGGCGCCCGAGCAGGTGCGGGTCGGCAGCCAGTTCGACGTCCGCGTCGTGCTCCGCTCGACGGCGCGCGCCGCGGTCACGCTGCGGGTCGCGGAGCAGCAGGTCGTGTTCGCCGAGCGGCCGCTGACGATCGCCCCGGGGCGCACGGTGCTGACGTTCGCCCGCGTCGCGCGATCCGAGGGGCTGCTGCAGTACTCGGCGTCGATTGTGGCGGATCCTGATGGGACGCCGGCCAACAACGATGCCGCGGCCCTGGTCGCCGTGCGGGGCTTGCCCGTCATCTGGTACGCAGGGGCCGGCGGGCCGCTGCTGCGGATCCTGCAGGCACAGACCTGGAAGGTGCGCGCCGTCGCGCCGGAGGCGCTTCCAGCATCGGCGGCTCAGTACCGGGGGGTGGCGGCCGTGGTTCTCGACGACGTGTCCGCCACGCGCCTGGCCCCGGCGCAGATGATCGCGGTGCGCGACTTCGTGGGGCAACTCGGTGGAGGGCTGGTCGTCGCCGGAGGGCCCCACAGCTACGGCGTCGGCGGCTACGCTAACACGCCGTTGGAAGAAGCCCTGCCGGTGTCGATGGACGTCCGCCACCGTCTGGCCATCCCGTCGATGGCCGTCATCCTGATCATCGATACCTCGGGAAGCATGGGCTCGTTCGGCCAGGAACTGGCCAAAGTCGAACTGGCGAAGGAAACCGCCCAGTCCGTCGTCGACCTGCTCGGCGAGCGCGACGTGATCGGCGTCGTGGCCTTCGATCAAGAGGCGCGTTGGCTGGTGACCCCCACTCCGGCACGGCAGCGTGATCAGGTGCTCGAGCGCGTGTCGCGGTTGGTCTCCGGCGGCGGGACAAACCTGCATCCCGCGCTGGCGCTGGCCTACGACTACCTGCGCACGTCGCCGGCGAAGATCCGCCACGTCATCGCCCTCTCTGACGGCCAGACCGATCCCGGCGACTTCCAGGGCCTCGTGACGCGGATGGCGCGTGACAAGATCACCGTCTCGTCGGTCGCCGTCGGCAAGGATGCCGACAGCGAGATCATGGGGAACATCGCGCGGTGGGGCCAGGGGCGCGCCTACGTGGCGAAGGACCTCTACACGATCCCCCAGATCGTTACCGCGGAAGCCCTGCTGGCCTCGCGCGCCTATCTGGTCGAAGAACGGTTCGTTCCGGAAGCTGCCGCTACCGAATTGGTCGCCGGCCTGCCTCCACTGCCGGCCCTGCGTGGATACGTCGCGACGGCGCCGAGACCGGCAGGGACCGTCCACCTGTCGTCACATCAGGGGGATCCCATTCTTGCGACCTGGCAGTACGGCGTCGGGCGCGCGGCCGCGTTCACCTCGGATGCGGCGGCGCGCTGGGCGACGGAATGGATGCCCTGGGCGAAGCTGGCCCGGTTTTGGTCGCACACCACCGGATGGGTCATGCGTGAGGACGCCGACGGATTGCAGTTGACCCTCGACCGCAGCGGCGGCGAGGCGACGGTGATCGTGGATACCTTCACCGCCGACGGCGCGCCGGTGGACGGGCTGCAGGTGACCGCGCGGGTGACCGGCGCGAGCCCGAGCGACGTGGCGCTCGTGCAGGTCGCCTCGGGCCGGTATGAAGGCCGCATGGCCGCGGCCGAACGGGGGGCCTATGCGGTGACCGCCGTGGCCCGGGCGCAGGGGCGCGTGATCGGTGTGCGGACCGGCGGGTTCGTCGTGCCGTACTCGAGCGAGCTTCGCGATCTGGACGTCAACCGGCAGGCCCTGCTGCAGATCATCGAGGCCACCGGCGGCCGTCTCCTCGAGGATCCGAAGATGGTGTTCACGCCAACCGGAGACGGGACCCCGCAGACTGCGGACGCCTGGCCGGGGCTGGCGGTGGCGGCGCTGGGCATATTCATGGCGGAGATCGTGCTGCGGCGGGTGCCGGCGATTGGGCACTACACCGCGGCGGTAGGCGCGGCGGTGCTCTCCCGCGTGCGGCGGGCGCCCCCGGCGGCGCAGGTGGCTGAGGACGAGGCCTACGCGGAGGCCGACCGGTGGAAGTTCATCGAGCCTCCGGTGTCGTCGGGATCAGAATCGATGCAGGCGGCGGCACGGCTGTACATCGTGCGCCTCAAAGGGCAGGGGAACGCGGGAACGCGGGAACGCGGGAACACGGAAACGGGGAAACGCGGAAACGAGGAAACGGGCGGGTCATGAGTCCCGATCAGACGTTTTCGTTTCAGGCGCCGGCGAACGTGACGTTCGGGCCGGGCGCGGTCGGCCAGCTGCCGGACATCGTCAAGGGGCTCGGCGGCCGTGCGCTGGTCATCTCTGATCCGGGCATCGCCGCCGCGGGCATTCTCGACCGCGTGCGGTCCTGGCTGCACGACGCCGGCGTGGCGACCGAAGCATTTACGAACGTCGAACCGAATCCCAGCATCGAGACGGTCAACAGCGCCTACGATCTCGTGAAGCGCTCGCAGGCAGAGTTTCTCGTCGGCGTCGGCGGGGGCAGCGCGATGGACGTGGCCAAGGTCGCGTCGGTCCTGGCGCGCTACGGCGGTACGGTCCACGACTACGAAGGGATTGGGAAGGTGCCGGGTCCGGGGATGACGACCGTCGCCATCCCCACCACGGCGGGCACCGGCAGCGAGGTGACGGTGTTTGCTGTAATCACCGACCGGGCGCGCACCTTCAAGATGACGGTCGGCAGTCCGCACATCGTGCCGCAGTACGCCGTGTGCGATCCGGAGCTGACACTGTCGATGCCT
Source organism: bacterium (assembly GCA_036004445.1). Lineage (GTDB taxonomy): Bacteria > Sysuimicrobiota > Sysuimicrobiia > Sysuimicrobiales > Kaftiobacteriaceae > DASXUC01. Next base: position 16,289 of record DASYRL010000014.1, read on the forward strand.
CCCGGGCTGACCGCGGCGACGGGGATGGACGCGCTCACGCACGGCATCGAGTGCTACGTGAACACGGTCTACAATCCCATCGCCAAGGCTCTGGCGCTGGAGGCGATGCGGCTGATCGGGCCATCGCTGCGGACGGCGTATGCGACCGGGGGAGATTTGTCCGCGCGGACGGCGATGCTGCTGGCCAGCACGATGGCGGCGATGGCGTTCACGCGGACCCGCCTGGGGAACGTGCACGCCATGTCGCATCCGCTCGGCGCCCACTTCGACGTGCCGCACGGCGTCGCCAACGCCGTCTTGCTCCCATACGTGATGGAGTGGAACCTGCCGGCCTGCTTGCAGACCTACCCCGCGATCGCCGCGGCGCTGGGCGAGGACGTGACCGGTCTCTCGGCGGAAGAGGCATCCGCGCGGGCCGTTGCCGCGGTGCAGCGGCTCAGCCGCGACGTTGGGATCCCGGCACGGCTGCGCGAGCTGGGGGTCACGAAGCCGGCGATCCCGGCGCTCGCCACCGACGCCATGAAGAGCGGCAACGTCCTCGTCAATCCACGCGAGACGGGCTATGACGATATTGTCCACCTCTTCGAGGTGGCCTACTGACGCCTCGATTTCCTTTTCCAATTCCGGTACGTACGTTTCCGAAGATGGCGCGCGCCAGCGTCACGTTTCCGCGGCCGAGGATCGCCGACGTGGCGGGAGAAGTGCGCCGCCGGCTCGAGGAGTTGTCGCCGCCCCGCCTGGCGGGCCGCCGGATCGCGGTGACCGCTGGCAGCCGGGGCATCCGCGACATCGTGCCGGTGCTGGCGGCCGCGGTCGCCTGGATCCGGGAGCAGGGAGGAGATCCGGTCATCGTCGGGGCCATGGGCAGCCACGGCGGCGGCACGGAGGAGGGCCAGCGGCGGCTCCTCGCCCACCTGGGGATCACTCCGGAGCGCGTCGGCGCCCCGGTCCTCACGTCGATGGAGACCGTGGAGCTCGGCACCACGCCGCGAGGGCTGATTGCCTACTGCGACCGCAACGCCGTCGCCTGCGACGGCATCCTGGTGGTGAACCGGATCAAACCGCACACGGCGTTCGCCGAGCCGTTTGGCAGTGGCCTCTTAAAGATGATCGCCGTGGGGCTGGGGAAAGCCCCCGCGGCCGCGCAGATCCACCGCCAGGGTCCGGCCGAGATGGGCGCGGCGATCGAATCGATTGCCGCAGTGGCGCTCACCACCCGCAGGATCCTCGGCGGTCTGGCGATTATCGAGAACGCGTTTGATGAGACCGCCCGCATCGCCGGCGTCCCGCCGGATGCGATGCCGCGGGAAGAACGCGCGCTGTTCGCGGAGGCCCGAGCGCTGATGCCGTCGCTGCCGGTTGATGCGCTGGACGTCCTGATCGTCGACGAGGTCGGCAAGAACTACAGTGGGACGGGGATGGACGTCAACGTCGTCGGCCGCTGGCGGCTGCCGGGAATGGCCGAGCCCGCCGCGCCGGCCATCCAGCGGATCGTCGCGCTGCGGCTGTCGCCGGAATCCGAAGGCAACGCGCAGGGTATCGGGCTCGCCGACGTCGTGACGCGCGCGCTGGTCGATGCGATCGATCCGGTGGCCACGTACGTCAACACCCTGGTCAGCACCTACGTGCAGCGGGCATTCGTGCCGGTCACGATGCCGACCGACCGCGACGCGGTCGAGGCCGCGCTGGCCAGCTTGAACCTGCCCGATCCCGCCGCCGCGAGGGTCGTGCGGATCCCCAACACCCTGCACTTGGAAGAGTGCGAGGTGTCCGAATCCCTGATCCCCGAACTCCAGACGCATCCCCGCGTGACCGTGGGGAGCGCGGAGCCCATGTCTTTTTCAGACGATGGCGGTCTGCGGCGTTTCGAGGCCCGAGGTCCGAGCCCGTGACTGAGGTCGAGCGCGCCGCGGCAATCCTGAACGCCGCCAGACCGGCCGTGGTGTTCACGGGGGCCGGGATCAGCACTGAATCCGGCCTGCCGGACTTTCGCTCAGCGGGCGGACTCTGGACGGGCGTGGATCCGATGGAGGTCGCCTCCCTGAGCGCGTTTCGCCGGCATCCTGAGGCGTTCTTCGAATTCTATCGCACGCGGCTGGCCCACCTCGCGCAGGCGCGACCGAATCGGGCGCACGTCGCGCTCGCCGGGATGGAAGCACGGGGACTGACGGGGGTGATCATCACCCAGAACGTCGACGGCCTGCACCAAGCCGCCGGGTCGGCGCAGGTGATCGAGCTGCACGGCAACCTGCGTGAAGCCGCCTGCCCGGACTGTGGGTGGATCGGGCCGATCGCGGTCATCACCGACGCCCTCGCCGGCGGCGTCGAACCGGCCTGTCCGGTCTGCACCCGGACGGTCAAGCCCAACGTCGTGCTCTTTGAGGAACTGCTGCCTGCGGGCGCCTACGCGCGGGCGCAGGCGGCGTGCCGGCGCGCGCGGGCGCTGCTGGTCGTGGGATCGTCGCTGCAGGTGACCCCCGCCGCAGCGCTGCCGCCGATGGTGCGCGAGGCGGGCGGGTCGGTGGTCATCATCAACGCCGAGCCCACGCCGTATGATGCCGATGCCGCGGTGGTGCTCCGCGGACAGGCCGGAACGCTCCTCCCGGAGCTCGCCGCGGCGGCCGGCAGACTCGGTCGGAACGAACGCGACAGGAAGACTTTGCGATCTCACGACAGATAACTGTCGCGTTCGTTCGGGCCGAGCGCAGAGGGAGTCAGAGGCCCAGCACAGAAACTCGTAGCCCGATGGCCCTTGCGGAAATCGGCGTCATCGGCGGCACGGGATTCTACTCACTGCTGGATGACGCGGCGGAGCATCGCGTCGATTCGCCCTACGGTGCCCCCAGCGACGTGGTGACGATTGGCACGGTTGCCGGGCGGCGGGTCGCGTTCCTGCCGCGGCACGGTCGAGCCCACCATCTCCCGCCGCACGCGATCAACTACCGCGCGAACATCCACGTGCTGAAGGAGCTCGGCTGCACGAGGATCATCGGGCCGTGCGCGGCGGGGGGCCTCCAGCCGCACATCCGTCCCGGCGATCTGGTGATCTGCGACCAGTTCGTCGACCGGACCCGAGGCCGCAAGGACACGTTCTACGACGGATCGCCGGTCACCCACATCGCCATGGCGGAGCCGTATTGTCCCACGCTGCGCGAGGTCGCCATCGAGGCGGCGGAGACGATGCGCCTGCCGGTGCATCGCCGCGGGACCGTCGTGACCATCCAGGGTCCGCGGTTCTCCACGGTCGCGGAGAGCCGGTGGTTTCGCGACCAGGGGTGGGAGGTCATCAACATGACGCAGTACCCGGAGTGCCCGCTGGCCCGCGAGCTGGAGATGTGCTACGTGAACATCTCCTACATCACCGACTACGACGCGGGGCTGGAGGGTGAACCCGGCATTACGCCGGTCACCGCCGACGAGGTCGTGCGCCGGTTCACGGAAAGCACCGCCCGCCTGCGGGACCTCATCCTGCGGGTGATCGAGGGCATCCCCACAACCCGGGACTGCATCTGCGCCACCGCGCTGACGCACGCCCGGGTCACATAAGAGGAGGACACATGGTTCGCTCACCGGATTCGACAGGGAAGGCGCTGGGGGTGGTCGTCTTCATCATCGGCGTCCTCCTGCTGATCACCGTGTTCGTGCTGGCCTACCGCGACCTCATCGCCGCCGATGATGCCTCGCTATTCACGCGGTTGGTCAATCTCCCGATGGCGCTGCTGTTCAAGGGCGCGCTGCTGTTCATCATGGGCGTGGTGGCGTCGGCGATCGCCAACAAGGGCATCGCGATCTATCAGGCCTCGCGGGGACCCGAGCAGCCATGACGGTGGACCTCCGGAGCGACACCGTCACCCAGCCGACCGAGGCGATGCGCGAGGCGATGGCCCGCGCGCCCGTCGGCGATGACGTGTTCGGCGAAGATCCGACGATCCGGGAGCTGGAAGAACTCGCCGCGCAGCGTCTAGGGAAGGCGGCAGGGCTGTTCGTGCCCAGCGGGACGATGGCCAACCTGGTCGCCGTCCTCACGCACACCCAGCGGGGGGACGCGGCGATCGTCGAAGCGGACTCGCACACCTACAACTACGAGTCTGGCGGGATGGCCGCCGTGGCGGGGGTGATGCCGCATCCGATCGCGGGACTCCGCGGGTATCTCACACCCGAGCAGATCCGGGGGGCCATCCACCCGGCGGATCCCCATTACGCGCCCGCGCGACTGGTCTGCCTGGAGAACACTCACAACCGGCAGGGGGGCGTCCCGTTTGGACCGGACGAGATGGACGCGGTCTGCGAGGCCGCGCACGAGCTTGGGCTGTCGGTCCACGTCGACGGCGCGCGCATCTTCAATGCCGCCGTCGCGCTGAGCGTCCCGGCGGCCGCGTTGGTCCGGACGGCCGATTCGGTGATGTTCTGCGTGTCCAAGGGCCTGTCTGCGCCGGTGGGGTCGGTGCTGCTGGGCAGCGAGGAGTTCATCGGCCGGGCGCGCCGGTTTCGCAAGATGGTCGGTGGCGGCATGCGGCAGGCCGGAGTGATTGCCGCCGCGGGGATCGTCGCGCTGCGCACGATGGTCGACCGGCTCGCGGAAGACCATGCCAACGCGCGGCGGCTCGCTGACGGCATCGCGTCGATCCCCGGGCTGTACGTCCGGCCGGACCTCGTGCGGACGAACATCGCGTACTTCGAGGTGCGTCCGCCCCTGTCCGTGTCGGACTTTCTCTCGCGCCTCCACGGCGACGGCGTCCTGGCCCTGCAAACGGGCCCGGAAACCGTCCGGGCGGTGACGCACCGTCACGTCAGCGCACAGGACATCGACCGGGCGGTGGCGAGCATGCGGCGCGCCGTGACCGTCATGGCGGCCTCCTAGTTGGCGCGATGAACGCGACCGAGCAGCAAGTGCTGCAGCGCGGGGCCGTGCTGATCGAGCTGGTGCTCCCGGCCGTGCCCGCCTCGGTGGCCATGGCGCGGGGCGTGCTCCACGCCGCTGCGGAACGGGCGGGGTTTCGCATTGCCGACTACCACGAACTTGCCGTTGCGGTCTCCGAGGCCATGACCAACGCCGTGGTTCATGCCGGGGCCGGAGTGCTCACCGTCCGGTGCCAGGTGGCGGAGGACGAGATCGTCGCGGAGATCGAAGACGACGGAACCGGGTTCGATACGGCGATCATCGAGCGCTCGTATGTGCCGGGCGAACAGTTCGGTCGGGGCATGCTGTTGATGCGGAGCCTCGTCGATGCGTTGCAGTGTACGAGCGGTCCGGGCGGGACGATCGTGCGGCTCGTCAAGCGGCGGCCGGACGTACCCTCGTCGGTACTGCCCTGGCCGGGGACGCGCATCGAGCGGCCGCGCCGGGCGATCGGCCATCTCAAGCAGACGATCCATCGCTACCAGCGGGACGTCCAGCTGATGACCGGACAGATCTCGCCGTCGAGCGAGAACCTCGACGATCTCACGATCATGGAGGCGTTTGCCGCCGCGCGCGACAAGGACAGCCTGATCGGCGACCGCAAGCTCCGGATCAAGACGCTGGAAGCCACGCTGGAGATACTGCAGGAAGGGTTGGACTGAACTGAACTGCGTCTTCCCAGTCTTCCCAGTCCTCCTGTCTTCCCAGTCTAAAGCTTTGAACGCAGGTAGACAGGGAAGACTGGGTAGACAGGGTAGACTGGGCAGACGCGTTTGGTCTTACAAGTACCGCGCCGCCGCCATCGCGAGGACCGTGAAGCCCAGCAGGTAGGCGACGACACGCGCGCCGCTGGTCAACTTCGCCTGCAGCCGCTGCATCTCCGCCATCTGTTCCGGTGACGGTGGCCCGCCCGAGGCCGCGACGACCTTGCCCAACTCGCCCAGCCGGTCGGAAACCGGCTTGGTGATGAAGACGCCGCGCAGAAACGCGATGGTGCCGGCCACCCCGCCGATGGTCAGCGTGAGGCCGAGCGCGGACCCGATCCACGCGGACTGCAGACCCGCCGAGTCCCGCCAGTAGAGCAGCAGGCCGGTCACGATGTTGAGGATGGCGGCGCCGGAGATGGCTCGGGGATAGGATCCCTGGGCCAGCCGCTGCATGAACCGCCCGCCGTCGGGTCCGGCCGCCTGGACGGTTGGGATGAGAAATGAGACCAGGAAGAACGTCGCGCCGGCCCAGAACACCCCCGCGCCGATGTGCAGGATTCGCAGGATTGCCATGTAGAGATCCACGGTTCGCCTCCGCTCTTTGACGCTTCTAATCCGTGCTGGCTGCGAAATCTCCTGCCGCTCCGGGAATGAGATACTAGTTTCCCGGCGTAGTTACGACGGAGGTCACAATGGCCATCTCGTTTGCGTCCCAGGCACGCACGATCACCCGCACCTTGTTTGGAGCGCAGAGTCTCGGCTCCGCCGCCACCATCACCGCGTTCCCGATCCTCACGATCCTGGGCGCGCAGCTCAGCGGCCTCGAAGCGCTGGCCGGGCTGCCGGCGACCGTCTACCTGACGGGGCAAGCCCTTTCCGCGTTTCTGTGGGGCTCGGTCATGGACCGGATCGGCCGCCGGGGGGCCCTGATCCTGGGGGCCTTCGTGGGGAGCGCCGGCATGCTCGTCTCCGCCGTCGCGGTCGCGGCCGGATCCTTCCCACTGTTTATGACAGGTGCGCTGCTGATCGGGATGGCCACGGCGGCGCTGGCCCTGTCGCGCTTCGTGGCCGCGGAAGTGCACCCGCCCGACCAACGCGCGCGGGCGATTTCCAGCGTGGTGCTGGGCGGGACGGTCGGTGCGCTCCTGGGCCCGGTCATCGCCGGTGTGATGGTGCGCGTCGCACGCGTCGCCGCGTTCAGTGAATTCATGGGACCATTTCTGGCGGGCACCGCGCTCTTTGCGCTCGTGGCGCTCGTGTTGTTCGTCTGGCTGCGCCCGGAGCCGGGCGAGCTGGGGCGGGCCATCGCGGCGGCAAGCCCCGGGGGCGCGCCCGTCTCTGGGCCGGCGCGTCCCATCCTCACGATCCTGCGCGAGCGTCCCGCGATCGTGGCGGTGGCCGCGATGATCTTCGGACAGATGACCATGGCGATGTTGATGGTCATCACGTCGCTGCACATGCGCCACCACGATCATCCGCTCACTAGCATCTCGTTCGTCATCTCCGCGCACGTCGTCGGGATGTACGCGTTTTCCATCATCTCCGGCCGTCTCGCCGACGCCTGGGGCCGTGGGCCGGTGATCATGGTCGGCGCGTCGGTGCTCGTGCTGGCCTGCCTGACCGCGCCGCTGTCCCCGCAGCTCGTGCCGCTCGCGGTCGCACTCTTCCTGCTCGGACTGGGATGGAACTTCTGCTACGTCGCGGGTTCGTCGCTGCTGGCGGACCAGCTCTCCCCGTCGGAGCGCGCGCGGACGCAGGGATTCAACGACCTCCTGCTCGGGCTGACCTCGGCGCTGGGCAGCCTCGGCAGCGGCGTCGTCTTCGCGGCGGTAGGGTACGGCGCCATGGGGGTGGTCGGCGCCGCGGCCGCGCTCATTCCGCTGTCGCTGGCGGCCTGGTGGAGGCTGGGGCAGCGGATTGCCCCGGTGTCAGCCTCTGCCGACTAGGATTTGACCGGCGGCCGGCCCGTTGCACGGCCTGCGATGTGGTTGCTACCCTCCAACTCCGCTCGGTGCCGCCTCCCCGCCGCCGCCCAGGCAATTGGACATCAGATGGCATGGCTGATTGCGCGCGTTCCCATTGGGGAGGGACTGTGTTATACTGCGGGGCAGTCGATGACAGACCAAAGCAGAAGCCATCCGCTTCTCACCGGCCGGCAGTGAGCCAGGCCCGGTTGACGCCGACAGGAGTGAATCGAACACTGCCGGGGATGGCCAAGGCCATGCCCGGTTTTTCTTGGAATGGGGTCCCCAGGAAAACGCTCCGGCGTTTTTCTGGGGTGACTTCTCAGGGGGTGTAAGAGTATCGAACGCGAGGCGAGAGTCAACGAACGGATTCGTGCGCGCGAAGTCCGCGTCATCGGCGCGGGGGGCGAGCAGCTGGGCGTGATGCCGGTGCGTGAGGCGATCGCCAAGGCTTCCGAGGCGGAGCTGGATCTGGTGGAAGTGGCGCCCACGGCGCAGCCGCCGGTGTGCCGGATTATGGACTTTGGGAAGTACAAGTACGAACAGAGCAAGCGCGGGCGCGGCGGACCACACAAGCGGGCCGGCGAGCTCAAGGGCATGCGGATGAGTCCCAAGATCGGGGAGCACGACTTTCAAGTCAAGACCCGGCACGTCATCGACTTCCTGAAAGACGGCAACAAGGTCCGCGTCGCGATGTGGTTTCGCGGGCGAGAGATGGCGCATCCCCGGGTCGGAGAGGCGCTGCTCAACCGCATGGCCGAGGCCGTGACTGAGGTCGGCAGCGTCGAGATGATGCCGCGGCTGGAGGGCCGGAACATGATCATGATTCTCACTCCGAAGAAGACCTAAGGGAGCCGCAATGGCGAAAGTGAAGACCCATCAAGGGACGGCAAAGCGCATCGGCGTGTCCGCGCGCGGGAAACTGATGCGCGGAAAGCAGATGGCGGGACACCTGAAGGTCAGCAAGCGGCCGCGCCGGTTGCGCCGGCTCCGGCAGCGCGTGGCCGTGCGGTCCGCCGACGAGCGCCGCATCGGCCAGCTGCTGCCGTACCGCAACAAATAAGCCGTTCGGGGTGAAGGGACATGGCACGGGTCAAGCGCGGGGTAACGTCGCGTCGCCGCCACAAGAAGATTCTCAAACTCGCCAAAGGCTATTACGGCGCCAAGCATCGTTGGTACAAGATGGCCAACCAGTACGTGGTGCGGGCGCTGGCACAGGCCTACCATGACCGCAAACTGCGCAAGCGGGATTTCCGCCGGTTGTGGATCGCCCGCATCAATGCCGCGGCCCGCACGAACGGGGTGTCCTACAGCCGGCTGATCAACGGGCTGCGGAAGGCAGGGATCACGGTGAACCGCAAGGTCCTGGCCGAGCTGGCCTACCGCGATGGCGATGCCTTCGCCCAACTCGTCGCCAAGGCGAAGGAGGGGCTGAAGTCCTCCTGAAATGGCCAGAACCGTGGCGCTCGGAGACCGGGCGCCGTTGGCTCGCTTCGAGCTCAACCCGGCGCAGACGATCATCGTCGGTTTCGCGGCGATCATCCTGGTCGGGGCGTCACTCCTGACACTGCCGATCGCGTCCGCCGCCGGCCAATCGACCCCGTTCTTGACCGCCCTGTTCACCGCGACCTCGGCAGTTTGCGTCACCGGGCTGGTTGTCGTCGACACCGCGACCCACTACTCGCTGTTCGGGCAGCTCATTATCCTGGCGCTGATCCAGCTCGGCGGGCTCGGGTACATGACGGCCGCTACACTGATGGCGTTGATCGTCGGCCGCCGGGTCGGCTTGCGCGAGCGGATCATGCTGCAGGAGGCGAACAACCTCTACACCATGGGCGGCGTCGTCCGGTTCACCCGCAACGTGGTGCTGATTACGGCGGGAATCGAGGCGCTGGGTGCCGTCCTGCTGAGCCTGCGGTTTATCCCCCAAATGGGAGTGGGCCGGGGGGTCTATTTTGCAGTCTTTCACAGCATCTCCGCGTTCAACAACGCCGGGTTCGATCTGATGGGCGGGTTTCGCAGCCTGACCGCGTACGCGCAGGACCTGCCGGTCAACCTGATCGTCGCCGCGCTGATCATCGTCGGCGGCCTGGGGTTCATCGTCCTCACCGACATCGGCTTCCACCGGCGGCGGCTGAGCCTGCACTCGCGGATCGTCCTGACCACCTCCGGCGCGCTGATCGCGCTGGGCGTGGCGCTGATCGTGCTCCTGGAATACAGCAATCCCGGAACGCTGGAACCCCTGGCCCCACTGCAGCGCCTGCTGGCGGCGTTCTTCCAGAGCGTGACCCCCCGCACGGCCGGCTTCAATACAGTCGACGTCGGCCAGCTGCGCGAGCCGACGCTGATGCTGCTCATCGCCCTGATGTTCATCGGGGCCTCACCGGGGGGGACGGGCGGCGGGATCAAGACGACCACGTTCGTGGCGCCGATGGCGGTGATCATCTCGATGCTGCGGGGGCGACCCGATCCGGAGCTCTTCCGGCGCCGGCTGCCGCCGGTGGTCATCTACAAGGCGGTGACCATCGCCCTGGTGGCGCTGGCGTTCGTGGTCACGATGGGGACCGCGCTGTCCTTCATCGACCGCATCGATTTCGTCCCGGCGTTGTTCGAGGTCACCTCGGCGTTCGGCACGGTCGGCCTGTCCACCGGCATCACGCCGCAGCTCAGCGCCGCCGGCCGCGTGCTGATCATGCTGACCATTTTCACCGGGCGCGTCGGGTTGCTGACCGTTGCATTTGCGCTGACGAGACGGCAGCAGGCGATGAACTACCGATTTCCGGAAGAACGGATTCTGGTCGGGTGAACGGAGGGGACCATGGACTTTGCGGTCATCGGGATCGGGCGGTTCGGGAGCAGCGTCGTCCGGACACTCTACGAGATGGGGCACCGCGTGCAGGCGATGGACCGGGATGAGGAAGCGCTGCGCCGGGTCATGGACCACTGCACGAACATGATGCAGATCGACTCCACGGACCAGGAAGCCCTGCGGGCGGTGGGCATCACGAACTTCGACGTGGTCGTGGTCGCCATCGGCACCGGGATTCAGGAAAGCATCCTCACCACCCTGATCCTCAAGCAGCTGGGCGTGAAGAAGGTCGTCTCCAAGGCCATTAACGAGCTGCAGGGCCGCGTTCTCGAGAAGGTCGGCGCCGACATGGTGATCTACCCGGAGCGGGAGATGGGCGAGCGGGTCGCCCGCATCATCGCCAGCGCGCACGTCATGGACCAGCTCGCGCTGTCGCCGGACTACCTGGTCGAGGAGCTGCGGGTGAGTCCGAAGATCGAAGGCCGCACCCTCGGCGAGCTCGATCTGCGGCGGCGCTACGAAATCAGCGTGCTGCTGATCAAACGGGACAACCAAATCCACATCGCGCCGCTGCCGGAGACCGAATTGAAATCCGAGGACGTGCTCGTCGTGTTCGGCAAGAAGGAACAGCTGTCGCGGCTCGAGAGTGCCCTTTAAGAACTAACTGCGGGATAACAGGGATAAGAGGGATAAGAGGGATAAATGACACTGCCGGATGCTCGAACCACCGTTATCCCCTTTATCCCCCTGATCCCCGTTGTCCCGTAGTTTCCGCCGCATGGCGACTCGCCCAGAGATTACGAGTACGCGGAATCCGCTTGTCACCCGGTTCAAAGCCCTGGCCGACCGGAAGGGCCGCGATGCGGCGGGTCAGTTCGTGGTCGAAGGCGTCCGGCTGCTCGAGCAGGCGCTGGCCGACGGGACGGCGTTCGAGGCCGTGGTCTACGATCCTCAGGCGGCGGCCGATCCCCGGTTGGGTTCGGTGCTGACGCGCGCCGCCGCCGCGGGGGTGAAGCTCTACCCGGCGTCGGCCCACGTCGTGGCCGCCTGCAGCCAGGTGGAGACGCCGCAGGGCGTCGTGGCCATCGCACGGCGGCCGGCGGCGTCGCTGCCTGACCTGGCGCGCACTCCTTCGGCGATGCTCGTGGTCGCCGACCGGATCCAGGACCCCGGCAACCTCGGGACCATCATCCGCATCGCCGACGCGGCGGGAGCGTCAGGCGTCATCGCCGTCGCCGGCACCGTCGACGCGTTTAATCCCAAAGCCGTCCGCGCTACGATGGGATCGGTGTTCCATTTGCCCGTGGTCGAGGCCGCGGCGGAGGACGTGCTCGATGTCCTGCGCGCACAGCGCATCCGCCTGCTGGTCGCCGACCAGCGCGGCGCCGTCGATTTTCTCGACGCCGACTACCGGCGGCCGTGCGCCATTGTGTTGGGCAATGAAGGGCAGGGTGTAGATCCGCGATGGATCGAGCATGCCGCCGCGACCGTGCGCATCCCGATGTACGGCCGGGCGGAGTCGCTCAACGTCGCCGTCGCCGCCGCCCTCCTGCTCTATGAAGCGCGCCGGAAAACGGCGAACGACATCCAGGTGTGAGGTGAAGCATGGCCCGCTACCAGTTCGATCACATCGACCGGCTGCCGGAGCGAGAGATGCGGCAGGGGGTGCACATGCGGCTGCTGGCCGGCGACGCGCTCATGTTCAGCGTCGTGCGGTTTGAGCCCCACGCCACGGTGCCGACGCACCAGCATCCGCACGAACAGATCGGCTACGTCCTGGAAGGGGAACTCGACCTGTGGATCGGCGATGACCGCCGGACGCTGCGGCAGGGCGACATGTATGCCGTCGCATCGAACGTTCCCCACGGAGCCGAGACGGGGGATTCGACCTGCGTGGTGATGGATGCGTTTACGCCGCTGCGGGAGGACTACGTTGCCGCCTTTCGTACTTGACCGCCTGTGTTATAGTTGTTCCAATAGTTCGCCGAACGCCAGACTCCAGTAGGAGGAGGATGGCTCAGTGCAGATGACGTGGACGCCGGAAATGTTCTGGCGGTTGTTTGAATCCACCGGCTCAATCTGGGCGTACATAGCCTATCGCCGGTGCGTCGCACTGACGAAGTTCTTTTTGACCGTCTCACCAAACTGAATAGGCGACGACGGAGAGAAGTACTCCGGAGCCGGACCCTCAGGGAGGGAAGGCCATAGACTGGAAGCCTTCCCGGGATACCGACGGAGGAAGTTCGCTCTTGAGCCGACCAACCGAACTGCCGGGAACAGGGAACGGGGAACCGGGAACGGTTCAGGGCAATAGGTTGCTCCGGAGCCTGCCGATATCAGGTTGAGCGCCAACCAGGCCGTAAGGCTCTGCGTTGGAAGCAAGGTGGTACCACGGAAGCGCCGCTTTCGTCCTTGAGGACGCGGCGCGTTTTATTTTGATCAGACTCCATGGCCCTCTCCCCGCTGGGGAGAGGGAGGGGGTGAGGGGCTTGGACGATCTCGACCGGATCGGTCATGAAGCGGGGTCGGCGATCGCGGCCGCCCAGCAGCCCGAGGATCTGGAGCAGGTCCGGCGCCGGTACTTTGGCCGCCGCGGCGTGCTGGCCGGTCTCACGTCCAGCCTGCCGCGTGTTCCCGCAGCCGAGCGGCCCGAGTATGGGCGGCGCCTGAATGAGCTGCGGGAGAAGCTGGCGCGGGATCTCGACGCGCGCGAGGCCGCCCTGCGGCTGCACGTAACGTCCGCGCGTCTTGAGGCAGAGGCGATCGACGTCACCCTGCCGGGCCGCCGCCGGCGATTGGGCCGCCACCACGTGCTCAGCCGGACGCTGCGGGAAGTGCAGGACATCTTCTTCGGCCTGGGATTCGAGATCGTCGAGGGACCGGAGGTGGAATCCGAAGAGTTCAACTTCGAGCGCCTAAATTTGCCTCGGGACCATCCCGCGCGCGACGCGCAGGACTCCTTCTACATCACCGAGGACCTGCTGCTGCGTACGCAGAGCACCGCGGTGGATGCGCGGGTGATGATCGGACGGAGGCCGCCGATGCGCGTGTTGACGACCGGACGGTGCTATCGACGGGACGCCTCGGATCCCACGCACATGCCGATCTTCCACCAGGTGGACGGGTTCATGGTGGGCGAGCGCATCACGATGGCCGACCTCAAAGGCGTGCTCGCGACGTTCGCCCGGCAGTTCTTCGGACCCGAGACCGCGACGAAGTTCGTGCCCGGCTACTTCCCGTTCACCGAGCCGAGCGCCGAAACGCTGGTCTCGTTCAGGGGAGGGTGGATGGAACTGGGCGGATGCGGCATGTTCCACCCGCGGGTTCTGGAAATGGCGGGCATCGACCCCCAGCGCTATTCGGCGTTCGCGTTCGGCTGGGGCGTCGAGCGCCCGGCAATGGTGCGCTATGGGATTCCGGACCTGCGGCTGTTCTGGGAGAACGATTTGCGGTTCCTGGGACAATTTTAGCACCATGTAGTCATTGCGAGCAAAGCGAAGCAATCCCAGATCTGAGATTGCTTCGTCGCTATGCTCCTCGCAATGACGGTATTGTTTGGAGGTTGTGCTGATGAAGGTGTTGTTGTCCTGGCTGCGCGACTACGTCGACGTCCCCTACAGCGTCGAGGAGCTGGAAGAACGCCTGCCGATGCTCGGGCTGGGCGTGGACAGCGTCGAGCGGTTGGGCGAGGACGCGGTGTTCGACCTCGAACTGGCCGCCAACCGCGGCGACCTGATGAGTCTGATGGGCGTGTCCCGCGAGCTGGCGGCGGCCGGGGGGACGACCGTTCGCCTTCCAGCGGTACAGAAGACCGAAGTCGAGGAGGCCGTCGCCGACCGCGTGGCGCTCGAGGTGCTGGACGAGGTGCTCTGCCCGCGCTTTACCGCCCGGATGATCGTGGACGTCCGCGTGGGGGCTTCCCCCGCGTGGCTGGCCAGGCGGCTGGAGGCCAGCGGCGTGCGCAGCATCAACAACATCGTGGACGTGACGAACTACGTGATGCTCGAGATGGGGCAGCCGATGCACGCGTTTGACTACGATCTGCTGCGCGGCGGCCGGCTCATCGTCCGGCACGCGCGGCCCGGCGAGCGACTGGTCACGCTCGACGGCGTCGAGCGGTCCCTCGATGAGCAGACGCTCGTGGTCGCCGACGCGGAGCGCGCGGCCGGGGTGGCCGGCATCATCGGCGGCGCGAACACCGAGATCAGCGATCGCACGACGCGGGTGCTGCTGGAGGCGGCGTCGTGGGACTCGCGGATGATTCGCCGCACGAGCCGGCGCCTCGGCGTGCGCACCGAGAGCAGTGCGCGGTTCGAGCGCGGCATCGACACCGCCGGCATCCTCGCCGTCCAGGAGCGGGCCATCGCGCTGATGCAGGAACTGGCGGGTGGGCGCGTGCTGCGCGGTGTCCTCGACATCTACCCGCGGCCGCTCCCGCCCCGCTCGGTGCGGCTGCGTTGGGCCGCCGTGCGCCGCCTCCTGGGCATCGAGGTGCCTATCGACGAGGGCATGGCCATCCTGCGCGGCCTTGGTTTCGACGTGCGGCGGGCCGACGCCGCGCTCGATGCGGCGGTGCCGTCGTACCGGCGCGACGTCGAGCGTGAAGAGGACCTCATCGAGGAAGTCGCCAGGCATTACGGGTACGAGAAGATTCCCGAGACCCTGCCGCTGGAGGTGACCGCAACCGGGACGCGCGTACCATCGTTGGTGGCGGAGGAGGCGGCACGCCGGGTCTTGATCCGCGCCGGTTTGACCGAAGTCCTCTCCGTGTCGCTGACGCGGCCGGAGGCCCTGGATGCGCTCCGGCTGAGCGGGGATCATCCACTGCGGCATGCCGTGCGCCTGACCAACCCCCTGGTCGAGGATCACACGCAGATGCGTACGACGCTGCTGCCGGCGCTGCTGGACATCGCGCGCACGAACGTCAACCGCCGTGTCGCCGACGTGCAGATCTTCGAGATGGGGCGGGTGTTCCACCCCGACGGGCCGCGGGCCGCGGAGCCGCGCCGCGTCGGCATCCTGATAACCGGACACACCGCGGAAGGCACCTGGAACACGCCGGCGGAATGGGTGGCGGTCACGTTCTATCACCTCAAGGGTGTGGCCGAATCGCTCCTGGCCGAGCTGCGGGTGGATGCCGGCGCCTTTGCCCCGGGGGCCGCGCCGTGGCTGCATCCCGGCCGGGCGGCGGTGCTGAGTGTCGAGGCCGACCCGCTGGGGTTGCTCGGCCAGCTCCATCCGGAAATTGCCGCGAGTTTCGACCTGCCCGAGGCGACGTACGTAGCGGAGTTCGATCTCGACCGGCTGCTGGCGGCGGCCAACCTACGCCCCCAGTACCGGCCGCTCCCGCGGTATCCTGCCGTGCGCCGCGACCTTGCTGTGGTTGTCACCTCTGACCTGCCGGCCCGGGCGGTCCAAGAGGCCGTCGTCCGCGCGGGTGGAACGCTGCTGGATGGGATTGAACTCTTTGACGCGTACACGGGGACGCAGATCCCGGTTGGACGGCGCAGTCTGGCGTACGCGATCACCTTCCGTGCGCCCGACCGCACGTTGTCGGCGGCGGAGGTTGACGTGGCGATCGCCGCGATCAAGCGCGCGCTCACCGAAGGACTGCAGGCGCAGATCCGGGACTAAGTCAAACTCCAAGGCCCTCTCCCCGGTAGGGGAGAGGGAGGGGGTGAGAGGTTAGGTGACCTGGCTTGATTGGATCCTGGTCGCCATCGTGGCGTTCTCCATCCTCCAGGGCCTCCGGCGCGGCGCGCTGGCAGCCGCCGGCGGCGTGCTGGGGGTGCTGATCGCTTACGTCGCCGCATCCTATTGGTATGCAAGTCTCGTGGCGGCGTTTGCCTTTATTCCCGTCTCTCCTCCATGGCAGGCGACGATCGCGTTTGCGGTGTTGTTCCTGGGAGCGAACGGCCTCCTGTCCGTGGCGGCGTCGCTGCTGCTGGGCGTGGCCGACGCGGCGCCCGTGTCGCGCCTGATCGGGGTCGCCGTCGGCGGCATCCGCGGTATTCTGCTGTTCTCGGTACTGGTCACCGCCGCGATGGCGTCACCCGCGGGCGACCCGATCTCGAGCGACGTCACCCGGTCCGCGCTGGTCGGCGCCGTCGCCGAAGCCCACGTGGCCGCGGTTGAGTGGCTCAACGCGCGCCTGCCGGACACCATCCGTCTCTTCGGCGGTGGCGCCACCCGCTTCTAAGATTCGGAGGGGGAGCGCGATTCTCTCCCCTCCGATGCCTCCCCCTCACCACAGGCTCGCTCTCTCGAGACGCTGGTGATGCTCGGACTCGGCGAAGCCGGTCCTGCGCATGAGGCTCTGACTTACTAAGTTGTGTGTGCACGGATGGTACAGTAATGGCGGGATGCAGAACCGCGCCGTCGCGGCGATGTTCAACGACATCGCCGACATGCTGGAGATCAAGGCCGAGTCGCCCTTTCGGATCAATGCCTACCGCCGCGCCGCCCGCGCGTTGGAAGGCGTCAGCGAAGACATCGCCGCGATGGCGGAACGCGGGGGGTTGACGGAGATCACCGGCGTGGGAAAGAGCACCGCCGACAAGATCGTCGAGTTTCTGCGCACCGGCACCTGCGCGTACTACGAGGAGCTCAAGGCCCAACTTCCAGCCGGGATCACGACGCTGATGACGGTCTCCGAAGTTGGCCCCAAGACGGCCCTGCTGCTGCATGAGCGGCTCGGCATCACCACGATCGACGAGTTGGAGCGCGCCTGCCGCGAGCACCAAGTCCAATCGCTGCCGAGACTGGGACCCAAGACCGAGGAGAATATTCTCAAGGGCATCGCGCTGCGGCGCCGGAGCACGGCCCGCCTGCCGCTGGGCCAGGTGCTGCCGCTGGCCCAGGAGATCGTCCAGACGTTGAAAGCGGTGAAGGGGGTCAGCCAGGTCAGCGTCGCGGGCAGTCTCCGGCGGATGAAGGAAGACATCGGCGACGTCGATCTCCTGGTCACCAGCAGCAAACCCGACGCCGTCATGGAGGCGTTCACCCGCTGGCCGCGCGTCGCTCAGGTATTGGCAAAGGGCCCGACGCGCTCCAGTGTCGTCCTCGATACCGGAGTCCAGGCGGACGTGCGGGTCGTGCCGCGCGCATCGTTTGGCGCGGCGCTGCAGTACTTTACCGGCAGCAAAGATCACAACGTGAAAGTTCGGGAGCGCGGGGTGCGCCGGGGGCTGAAGATCAATGAGTACGGGGTGTTCGAAGTCGATGGGGAGAAGCGAATCGCCGGGAAGACGGAAGAGGAAGTCTACAACACGGTGGGAATGCCCTGGATCCCTCCTGAGATCCGCGAGGATGAAGGCGAGGTCGAGCTCGCCGAGCGCGGGAAGCTCCCGGCGCTGATCCGGCTGAACGACATCCGGGGCGACCTCCAGATGCACACGCGGTGGAGCGATGGTACGGAGACGCTCGAAGCCATGGCCCGCGCCGCGAAGGACCTCGGGTACGAGTACGTCGCGGTGACGGACCACTCGCAATCGTTGAAATTTGTCGGCGGCGTACCGGTCGATGAATTGAGGAACAATACCAGAGCGGTGAAGCGAGCGTCGGACAAAGTCGGCATCGCGGTGCTGATGGGTACCGAGTGCGACATCCTGCCGGACGGGCGGCTGGACTATCCGGACGAAGTCCTGGCGGACCTGGACGTCGTCGTCGCATCGGTGCACACGAGGTTCAAGATGCCGGCGGAGGAGATGACCGCGCGGCTGGTCCGGGCCATGGAGAATCCCCACGTCGACATCCTCGGGCACCCCACCGGCCGGCTGCTGGGCTCGCGCGAGTCGTACGACGTCGACATCGGGTTGCTGATCGATGGCGCCCGGCGCACGGGTACGGCGTTGGAGATCAACGCGTCCCCGGACCGGCTCGACCTGCGCGACGTGCAGGCGAAGCTGGCGAAAGAGCGGGGCGTGCTGCTGGTGATCAGCACCGATGCCCACAGCCGCTACGACCTGCGCTTCATGGAGTACGGCATCGGCGTCGCGCGGCGGGCATGGCTAGAACCCAAGGACGTGCTGAACACGCGTCCGCTGAAGAAGCTGCAGGAGTGGCTGCGTGGTCGCTGACATCACGGGAACGCGGGATCGCGGGAACACGGGAACCTGCCCCGCGCTCCCTCGTGCATTCTTTTCGCGCAACACCGTTGAAGTTGCGCACGATCTGATCGGGCATCTGCTCGTGCACGAGACGAAGGATGGGCGGCTCGTCGGGCGGATCGTCGAGGCCGAAGCCTATCGTGGTCCGCGCGATCCGGCCAGCCATGCCTATCGCATGACGCCGCGCAGCCGGATCATGTGGTCACGGCCGGGGACCGCGTACGTGTACTTCACCTACGGCAACCACTACTGTCTGAACGCGGTCTGCGAGCCCGAGGGTGTCGCCGGCGCGGTCCTCCTGCGCGCGCTGGAGCCGCTGGAAGGGCTGTCCGTCATGGCCCGCCGCCGCGGGGTAGACGATCCGCGGCTCCTCGCCAGCGGTCCGGGCCGGCTCACGCAGGCCATGGGGATCGGGTCGCAGTACAACCGCGCCGATCTGACGGCGCCGCCGCTGTACCTGGCGCAAGGGGAGACCGCGGGAACCCCGGTCAGGGCCTCCCGCCGTATCGGCATCAGCGCCGCCAACGGCCGGCGCTGGCGCTTTTCGATCGACGGCAGTCCGTTTGTTTCGCGACGATGAGGCGGGCGCTCCTATTGTTCGTCGACGGGGTCGGCATCGGAGACAACGATCCCGCGGTCAATCCGCTGGTGGCGGCCGCCACGCCGACCCTCGACGCGCTGCTCGGCCGCAAACTCGCAGGATTCGATGCCCCTTTCCGGCACGACGGCGCGTTGGCCGTGCCGGTGGACGCGACCCTGGGTGTGCTCGGACTCCCGCAGAGTGCCACCGGTCAAACGGCGCTGCTCACCGGGATCAATGCCGCCGAGGTGGAAGGCCGGCACGTCACCGCGTATCCGACCAAAGCTCTGCGCGCCGTGCTGACGGACCACAACCTGTTCAAGCAAGTGCTTTCAGCGGGGGGAACCGTCGCATTAGCCAACACGTACACGCCGCACTACTTCGACGCCGTTACGAGCAGACGGCTGCGGCACGCGGCGATCACGTTTTCGGCACTCGCGGCCGGCGTGTACCTGCGCGGCATCGACGACCTGGTGGCCGGCCGGTCCATCTTCCACGACCTGACCAACCATCGGCTGCGGGCGTGGGGGTACGACGTTCCGGAGCGGACGCCCCAGGAGAGCGGCCGGGTGCTGGGCGGTCTCTCGCAAGGCTACCATTTCACGCTGTTCGAGTTCTTTCTCACCGATCTCGCCGCCCATCACCGAGTTCCGCTGCCGCCGGCTGAGGTGATGGCCATGCTGGACGGGCTGATCGGCGGGGTGCTCGAGACGGCGACACTCGACGACACCCTGATCCTCATGGTCAGTGATCACGGCAATCTGGAAGACGTCCGGGCGCAGGCCCACACCCGCAACCCGGTTCCCGCGGTCCTCATTGGGGCAGGGCGGGAAGAGGTCGGCCGGCGGATCCGGACGCTGACGGACGTGGCGCCGGCGATCGTGGACTGGCTATCAGACGGGCTGCGGGCCCCTCACTCCCACTCTCTCCCCCCAGCGGGGGGAGAGAGCCACGGAACCTGACTCATGGACGAACGCACCCTCAGAGTTCTCGAGTTTGCCAAGGTGCGCGACCGTCTGGCCGCACAGACGGTCACCGCGATCGGACGCGAAACCGCGACGGCGCTGATGCCGTCGCCGGACCCTGACATGGTGCGGCGGTGGCAGCAGGGGACTCGAGAGGCCATCTCGCTGCTGGCCGACGGCGACGTGCCGCTGCGTGGAACGTCCGACATCCGCGACGCGCTGCAGCGGTGCCAGATTGGCTCGGCGTTGGAGCCGCTGGAACTGCTCGCGATGCGGGATACCCTCGCTACGATCCGGCAGTGCAAGGGATATATCGACGCCCGCCGGGATCGGGTGGAACAACTGCGGGAGCTGGCCGACCAGATGGCCGTGTTCAGCGATCTCGAGGAGGCCATCCGCCGGACGGTCGCCGACGATGGGACCATCCCCGACAGCGCCAGCCCCGACCTCGCCCGCATCCGCCGGGAGCGGCGGACGACGGAAGCCCGGATCCGCGAGAAGCTGGACGATCTGCTGCGTGGTTCGTCGGCGCGGATGCTCCAGGACGCGCTCGTGACCACCCGGGGCGACCGGTTCGTCGTCCCGGTGAAGCAGGAGTTCAAGGGCCAGTTCCCCGGCGTGCTGCACGACCAGTCCAGCAGCGGCGCCACGGCGTTCATGGAACCCCTCGCGGTGGTGCCGCTGGGCAACCGGATGCGGGAGCTGGACATCGAGGAGCGCGACGAGATCACCCGACTCCTGCGCGCGCTCAGCGGACGCATCGGGGTGAAGGCGGAGGCGATCGGATGGGCGTACGAGGCGGTGGGTCACGTCGACTTCGCCGTCGCCAAGGCGCGGCTGGCAGACCTCATGCACGCGTCCCCGCCGGAGATTGAGACCACCGGCTCGCTCCGCTTCATGCACGCCCGGCACCCGCTGCTCACCGGCGACGTCGTCCCGATCGACATCTGGCTGGGTGAGGAGTTCACCACGTTGGTGCTGACCGGTCCGAACACCGGTGGAAAGACCGTCACGCTCAAGACCGTCGGCCTGCTGACGCTGATGGCGCAAGCCGGGCTGTTCCTGCCGGCCGACCCGGGATCCCACGCCGCCGTCTTCAGCCAGGTCTTCGCGGACATCGGGGACGAGCAGAGCATCGAGCAGTCGCTGTCCACGTTTTCTTCGCACATGGGGGCCATCGTCAAGATTCTCAAGCAACTTGACGATGAGATCTCTCGTGGATCTCCCTCTCCCCCCTTGGGGGGAGAGGGTAGGGTGAGGGGGGTAACCGCGCTCGTATTGCTGGACGAAATCGGTGCCGGGACCGACCCGGCCGAGGGCGTCGCGCTCGCCCGCGCACTGATCGAACATCTTCACGCCCTCGGCGCACGGACGGTCGTCACGACACATTACAGCGAGCTGAAGGCGCTGGCCTACGACCATCCCGGGATTCAGAACGCCTCGGTGGAGTTTGACACGTTGACCCTCGCCCCGACCTACCGTCTCCTGATCGGCATCCCCGGACGAAGCAACGCGTTGACCATCGCGACGCGGCTCGGGCTGAAACCGGAGGTGGTCGAGAAGGCACAGAGTTATCTGGGCGCGGAAGTCGCCGCGATCGACCGGATCCTCAGCGACATCGAGTCCGACCGCCGCGCGTACGAATTCGAGCTGGCCGAGGCGGCCAGGATGCGCCGGGAAGCCGAAGACCTGCGCGGGAAGTACGATCAGGAGGCGCAGCGGCTGAAGGAGCAGCGCGCCAAGATCCTCGGCCGGCTGCGCGAGGAAGCCGATGCCCTGCTGGTCCGGACGCGGCGCGAGGTCGAGGCGATCCTGGAATCGCTGAAGGCGAAGCCCTCAGCGCAGGACGTAGCCGACGCCCGCTCCCGGTTGCGCCAGGTCGCAGAAGACCTCGAAGGCGACATCGAGACCGCGCCGCAGGCACCCGATCTATCCGAGCCGCTGCAGCACGTCGAACCCGGCCAGCGCGTGCTGATTGTCCCTCTGAACCGAGACGGCGTCGTCGCCGGGCCGCCGGACTCCCACGGCGAGGTCGAGGTCGAGAGCGGAACCCTGCGCGTGCGCGTGCATGTCTCTGCGCTGCGGGCCGCCCCGGCGGAGGCCGAGCGTCTGCCTACCGAAGGCCCCGGCCGGCACGTGCCCACCTACGAGGTTTTCAACGCCCCGCACTCTGTCCCACTGTCGATTGAGATTCGCGGCGAGACGACCGACGAGGCGCGGCCCAAGCTCGAGCAGTACATTGACGACGCCTACGTCGCCGGGTACGACCGGGTCACCATCGTGCATGGGAAAGGGACCGGCGTGCTCCGCAGCATGGTCCACAATTTTCTGTCCTCACATCCCCAGGTCAAGCACTTCCGCCTCGGCGGCCGCGGCGAGGGCGATACCGGCGTCACGATCGTGGAGTTCAAGAAGTGACCTCTCTCCTGGTCATTGCGAGGACCGCGCGCGGCAGGCGCAGCGGGACGAAGCAATCCCCAATTCGCGCGTGTCTGCTCGTATAATCGTGAAAGATATGCCATCGCTCTCGCCTGATCAACAACTCGACCTGCTCCGCCGCGGGACGGTCGAGATCATTTCCGAGGACGATCTCCTCGCGAAGCTCCGGCTGGGGCGGCCGCTGCGCGTCAAGTTGGGCGTCGATCCCAGCGCACCCGACATCCACCTGGGGATCGCGATCGTCCTCCGCAAGCTGCGGCAGTTCCAGGATCTTGGACATGAAGCCATCCTCGTCGTCGGCGACTTCACCGGACTGATCGGCGATCCGTCGGAGAAGAAGAAGACCCGCCCGATGCTGACCCGCGAGGAGATCGAGCGCAATGTGGCGTCCTACCGGGACCAGTACTCGAAGATCCTCGATCCTGTGAGGACGCGCGTGGTCTTCAACAGTGAGTGGCTGGCGCCGCTGAAGTTTGAAGACGTGATCCGCCTGTCCGCCAAGACCACGGTCGCGCGGATTCTCGAGCGCGATGATTTTACGAATCGCTTGAAGGCCAACACGCCCATTTTCCTGCACGAGATCATGTACCCGCTCTGCCAGGCCTACGATTCGGTCAGCCTGACCGCCGACGTCGAGCTGGGCGGAACGGATCAGAAGTTCAACAACCTGATGGGCCGGGATCTCCAGCGCGAGTACGGACAAGAGCCGCAGGTCGTCGTGCTGACGCCGCTGCTGGTGGGGATCGACGGCGTCGAGAAGATGAGCAAGAGCCTCGGCAACGCGATCGGGATCGCCGACCCGCCGGGGGAGATGTTCGGCCGGACCATGTCCATCCCCGACCGGCTGATTACGCATTTCATGGAATTCTGCACCGATCTGCCGTCTGAGAAGATCAAGCAGGTCGAGGCGGGTCTGGCGGACGGCACGGTCCACCCGCGCGACGCGAAGATCGCTCTGGCACGCGAGATTGTGAAAGTCTGGCACGGGGAGGCCGCCGCCGCGGGCGCGCAGCGGCAGTTCGAGAGAGTCTTTGTGGACAAGGATCTCCCCGACGACATTCCGGACGCGCCGGTCGGGCGTGACGAGCTGAAGAACGGAGTGATGCGCGTGACCAAGATGCTTGTTCTTGCGGGGCTGGCCGAATCGAACAGCGACGCTCGCCGGCTGATCTCGCAGGGCGGAGTGACTGTTGGTGGGCAGCGTGTCAACCAGACCGACGCCGAGATCACCATCCAAGACGGCCTCATTCTCCGCGTCGGCCGCCGCCGCTTTGCCCGGATCCGCCTTCAGTAGGTCATTGCGAGGAGCCGCCTCTTTCATGTCATTGCGAGGAACGTAGTGACGAAGCAATCCCGAGACTCCCTCAAGGCCGCTGTTCTCGCCCGGATCGATTCCGTCTCCGGTGAACTGACCGATCTCGCCCGCCGGATCCACGCCAATCCTGAAATTGCCTTCCAGGAAGTCCAGTCGTCCCGCTGGCTCGCGGAGACGCTGGAAGGGCACGGATTCCAGACCCAACTCGGTATCGCTGATCTTCCGACCGCGTTCCGCGCTGAGGCCAACGGCACCGGCGCGGGCCCGACCGTCGCCTTCCTTGCGGAGTATGATGCCCTCCCGGAGATCGGCCACGCCTGCGGCCACAACCTCATCTGTACCGGCGCGCTGGGTGCCGGGGTTGGATTGGCCGCGGTGATGGGAACGGTTCCGGGCAGGGTCGTGGTGTTTGGCACGCCGGCGGAAGAAGGTGGGGGAGGCAAGGTGCTCATGCTGGAGCGGGGTGCGTTTGCCGGGGTCGACGCAGCGATCATGTTCCATCCTTCCAATAGCACCCTCACGGCGCGGGGCTCCCTCGCATCTTACCGGCTCAAAGTCAGATACCGCGGAAAAGCAGCGCACGCTGCGGCTGCACCATTCGAAGGCATCAACGCGCTTGACGCAATGATCCAACTCTTCGTGAATATCGGGTTGCTGCGGCAGCAGTTGCGCGATGATGCCCGCGTGCACGGCATTATCACCTACGGCGGCGCCGCGGCCAACATCATCCCCGATCGCGCGGAGGCCACCTTCAGTATCCGCGCACTCGACCGTGAGTATGCGGCCGTGGTGCTCGACAAGGTCATCAAATGCGCCGAGGCCGGAGCTGAGGCGACAGGGGCGACGCTTGAGGTCGATACCCAGAAAGGCTATGACGCGATCAAGCCCAACGGCCCGCTGGCCCAGGCCTTTGGCCGCCACCTCGAAGAGCTCGGTTGGCCGGTGGATCCGACGCCCGCCAAGCCGCGCCTCGGCTCGACCGACATGGGTGACGTCAGCCAGGCGATGCCGGCGATTCACCC
>DASYRL010000015.1:0-18006 GCA_036004445.1 bacterium
AAGCCGACGTGCCTCCGGCCGAACCCGCCGCGATGCCCTGACCGACGTTCGGGATCATGGGGATCAAGGGGATCACAGGGATCGAGTTCTGAAGTTCCGTGTGTCCGCGACGGCTGCCGGGCAGCGGGCCGACGTGTTCCTGTCCGCGCAGCTTCCCGCCCTGTCCCGCTCCCGCATCAAGAGCCTCATCGATGCCGGCGCCGTGACGATTGCCGGCGTGGCGGTGAAGCCGGCGGCGCGCCTGCGCACCGGAGATCAGGTCGTCGTCGCGCTCCCCGAACCCGTCGTCGAACCGCTGGTCGCTGAGGCACTTCCGCTCGACATCGTGTTTGAGGACCAGGATCTGCTGGTCATCAACAAGCCCCCGGGATTGACCGTGCATCCGGGAGCCGGGCGCGCCGGCGGGACGCTGGCGAACGCCCTGATCGCTCGAATTCCGTCGATGCGCGGCGTGGGCGCCGCCGATCGGCCCGGCATCGTCCACCGGCTCGACCGCGAGACCTCCGGGCTGCTCATCGTCGCCAAGCGCGCCCCGATCCTCGACGCGCTGCAGCGGGCGGTCGCCGCCCGCGACGTCTCGAGGCGGTACCTCGCCCTCGTCGCTGGTCGTCTTGCGCAGGACGAAGGCACCATTGACGCGCCGATCGGCCGTCATCCCCGCCGCCGGACCAAGATGGCCGTGGTCACAGGGGGCCGGGCGGCCGTGACACGCTACCGCGTCGTCGAGCGTCTCGCCGGGGCCACCCTCGTCGAGGCCGGGCTGATCACGGGCCGCACCCATCAGATTCGCGTGCACTTCGCGCACCTCGGCCATCCCGTGATCGGAGATCAGGTCTACGGTGGACGGCGGATGCCGCCCGGCAGCCCGCCGGCGAGCCGGCAGATGCTCCACGCCTACCGGCTCGCGTTCCGGCACCCCGGCACCGGCGCGCCGATGGAGTTCGAGGCGCCGCTGCCTGAGGATTTCGCCGGCGTCCTGGCACACCTCAGGGCGGAGGGTTCATCCGCACCGGCACGGAAACCCCGGACCAGACGATGACAGCGATGCGAGAGAAGGCCAAAGTCATGGACGCCGACGCGATGCGCCGCGCCCTGGCACGGATGGCGCACGAGATCCTCGAGCGCAACCGGACCGCGGAGACGCTCGCGGTCGTCGGCATCCAGACGCGGGGCGCGCCGTTGGCCCAGCGGCTGGCTGCTGCCATCGGGGCTATCGAGGGCGCCACTGTCCCCGTCGCCGCCCTGGACGTTACGCCCTACCGGGACGACCGGCATCAATCCACGGAGAACGCGAGGCCGGTGCTGCCGTTTGACGTGCACACGCACACCCTCGTCCTCGTTGACGACGTCCTGTTCACCGGCCGGACGGTGCGGGCCGCGCTGGACGCACTCACCGATCTCGGCCGCCCCGCGCACATTCAGCTCGCCGTGCTCGTCGACCGCGGCCATCGGGAACTCCCGATCCGGCCCGACTACGTCGGCAAGAATTTGCCGACATCGTCCCGCGAGCACGTCGCGGTCCGGCTGAAGGAGACCGACGGGATTGATGAAGTCGTGATTGAGGAACCCGCCGAGGCAAGCTAGCAAGCGCGCAAGCGAGCAAGCGAACGGCCCGAGACCTGAAGGTTAGGCTTGCTCGCTTGCCTGCTTGCCCGCTTGCGTCGTCTGGGGCAGTCTGGGTTCTACGACCACCGTCTTCTCGTTGGTGATCGTCACCAGCCCCGGCCGCGCCCCGCGCGGCTTCTTCACGTATTTCCGAAGCGTGTAGCTCACCGGCACCGTGCCGGCGCCACGGCCGCGGCTGAAATACGCGGCGATCTGTGCCGCTGATCTGATCGCCTCCTCCGGCGCCGTGCGCCCCCCGGTGCGCAGGATGACGTGGGCCCCGGGCATGCCGCGCGCATGGAGCCACAGGTCATCGGGACGGCCGATCGCAAACGTCACCCGATCGTTTTCGAGGTTGGTGCGGCCCACCACGACGTCCGCCCCGGACGCCGTGGTGTAGTACCGGGGGCCCGCGCGCGGTGTGGCCGGCCGACGCTGCCGGCGGCGAGATTTCAGCATGCCCTCTTTGACCAATTCCTCGCGGATGCCCTCGAGGTCATCGGCCGACGTCGCCGTCTCGGTCAGCACCTGCATGCTGTCCAGGTATTCGCGCTGCGCCGCCACCTCACGCAGTCGCTGTGCCACCTGCGGCTGCGCCGACTTGATCCTGGCGTATCGCTTGAAGAGTCGCCGCGCGTTGTCCACTGCGGTCACCGTGGGATCGAGCTGGATGGTGACCGGCGTGCCGTCGAACCCGGGCAGGGTGGCCTCCGTCGACCCGGATGGGATCTGCGACGCGTAGGCAAACAGCAAATTCGCACGCTGTTTGAGGGATTCACCGCCTGCCGCTTCGGTCTGCGATTTCTCCAGCTCGGCCTGCGTCCGCGCGATCTTTGCCATCGCCGCGCCGATGGCCGCCAGCAGTGCGCTGCGTTCCTCATCAACGTGCGACCGGCTTGCCGCGTGCCCGGCCACCGCTGCCACGGCGGCGCTCATCGTCGGCGTGGGCTCGACTGACCAGCCGGCGAGGTGGACGTACGGAAACGGCGTGCAGGCGACGGGAGCGCCGTCTTCGTGGTAGACGACCGGTTCGAACCGCTGATGCACGACCGTATCGACCAGCTCCACGAGCACCGGCCACACCACCGCGGCCAACTGCTCGGGATCATCCGTCCTTCCGGCCGGGTTCAACCCGGCCCGGACGGCGAGCTCTGTGGCCATCAGCGGACTGATGCCCAGAATCGTGCCGGCCAGCCGCCGCGCCGGCGACCCCGTTGCGCCCGCCAGCCGCTCGCGCAGCAGAGGCTCCGTGAGGTCCTGCGGCGCCGGCAGTCCTCGCGGGGGAGAGACGTAGACGATCCCGGGCAGGATCTGGCGCACCGACGACATCGCCGCGGTGACGGATTTCAGCGAACCGAGAATCGTCCCGCCGCCGACGGCGATCAGGTTGCTGTGGCGCCCCATGATCTCGACGACGAGGTCAACCTCATCGTCAAGGGCCGTGAAGGTCAGGGTCAACGTGCGCTCGAATGCCGGCTGCACGATTCGTCCCAACCGCGCTCCCTCCAGCCGCGCGCGGAGCAGCTGACAGAACGATGCGGCGGCGCCCGCGTCGACGTCGCCGATGAGGTGGGCGCGCGCCCAGCGCGGGTGGATCGACAGCAGGACATGCGATGGCCGCCGCCGCGCGCCGATGGCCAGGACGATCTCATCCCGGTCCGGCTGCAGGACGCGGGTCACGGTCCCGCCGATGAGCGGCTCCAGATCGGCGGCCACCGCGGCGAGGACGACGCTATCGAACGACCACTTGATCCGCTCCATGCCGTTTGACTGTTCCCTGTTCCTTGTTCCCTGTTCCCCGTTCCCTGTTCCCGTTTTTCCGTGGGACAGGACTCCCCTTCGAAGCACGAGAAAGGGTCGTCCATGGTCCGCAGCATGACGGGATTTGGCAGCGCGACCGCGCAGACGACCGCCGGACGCTTTTCGGTCGAAATGAAGTCGGTCAACCACCGGTTCAGCGAGATTGTCGTCCGGCTTCCCCGCGACCTGATCGTGTTGGAGGATTCGGTGCGGACGACGGTGCAATCGCGTGTGCTGCGGGGCCGGGTGGAAGTCGCCGTCGTGCGCGAGGAGCGTGCGGTCCGGGCCAGGTCGATCCGGGCCGACACGGAGGCCGCGGCCGCCTACGCCCAGGCATTGAAGGAACTCGCCGGCGCGGTAGGGGTGCCCGCGGAGATCACGCTGTCGCAGGTCGCGGCGTTCCCGGACGTGATCAAGGTCGAAGAGGTCCGTGAAGAGGCGGAGCAGTTATGGGCGGACCTGGCTCCTGCGGTGTCCTCAGCGGCCGACGCGCTGACGGTCATGCGCGAGGCGGAGGGACGCCGGTTGGCCGACGATCTGCTGATGCGCCTTGGACGGATCCGCGAGCGCACTGATACGATTGTCGCCCGCGCGCCCGCCGTCGTCGCTGACTACGCGGCTCGAGTGAAGACTCGGGTCGGCGAGCTGCTCGGCGACATCCCGCTGGACGAACAGCGCCTCGCCGCCGAGGTCGCCATCTTCGCCGAGCGCAGCGACGTGAGTGAAGAACTGACGCGGCTGCGCAGCCATGCGGACCAGTTTGCCCTCGACGTCGCCGCCTCAGACGGCGCGGTGGGCCGGAAACTGGAGTTCCTCCTGCAGGAGATGGGTCGCGAGACGAACACGATCGGCGCCAAGGCCAACGACATGGAGATCGCGCGGGCGGTCATCGCGATCAAGGGTGAGCTGGAGAGTCTGCGCGAGCAGGTCCTGAACATTGAATAGCGCAGACGCCCGCCTCATCAACGTCGGCTTCGGGAACATCGTCGCCGCGAATCGCATCATTGCGATCGTGGCGCCGGACTCCGCGCCGATCAAGCGCATCATCCAGGAAGCGCGCGACCGGGGATCGCTCATCGACGCGACCTACGGCCGGCGGACGCGCGCCGTCGTGATCACCGATAGCGGGCACGTGGTCCTCTCGGCGATCCAGCCGGAGACGGTCGCGCACCGGTTTGCCGCCCGGGATGAGGAGGACGTGTCCTGATCATCGCCATCGCCGGACCGATCGGCGTGGGCAAAAGCACCGTGGCGCGCGCGCTCGGGGCGCGGCTGGGCTACCGGTATATCTCCGGGGGCGAGATGTTCCGGGAGATCGCGCGCGAGCGGGGGATTTCCGTCACCGACGTGAACAGGCTGGCCGAACACGACCCGGCGTTCGATCACGACCTGGACCGCCGGCAGCGCGAGCTCGCTCACGCGGCGGGGGATTGCATCGTGGAGAGCCGCCTGTCGGGCTGGATGGTCGACGCCGACGTGAAAATCTGGCTGCGGGCGCCCGTGGAGGTGCGGGCCGCGCGCGTGGCCGGCCGCGAGGGGCAGGCCGCCGACGCCGCGCGGGCCGACCTCGTGGAGCGCGAGCGCAGCGAGTGGGCGCGGTACAAGACCTTCTACAATATCGATGTCGATGATCTCAGCCCGTACCACCTCATCATCGATACGACGCGTTGGAGCGCCGAGGCGATCGTGGACGCGCTGATAGTACTCGCCCGCGCGGTTGGAGCAAACCAGCAAGCGGGCAAGCGGGCAAGCGAGCAATCGGGGAGCGCGAAGTCCTGATGGCGTCCGAGGCGCTGCGCGACAAGGTGATCGTCGTCGGCGTAACCGGCGGCATCGCCGCGTACAAATCGGCTCAGCTCGTCAGCACCCTGCGAAAGGCGGGCGTCGAGGTCTACGTACTGATGTCGCCGTCGGCGAGCAACTTCATCGGTCCGCTCACCCTGCGCACGCTGTCCCAGCACCCCGTCATCACCGACATGTGGGATCCGGGGAATCCCTGGGAGGAACCGCACGTGTATCTGGGTGAGCGCGCCGACGTCTACGTCATTGCGCCGGCGACCGCGCACACGATCGCGCGGCTGGCGCTGGGCCTTGCCGACGACGTCATCACCGCCACCGCGCTGGCGACGCGCGCCCCGGTCCTGATCGCCCCGGCGATGAGCGACGTCATGTACGCGCAGCCCACGGTCCAGGAACACCTGCGCGCGCTGCGGTCCCGCGGCTACCGGATCGTGGGTCCGGTGGTCGGCTGGCTGGCATCGGGCAAGGAGGCCATCGGCCGGATGGCCGAACCCGACGCCATCGTCGAGGAGATTATTGCGGCTCTGCAAGAACGGAGGGCGTGACTCGTGACTCGTGACTCGTGACTCGTGTTCCGGAGTCGAAGCGGATCATACTGTCGAGTCACCAGTCACGAGTCACTAGTCACGATGGCCCGATTCGCCGACGTCGCCGTCAACGTTCCGCTGCGCGCCGGGGATCGGGTCTTCACGTTTTCGATTCCACGCGTCCTCGAACCGAGCATCGAGCCCGGCACCCCGGTGCGGATCAAGTTCGGTCCACGCGCGACGTCCGGGTACGTCGTCCGCCTGCTCGAGGACGTGGACCGCACCGTCCGTCCCCTGACGGGCATCGACGACCGACTGCCCGTCCTCCCTCCGGATCTGCTCGCGCTGGCGGAGTGGATGGCGGGGTTCTACGTCTGCACGGTGGGCGAGGCGCTGGCGGCGATGCTGCCGCCGCTGTCGGGCATCCCGGCGGCGCGCCGCGAGGCGGCGGCTGGGGCGCATCGCCGCCGCGCCTCGCCCAGTGAACCGGCCATCGTTCAGTCTCCCACCCGAACCGACACGGGCGGCCCCGTGGGAGAACTACCGGCGGCAGCCGAACACGTGCTTGCCGCGCTGACACCGGGTGCTCAGGCGGCCGTGATCGGCGGCGGCGGACGCTTCGCGACATACGCGGCGGCGGTGCAGCGGACGCTTGCCGCCGGCGGCAGCGCCATTGTCCTTGTCCCGGAGGTCTCCCAGGCGGAGCGTCTGGCGCCGTGGCTGGCCGCAAAGGTCGACGGCCCAGTCGCGCTGATGCACGGGGCCCAGCCTGCGGCGGTCCGATGGGCGACATGGAAGTACCTGCAGGCAAACGGGCCGCTCGCCGTCGTGGGAACCCGGCTCGCCGCCTTTGTGCCCGTTCGCGCGCTGCGCCTCGTGGTGGTCGAGCACGAGGAAGACGCATCGTACAAAGAAGAGCGGATGCCGCGGTACCTCACCCGCAGGGTCGTCTCCGAGCGGGCCGCGCTGACGGGCGCGGGGGTGCTCTGGGGGACGCCGGCTCCCTCGGTCGAGTTGATGGGACAGGTGGACGCCGGGCGTGTCACGAGCTTCCCGATGCCATCGTCGGCGCCCGCGACCGTGGCGATCGCCGACGTCCGTTCCGATGCCGGCCCGCTGGGCGGACTCTTCGGCCGCCGTCTCTACCAGGCGCTCGCGCACACGCTCCCCACGGGTCACGCGATCGTGTTCGTGCCCCGCCGCGGGTACGCGGACTTCCTGCTCTGTCACGAGTGCGGGGCTGTGCCGAAGTGCCCGCGCTGCGCCGTCGCGATGACCTACCATGTGCCTGCGCGCACGCTGCGCTGTCACCTCTGCGGCCGCGAGGACCCCGCGCCAACGGTGTGCGCATCGTGCGGGGGGACCAGCCTGCGGCCGCACGGGATCGGCACGGAACGCGTCGAAGCGGCGGCGCGGCGGCTGTTCAAGCGCACGCCGGTCCTGCGGTTGGATTCCGACACGGCGCCGGATGAGCCCGACCAGTTGCGCATCTGGCAGCAATTCGCCCGCCGGGGGGGTCTGCTCATCGGCACGCAGTTGCTGGTCAAGGGAGTCGGGCAGGTGGCCTCGGACGTCGCCGGTGCGCTGGGAGTGGACGCGGCCTTGAACCTGCCCGAGTTCACGGCCGCCGAGCGCACGTTTCAGATCCTGACGCAGGTAGTGGATCTGGCGCGCCGGGAGGCGGTGATCCAGACGTTCTCCCCGCAGCACCCGGTCATGGTCGCGCTGCGGCGGCGCGATCCCGAGGCCTTCTACCGGCAGGAGCTCGCGTCGCGCCGGCAATTCGGCTATCCGCCGTTTCGGACCCTGATCAACCTGATCGTCACGGGGACGCGGGCCGACGAGGTGCAGCCCGTGGCACGGGCCCTCGCCGATGGCCTGGAGACGGTGGCCGAAGTGTTGGGGCCGTCTCCGGCGCCGCTGCCGAGAATGCGCGGGCGCGTGCGCTGGCAGGTTCTCGTGAAGGACGACGCTGAGGGGACCGCCCGGCGCGTCCTGCCCGACGTGCTCGCCGCGGCGGCGGTTCCCCGTACCATCAAGATCGTCATCGACGTCGATCCGGTGGACCTACTCTAACTGCCGTGGTCGTTCTCTCGACGATCGATGACCGGTGTTCTAGACTTGTCCCCGTGGAAGTGATCACCGTCGACAATCCGAGAGCGGCCGTGCTGCGCCGGCGGGCCAAACCCGTCGGGAAGGTGACCCCGGAGATCCAGCAAGTGGTGAGCGTGATGCTCGACACGATGCACGAGTACAACGGCGTTGGGCTCGCCGCCCCACAGGTCGGCATCAGCAAGCGGATCTTCGTCGCCGAAGTTGAGGACAAAGTCCACGTGCTGATCGATCCCCAGATCATCCGGCGGACCGGCGAGGAGACCGCGACCGAGGCGTGCCTGTCGATCCCGGGCGTCGCCGCCGACGTACCGCGGGCCGCCGCGGTCACGGTGAAGGCTAAGAGCCGGCGGGGGCGGGGGATCACGGTCAGCGCGTCGGGGCTGCTGGCCCGGGTCTTTCAGCACGAGATCGATCACCTCGACGGCATCCTCTTCCTCGACCGGGTGGTCGACAAATCCACCATCCGGGACGTGGCCGAGTCGGCAGAGGTCGAAGCCGCGCCTCCGCGATGAGCCCGAACCACTCGCTGCGCTCGGATTCAGGGCCGGCGGATGCCGGGTATTCTCGCCGGCTGCGCGTGGTGTTCCTCGGCACACCGGCGTTCGCCGTGCCGGCGCTGCGGGCCGTCGCCGCTACCGCCGACGTGCTCGCCATCCTCACGCAGCCCGACCGCCCGAAGGGCCGCGGGCGTCACGTAGCCGCGCCGCCGGTCGCCGAGGTCGCGCGCGAGCTGGGAATCCCCGTGCTCCAGCCCTCGCGCCTGAAATCGCCCGAGACGATGGCCGCACTCGCAGCCCTGGCGCCGGACGTGATGGTCACGGTCGCATACGGCAAGATCATCCCGCGGGAAATCCTCGCGCTCCCGCCGCTGGGCTGCATCAACCTGCATCCGTCGCTGCTGCCGAAGTACCGCGGCGCGTCGCCGATCCCGCGGGCGATCGTGGCGGGGGAAGCGGTCACCGGGGTGACCATCATGTACCAGAGCGAAGCCCTCGACGCCGGCGACATCATCCTCCAGCGCGAGGTGCCGATCGACCCCGCCGACACGGCGCAGGCGCTGGAAGACAGACTGGCCCGCATCGGCGCGGACGCGCTCGTCGAAGCCCTGACCCTGATTGCACAGCGGCGGGCGCCCCGGCGGCCGCAGGATCACGACGCGGCCACGTACGTGGGCAAACTCAGCAAGGAAGACGGCCGGATCGATTGGACGGCTCCGGCGGCGGCGCTGGCCGACTTCGTTCGCGCCATGGATCCGTGGCCGTCGGCCTACGCGACCCACCGCGGCCGGCTAGTGAAGATCTGGCGCGCGTATCCCGAGGGGCGGAGCGACATGGGGGGCGCGCCCGGCACCATCATTGAGCTGCGGCCGGGCGAGGGCTTCGTCGTGTCCACCGGCCGCGGGGGGCTGCTCGTGACCAGCGTCCAACCTGAAGGTCGACGCAGGATGACGGCCGACGAGTATGCGCGCGGGGCGCGGTTGGAAGTCGGAGAGCGCTTGCTATAATAGGCGTATGCCGTTTTTGTTCGGTGACTCGACGTTCCTTCTGCTGCTGCCGGCGTTTGCGCTCGCCCTCTACGCGCAGTGGAAGGTCACCTCGACGTTTCGCCACTATTCCGAGATCCGGTCCGGCACCGGCTATACCGGCGCCCAGGTCGCCGCGGAGCTGCTGCGCCGCAACGGCATCACCAACGTCAGGGTCGAGCCCGTGGAAGGGGCGCTCAGCGATCACTACGATCCCCGTCAGAAAGTCCTCCGGTTGTCGCCCGAGGTGTTCGGAAGCGATTCGATCGCCGCGATCGGCGTGGCCGCGCACGAGACCGGGCACGCCCTGCAGGACAAGCAGCACTATCCGGCGCTGGCGCTGCGATCCGCGATCGTGCCCCTGGCGACCTTCGGCACCAACGCGGCCTGGATCTTGTTCATCATCGGGCTGATCACCAGCCTGCCGGTCCTGATGGATCTGGGCATCCTCATCTTCCTGGGATACGTGATCTTTGCGCTGATCACCCTGCCGGTGGAGTTCAACGCGAGCAACCGGGCTGTCGCCCAGTTGACCGGCCAGGGGCTGGTGCTGCCGCAGGAAGCGCAGGGCGTGCGCGCCGTCCTCAACGCCGCGGCGCTCACCTACGTCGCGGCGGCGGCGATGGCGGTGCTGCAGCTGGTCCGTTTGGTCATCCTGCGAAATTCCCGCGACTGATCCCCCGATGAGCCGGACGGTTCGCCCCGCCCGGCGGCACACTCCATCTGCCCGTGACGTGGCCGTCACGGTGCTCAGCCGCGTCGATTCCGGTGACGCGTTTGCTAACTTGCTCCTGCACCGCAGCCTCGCCGACGCCCGTCTGTCGGCCGCCGATGCAGCGCTGGCCACCGAGCTCGTGCTGGGCGTGCTGCGCCGCCGCGCGCGCATCGACTGGACGCTGCAGGGGGCCGCCACGCACCCGCTGGCCGAGCTGCCGGCGCGCATCCGGGCGATCCTCCGCAGCGGCTGCTACCAACTGTTCTTCCTGTCGCGCGTGCCGCCGCGGGCGGCGATTCACGAGGCGGTCGAGCTCGCCAAGCGGTACGGTCACGCCGGGACCGCGGGGCTGGTGAACGCCGTGCTCCGCCGCATCGCCGCGTCCGGCGAGCGGCCACTGCCGCCGGCCACCGATGCGGCCGCGCGGCTTGCCGTTGAAGAATCACATCCGCAGTGGCTCGTGCAGCGGTGGATCGACCGGTTGGGGCGGCCCGAGGCCGCGGCGCTGTGCGCGGCGAACAACGCGCCGGCGCCGCTGTACGTGCGGCTGAACCTGCTCCACGGCCCGCGCGAGGCGCTCGTGGAGCGGCTGCGGGCCGGCGGGGCGGCGGTGGCGTCTACGCCGCTGAGCGAGGGCATCGAGGTCCGCGATGGATTCGCCGAGCGTGAGCGCATGGCCGCGGACGGCGCGCTCACGGTGCAGGATGTCGGTGCGATGCTGGTCACCCACGTGCTGGATCCCCGTCCGGGCGAGACCGTAATCGATGCCTGCGCGGCCCCGGGGGGCAAGACGACCCACATCGCCGAGCGGATGGCCAATTCCGGCCGGGTGATCGCCTGCGACGTGCACCAGGGGAAGCTGGCCGCCGCGGCCCGCCGCGCAGCCGTCATGGGTGCGACCATCGTCGAGGCGCAGGTGCAGGATGCGCGCGCGCTCGGAGTGGCCGTTCCGGACTCGGCCGACCGGGTGTTGGTGGATGCGCCGTGCACGGGCCTGGGGGTCGTGCGGCGGCGCCCCGACATCAAGTGGCGCCTCCGCCCGCAGGACGTCGGCGCGATGGCCGCCCTCCAGCAGGAAATCCTCACCGGCTCGGCCGGCGCCGTCCGGCCGGGCGGCATCCTGGTCTACAGCGTGTGCACGACGGAGCCGGAGGAAGGCGAAGGCGTCGTCAGCGCCTTCCTGCGCTCGCGCCCGGAGTTCTCGCCGGCTGCGTTTCCCACCATGCCGTCGGGTTTGGAGCCGACCGACGCCGATTCCGGTATGATGTCGGTGTGGCCGCACCGGCAAGGCACCGATGGATTCTACATCGCCCTGTTGCGCCGCAGGCCCTGAGCGAGCATCAGCGAGTCGAAGGGGCCCGGGCGTCGAGCGCATGATCACGAAGGCAACGGACGAGCGATACGAACTGAAGGGCCGAACCCTCCGCGAATTGGAGGGGTTTGCCGAGAGCCTCGGCGAGCCCGCCTTCCGCGGACGCCAGCTGGCGCGCTGGATCTATCGGCGCGGCGCGACGACGTTCGGGGACATGACCGATCTGCCGGCGGCGCTGCGGCAGCGCCTGGCCGGTCACGCGCGCATCAGTTCGCTCTTGCCCGCGGCCGTCGTGACTGCCGACGGCGGTGACACCGTCAAGTACCTGCTGGCCCTCCCCGACGGCCCGACGGTGGAGACGGTCTTCATGCGATACGCCGACGGCCGCCGCAGCGTCTGTCTGTCCACGCAGGTCGGCTGCGCGATGGGCTGCACGTTCTGCGCGACGGGGCTCGCCGGCCTGACCCGCAACCTCACCACCGGGGAAATCATCGACCAGGTGCTCCACGTGCAGCGGGCCACGGGTGAGCGGGTCACCAACGTCGTGTTCATGGGCATGGGCGAGCCGCTGGCCAACTACGAGGCGACGCTCGCCGCGGTGCGGCTGCTGAACGCGCCGCAGGCCGTGGGGATCGCGATGCGGCAGCTGACCGTCTCCACCGTCGGTCTCGTGCCGCGGATCCGCGCGCTGGCGGAGCAACGGCTTCAGCTCACCCTCGCCGTGTCATTGCACGCGCCGACTGACGCGCTGCGCAGCGCGCTGGTGCCGGTGAACCGCCGGTGGCCGATCAGTGAGCTGCTGGCAGCCAGCCGGGACTACGCCGCGGCCACCGGCCGCCGCGTGTCGTTCGAATACGTCCTGATGGAAGGCATCAACGACACGCCCGCGCTCGGCGCGCAGCTGGGCGCGCTGCTGGCGAGCCTGCCGGACGCCGCGCCCGCGATGTACCACGTCAACCTGATCCCGTGGAATCCGGTCTACGGCCTGCAGTACCGGCGCCCGAGCCGGAGGCGGGTGGAGGCGTTCGCGGACGAAGTACGCCGCCGGGGGATCGCGGTCACGGTCCGGCTGGAGCGCGGGATCGAGATCGATGCCGCCTGCGGACAACTACGGCGGACCCATGCGGCGTCGGCGCCGGATGCCGCCCGCGTTCCCGCGATCCCGCGTTCCCGCGTTTCCGCGCCATGATTGCGACCGGAAAGGTCATTGCGGGGCGGTACGAGATCCTCCAGCGTATCGGCGACGGCGGCATGGCGTCGGTGTTTACGGCGCGCCGGGTCGACGACGGCGCGATCGTTGCGCTGAAGATCCTGAGGGAGCAGTACGCGGCGGACGCGGAGTTCGTCGAGCGGTTCGAGCGCGAGGCGCGCGCGGTCAGCGCGCTGGAGCACCCGCACATGGTGCACGTCTTCGACAGCGGGCGTGAGGACGGCGTGCACTACATCGCGATGGAGTACGTGGCGGGCTCGAACCTCAAGGAGTTGATCCGCCGCCACGGGCCCCTGCCGGTCGACGAGGCTGCGGTGATCGCCGCGCAGGTCTGCGAGGCCCTCGCGTACGCGCACGCCCACGGGGTGATCCACCGCGACGTCAAGCCGCAGAACATCCTGCTTACCCCCGACGGCGAGGTCAAGGTGACCGACTTCGGCATCGCCCGGGCCACCAGCGCGGCGACCATCACCCAGACCGGGACGGTGCTCGGTTCGGTTCAATACCTGTCTCCCGAGCAGGCCCGCGGGGTGGAAGTGGACCGCGCCGCGGACGTCTACTCGCTGGGCGTCGTCCTCTACGAGATGGTGACCGGGCGGCTGCCCTTCGAAGGGGACAGCGCGGTGGCCATCGCCATCAAACACATCCACGAAGACCCGGTCCCCCCGCAGAGCGTGAAGCCCGCGGTGTCGGACCGCATGAACGGGATCATCCTCAAGGCCTTGGCCAAATCGCCCGCCGCGCGCTACGCCAGCGCCGACGAGATGCGGACGGATCTGGTCGGCGGCGGACAGCTCTGGCGCCAGCCCGTTCACTCGGTGAGCGACGATACACCGGCCACGATGGTCCTGCGGCCCGCCCCGAATGATCGCCGCCGGGCCCGGGCATGGCCGCGGTTTTCGCCGGGGATCGTTGCCGCCGCGCTGCTCATCGTGATCGCCGGCGGGGCCTGGGGCGGCTGGCGCGCGTTTAGCAGCTACCTCAACGTACCGGAAGTCGCTGTCCCGGCGTTCGCCGGCAAGCCCTACGGTATGGCGGAGCGGCTGGCCGCCGAGGCCGGGCTGCGGCTGGAGCTCGTCGAGGAAGCCTACAGCTCGACCGTGCCCGCCGGGGCCGTGGTCTCCCAGGATCAACCGGCCGGTAAGCGCGTGAAGGTCGGCCGCGTCATCGGGGTCGTGGTGAGTCTCGGGCCCGAGTTGTTCTCGGTGCCCGACGTGCAGCGCCGGTCCCTCGTCGAAGCTCGCGTGATGATCGATCAGTCGCGCCTGCGCATCGGTGAGCTGCGCGAAGCCTTCAATGAGAACGTCAGGGGTGGGTTCGTGATCTCGCAGGATCCCCAGCCCGGCGCCCGCCTGGAGCGGGGACGCCCGATCAACCTGGTGGTCAGCAAGGGCCCGCGGATCATCGAGATGCCGCAGCTGATCGGCCGGTCGCTCACGGAGGCGCGCCGTGTGCTCCAGGAGTTGGGGGTGACCCTGCGCGAGGTGACCACCGTGCCGTCGTCGGATCTCGAGCCGGGGATCGTCGTCGATCAGACGCCGCCGCCGCGCACCCGGATTAAACCCCAGGACGCCGTGAGCGTCCGCGTGAGCATCCGCCCCGGCGAGGAGCAAACGCCGCCGCCATCGGCGGTGGTGACCGCCAAGCCCCAGCAGCCGACCGCCGCGGGAGACAAAGTGACGCGCGTGCAGCTGGTGGTTCCCGGCGGCAGCGCCGAGCAGGCCGTGAAGATCGTGGTCATCGACGAACGCGGCGTCCGCATCGCGTTCGAACGGACGATGAGCCCGGGCAGCCGGATCGATGAGGCGGTGCGGTCGCGCGGATACACCATCATTCAGGTGTACATCGACAACCGCTTGATCCAGGAGATCCGGCCGTGACGCCCGCCCTGCACCCAAGCGGAGCGAGTGGTTCAGGGGCGACGCGGTCCCAACCCGGTCGCGTCCTGATCGCCGCCAGCATCCTGGCCGCTGATTTCGCAAGGCTCGGCGACGCGGTGGCCGCGGCCGAGCGCGGGGGAGCGGACTGGATCCACGTCGACGTCATGGACGGACGCTTCGTGCCGGAGATCACCATCGGACCGGTCATCATCGAAGCCATCCGTACGGTGACGGCCCTGCCGATCGACGCGCATCTGATGGTCGCAGACCCGGAGCGTCACGTCGACGCGTGCGTGCGCAGCGGCGCGACGTCGGTGACGGTGCACGTCGAAGCCACGCCGCATCTCCAGCGGGTCATCCAGCACATCAGGGAGCGCGGCGCCCGGGCGGCGGCCGCGATCAACCCCGCGACGCCGGCGGGTGCCCTCGCCCCGGTGCTGCCCGACCTCGACATGGCGCTGGTGATGACCGTCAATCCCGGCTATGCCGGCCAGACGTTCATCGCCTCTGCCCTGCCCAAGGTGCGCGAGATCCACGCCTGGATCGAGCAGGGCGGCCTGGCCGTCGACCTCCAGGTCGACGGCGGCATCAACGATGCCACGGCCGGCCAAGCCGTCGCCGCCGGCGCGACCATCCTCGTGGCCGCCTCCGCGGTGTTCAAGGGTGCCGGCGGGATCGAGGCCTCGCTCGCCCGGCTGCGCCGGGCAGCCGCAGGGGTCAGGGTCTGACCCTCGCGTTCGTCACGCATCCGGACTGCCTCCGGCACGACCCCGGCTTCGGTCACCCGGAACGCCCCGCCCGCCTCCGCGCCGTGCTCGACGCCGTAGAGGGCAGCGAGCTGGATCTCATCAAGGTGACGGCGGACCCGGTTCCCGATGACGTCCTCTTCGCCGTCCACGAGGAACCGTACGTCGAGATGGTGCGGTCGCATGCCAGATCGGGCGGAGGGATCCTCGATCCGGATACGGTGGTGTCGGCGTCGTCGTATGACGCGGCCGTGCTGGCCGCGGGCGCCGCCGTCGCCGCGGTGGCCCAGGTGCTGCACGCAGGGGTGGGGACGGCGGCCTTTGCCGCCGTGCGGCCTCCGGGACACCACGCGCTCCCGGCGAGAGGGATGGGGTTCTGCTTGTTCAACAACGCCGCGTGCGCGGCGCTCGCGGCGCGGCGGCACGGGTGCGAGCGCGTGATGATTCTGGATTGGGACGTCCATCACGGCAACGGGACGCAGGAAATCTTCTACCGGGACGGCTCCGTCCTCTATGTGTCGCTGCATCAGGAAAACTGGTACCCCGGGACCGGCCCATGGAGCGACTTCGGCGGCGGGGCGGGGGAGGGTTTCACGGTGAACGTCCCGCTGCCGGCCCAGACGGGTGATGAAGGATACCGGCTGGTGTTCGAAGAGGTAGTGGTCCCCCTCGGCGCGGCCTTCCGGCCTGATCTGCTGGTGATCTCCGCCGGCTACGATGCACAGCGCGGCGACCCCCTCGGCGGTATGCTGGTGAGTACCGGCGGATTCGCGATGATGACGGAGCTGGCGCGCCAGGCGGCGGGATCGTCACGCCGCATCACCGCCGTCCTGGAGGGCGGGTACCACCTGCAGCCGCTGGCCCAGAGTGTGGTGGCGACGCTTGACGTCCTCAGCGGCAACCCCGCCCCTGCCGCGACGCCGTCCGCGGCTGACGAGATCCCGTACCGGGTCATTGCCGAGCGGGTCAAACGGACGCGTTCGGCCTTGCGGAACTACTGGAACATCTGATGAAGGAACGGAAACGCGGAAACGCGGAAACGCGGACACACAAAAGCGGAGCACCTCGTCTGCTCCGTGTGCGTTTGGATACGGCAGAGCCTGCGAGCCCATTCGCCGTCGAGACGCAGATCCGCGTCCGGTACGCGGAGACCGACGCGATGGGTGTCGCGCATCACAGCAATCATCTGGTCTGGTTTGAAGCGGGGCGGACGGAGTACACGCGGGCGATCGGGATGCCCTACCGTGCAATCGAGGAGTCCGGCATGCGGCTGGTCGTCGTGGCGGCGTCGTGCCGGTACTACACGCCCACCCGGTACGATGACGTCATCATCGTCCGCACGTGGGTGCGCGAGATTACACGGGCAACGCTCACCTTCTCGTATGACGTACGGCACGCCGGATCAGGCCGGCTGCTGGCCGAGGGCGAGACGTCGCATGCCGCAACGGACCTCACCGGCCGCGTGCGGCGCATTCCGGACCCGGTTCGGACCGCGCTGGTGCCTGAGGGCAGGAGCCCCTCAGACGGCAGCGAAGGTGAAGAGTGATCCCAAGGAGTGTGCGGTCAGCCTATGCTTGAGGAAAGCCAGTCTGGCCAACTAAAGGACGAGCGCGTGGATCTTGCCGCCATTGCCCCGCTGGCGGAGCGGCAGATCATCCAGGGGACGGTCGTGCGCGTCGACAGCGAAGGCGTCCTCGTCGACGTCGGCGCCAAGTCCGAGGGGATCGTTCCCCTCAGCGAGCTCTCGCGGCCCGGATCGGCCGGCGCATCGGTTGCCGTCGGCGATCGGATCGACGTCATGGTCATGCGGGTGGAAGGCGAAGAAGGCACCATCGTGCTGTCCAAGCGGCGGGCCGACTTCGAGGCGGCGTGGCGGCGGGTCCAGGAGGCCAAGGACGCCGGCAAGGTCCTCCACGCGATGGTGGTGGACAAGGTGAAGGGCGGTCTCGTCGTCGACCTCGGGATGCGCGGGTTCGTACCCGGGTCCCAGGTGGACCTTTCTCTTGCCAAAGGCCGGCGGTTTGAATGGTTCGTCGGGCAGTCCATCCCGCTGAAGGTGATCGAGGTCGACCGTCCCAAGGGGCGGGTCATCCTTTCGCACAAGCAGGCGGTGGACGAGGATCGCAAGACCAGGCGCGCGACCGTCTTGCAGGAGCTGCAGGAAGGTCAGATCGTCGAAGGGACCGTGAAGCGGTTGACCGACTTTGGCGCCTTCGTCGACCTCGGCGGGATCGACGGGCTGCTGCCGGTCAGCGAAATGTCCTGGACCTACATCAAGCACCCGTCGGAAGTGCTGCGGCGGAACCAGCAGCTGCGGCTGCTCGTGCTGCGCATGGACCGGGAATCCGGCCGTATCTCGCTGGGCCTCAAGCAGATCCTCGATGATCCGTGGCAGCAGGCGGCCGACCGGTACCACACCGGCGATGTCGTCCGCGGCAAGGTCGTGCGCACGGTCCCGTCGGGGGCGTTCGTGCGGCTGGGCGACATCGACGCGTTCATTCCGATTGCCGAGTTCTCCGAGAAACGCATCGCCAAGATCGACGAGGCGGTCAAGGTCGGCGAGATGCTCGAGGCGATCGTCACCGACCTCCGGCCAGATGAGCGGCGCATGCTGCTGTCGGTCAAGAAGGTCGAGCGGGATAGGGAGCGTAAGCGCGTCAAGGAGTTCATGAAGACCCAGGAAGAAGAGGGCCGGGTGACGATCGGCGACATCGCCGGGGAGTTGCTCCGCCAGGTGATCGAGCCGGAAGCCGCCGCGAAGCCGGCCGAGGCCG
>DASYRL010000016.1:0-2977 GCA_036004445.1 bacterium
GCGCCACCCGCCGGATCATCTGCCGCGGGCGCGGCGCGCTGGCCCGGTCGACCGTGAAGCGTATCCCTACTTTCAGATCGCGGGCGATGAGGTGCACGAGGTGGCGGTGGGGCCGGTGCACGCGGGCATCATCGAGCCGGGACATTTCCGATTTCAGGCGCACGGCGAGACGGTGCTGTTTCTGGAGATTGTGCTGGGGTATCAGCATCGCGGCGTGGAGCGGCTGCTGGAGACGGTCGATCCCGGGCGAGCCGTCCTCGTGGCGGAGTCGATCGCCGGTGACACGGTGATCGGACATGCCGGGGCCTACAGCGGCGCGCTCGAAGCGTTGGCGCGGTGTCGCAAAACGCCGCGCGCGCAGACGGTACGTGGCATCGCACTCGAGCTCGAGCGCCTGGCCAATCACCTCGGTGATCTCGGAATGCTGGCCGGTGACGTGGCCTTCGCGCCGGCAGCAGCGACCCTTGGTCGGCTGCGGGGCGAGTGCCTGAATCTTCTGATGACGTTGAGTGGCAACCGGTACGGCCGGGGGCTGGTACGTCCCGGCGGTGCGGCGTTCGACATTCCGCCCGCCATGGCGGCGGAAATGGTCGAGCGCCTGAAGCGCCTTGGTGAAGACGTGGAACCGGTCCTCACTCTCCTCTTCGGGGACGCCTCGGTCCAGGCGCGGTTCGAGGGAGTGGGGGTGGTGACGAAGCAGTGCTGTGGCGAGGGGGGCTTTGTGGGCCCGGTCGCCCGCGCGTGCGAGGTCGCCCGCGACGTGCGTCACGATCACCCTTACGGCATTTTCCGCTTCGCCCACATTCCGGTCGCCACGGCCTGGGCGGGGGACGTGCTGGCACGCGCGCTGGTGCGTCGGCTCGAGGTCCAGCGGTCGTTGGAGTTCGCGATCGAGCAGCTCGGCGCGCTCCCGAGGGGAGACGTCTGTGTGCCATGCGGGGCACTTCGGCCCGATGAGCTCGTCGTCGCGATGGTCGAGGGATGGCGGGGCGAGATCGTGCACGTCGTCCTCACCGATTCAGCAGGTCGCATCCGCCGTCACAAAGTCACCGATCCGTCGTTCCACAACTGGGCCGCGCTGGCCATCGCCATGCCCGGGAACGAGATTTCGGACTTTCCGCTGTGCAACAAGAGCTTCAATCTCTCCTACGCCGGGCACGACCTCTAATGAAGGATGGACCTCCGTGCTCGATGTGATCCGTAATCGGCTGCGACAAGGATTCGGAACGCTGAAGTTTCCGCGGGGGCCCGCGCCCGAGTTCCCGGACCGCTTCCGCGGCCGGCCTGTGCGAGACCCGGCCCGCTGTCCGGACGACTGCCGCCGCTGCCGTGTCAGTGCTCCCTCGTCTCTGTTGGTGGAAGGCCCGGGCGACCGCACAGCGCTGGATCTTGGCGCGTGCCTGTTCAGCCCGGAAGAGGCAGCCGCTTGCCCGGCGGGCGCGATTGCCTACACGCGGGACCATCGCATGGCCGTTCGCAGCCGCGACGCCCTGCTGACGCCGACGGGGGAGCCGGCCCTGGCGCAGGCGCTCGACGAGCGCAGTCGACGGTTGTTTGGGCGGTCGTTACGGCTGCGATCCGTGGTGGCCGGCAGCTGCGGCGGGTGTGAAGCGGAGCTGATTGCGTTAGGCAACGTGGTGTTCGATCTGTCGCGCTTCGGCGTGCAGTTCGTCGCGTCGCCGCGTCACGCCGACGGCCTCGTCATCACCGGCGCGCTCAATACCAACATGCGCGGAGCGTTGCGGCGGACCTATG
Source organism: bacterium (assembly GCA_036004445.1). GTDB lineage: Bacteria > Sysuimicrobiota > Sysuimicrobiia > Sysuimicrobiales > Kaftiobacteriaceae > DASXUC01. The sequence goes on from DASYRL010000016.1 coordinate 1,756, forward strand.
ATGCCGTCCCCCCTCCGAAAATCGTCCTTGCGGTCGGTGCTTGCGCGTTGAGCGGCGGGCCATTTCGCGGCAGCGGAGAAGTTGCGGATGGCGTAGGCGCCGACATTCCAGTGGATCTCTGGGTGCCTGGCTGTCCTCCACACCCGCTGACGATTCTGGATGGGGTGCTGCGATTGCTGGGGGCCCTCGAGCACGGAGTGCGATGAGCACGATCCAGTTTTGTGGCGCCGCCGGTACCGTGACCGGCTCGATGCACCTGGTGACTACCAACGGCCGTCGCGTGCTGCTCGACTGCGGGATGTTCCAGGGTCTGAAGCAGTTGCGCGAGCGCAACTGGCGTGACCCCCCATTCGATCCCAAGAGCCTGGATGCGGTGGTGATCTCGCACGCGCACATCGACCACACCGGCGCGCTGCCGTTGCTGGTGCGCCGGGGTTACCGCGGGTCGATCTACTGCACGTCCGCGACGGTCGACTTGCTCGGGGTCCTGCTGCCGGACGCGGCCCATCTCCAGGAAGAAGAAGCCGAGCGCGCCAACCGGTACGGGTATTCAAAGCACTCGCCGGCCGAGCCTCTGTACAACGCCAGGGACGCCCAGCAGGCATTGTCGCAGCTCGAGGCAAAGCCGTTCGCGCAGCCATTCCCCGTTGCCGGCGACTTGACCGTGACCTACCGGCACGCGGGGCACATTCTCGGCGCCGCCACCGTCGACCTCCGAGTCGGCCCCGACCTGAACGTCGTGTTCTCGGGCGACCTGGGACGGTACGACCGGCCGATTCTCCCCGATCCCGACCCGGTGCCCGCTGCCAGCGTGCTGCTGCTCGAGTCGACCTACGGAGACCGCGAGCACAAGCCCGGCACGGCCGATCAGCTGGCCCAGGTGGTTGGGCAAACCGCCGATCGCGGCGGCGCGCTATTGATCCCCGCGTTCGTGGTGGATCGGACGCAGGAAATCCTCTGGCTGCTGCAGCATCTCGAAAGCGAAAAACGGATTCCCGTCCTGCCGGTGTATGTCGACAGTCCTTCCGCTATCGACGTGACGGAGATCTACCGGCACCACACCGAAGACCTGGACATGGAGATGCTGGGGGAGATCAAGGACGGGGTCAAAGCGCTGCGCACCAAACAGTCGACGTTCTGCCGCACCGTCGACGAGTCCAAGCGCCTCAACGACGTGCGCGGTCCCGTGATCATCATCTCGTCGTCGGGCATGGCGACCGGC
>DASYRL010000017.1:0-33261 GCA_036004445.1 bacterium
CGTTCCCCAGGTCGGGGTGATGAAGTACTGCGCCGGTGCCGCGGCCGCCGACGCATGGATCGCCCCGCCGCCGAGCAGCGCCATCCCGACCAGCAGTATGCCTATGGTCCGCCGTACTCCGCGCATGAACCCGCCTGGCCTCGTTGAGGGGACCTGTTTAGAACGTGCCCGAGCCGCCGTCGTGCCAGACTACTCTACACGAACTAGGAGGAGCGCGCGACCCTGAGGCGTCTGATGATCAGCCATGCCCCCACCGCCAGCAAGAGCACCGGCACCAGCGCGCTGACCGTCACGCCCAGCCATTCCACCGCCGCGGCGATCTGCCGGGCCGTCGCCAGAAACGCGGCCCGCATCTTCGACAACGTGCCGGAGATGTCCCAGAGACCGCCGGACGTCCTTTTCGCCTTCTGTTTCACGGCCACCGCCACCGTCGCTAGGTCGGCGCTGCGTTCGAGAAACCGCATCCGGCCGGTCAGCTGCTCGATTTCGCCGCGCACGCGGGCCAGCTGCTCCTCAATCGCCAGCAGGTCGCTCACTTTGGTCGCGCGGTCCATGAAGCTCAGCAGCCGCTGCTCGTGGCGTTCGAGGTTGCGGATCCGCGCCTGCAGATCGACGAATTCTTCGGTGACGTCCTGCCCGCTGATCTGACGCTGGGTGATCTCGCCCAGCGCGTCCAGCTCCGCCAGCACGGCGGCAAACCGGGCCGCCGGGACCCGCAGCGTGAAACTACCGGTCGGCACGCCATTGTCCTCGGCGTAGGATGATTCGGCCACAAACCCGCCGGCCCGCTCGGCGATCTGCACAAGCCGGCGGCTCGCGTCGTCAAACTGGTCCACGTCGATGGCCAGCTGCGCGGTCCGCACGATCTTGCGCCCATCAAATTGCGGGAACGTCTTCTGAGGCTGTGCGGCGGATGGCGCCACGGGCGGAGCAGATCGCAGGTCGGTGACGCCGGGCGCACCCAGATTGACCCCGCCCCGCTCGGGCGCGACCGCCTGCTCGATTGGTCGGATCTCCCGGAAGAGGTTGACGGAGAAGACGCCGATGATCAGCACGGCCGCCGCCGCGGCCACGTGCCACGACCAGCGCGGGATCCTCCGGCGCTCCCGGGATCCTTCCCCGACGGCGCTCAGCCGCGAGCGCACCTGATCGCGGAACCCATCGGGCACCTTCACCGGGTGCAGCGAGCGCACCAGCCGCAGCGTCGCGCGGAGCGATTCCAGCTGCAGGCGGCACTCGGGACAAACCTCGAGATGCCGCTGCACCTGCTCGCGCTCGCGGGGAGCAATTTCGTCGTCAAGAAACGGCGACAGCAGTTCGGTCACGTGCGTCACTTGCATGTGGGGTCCTCCATCACTCGGCCACGGGACTGAGATCGGCCAGCAGGTGCCTGAGGGCTTCGCGCGCCCGGCTCAATCGGGACCGCACCGTGCCGACCGGCACCTGCAGCACCGACGCGATCTCGCCGTACGCGAGCCCCTGGACGTCGCGGAGAACGACCGCGACGCGCTGGTCGGTCGGGAGCGTGAGCATCGCCCGGTGGATCCTGCGCTGCAGTTCACGCCGCTCGAGCTCGCGATCCTGGGCGTCGGTGGGAGTTGCCGCGGCGTCCGGCAAGTCCCGGGTCTGCGGCGGCCGCCGGCGAACGATGTCCAACGCGGCGTTCACGGCGATCCGGTGCAGCCACGTCCCAAACGCCGCGTCGCCGCGAAACGCGCGCAGCGAACGAAAGGCCTTCAGGAACGCCTCCTGCGCCGCGTCGGAAGCGTCTTCCGGATTGCCGGTGACCCGATACGTGACCTGGTAGATCCGGTCCTGGTACGCTCCTACCAGCGCGTCATACGCGGCCGCGTCGCCGCGGCGGCTCGCTGCGATCAGTATGCCTTCGTCCACCAGATCACTCCGTCCCTCACCCGATCTGCTCAATTAGACGGCGCGGGACCGAAAAAGTTCCTTTCCACGGCGCGCGGGGGGGAGTGCTACGTGGCGGTGTCCGGTCTGTCCAGAACGGCTTCGCCGCCGCGCTCGCGGCGAGGCATCCTGCGCTCCACGGCCTCAAGGAGGTCCTGCATCTCCGATCGCACGACCTCCCGCCAATAGACGCCGACGCGGCCGATGTGACGGTATTTCTCATAGCGCCGGCGCAGCAGGGCCGCGGGCCGCAGCATCAGCACGCTGCGCAGTGCGGCGTTCAGCGCCTGGCGCAGGTGCCAGGCGGACAGGTCGGGGTCGAGGTGCGCGCCGCCCGGCGGCTCGGAGACCACGTCGTCGATCACGCCGAGGCGCCGGAGATCGGCGGCCGTGATCTTCAGGGCGTCTGCAACTTCCTCGGCCCGTCCGGCATCCCGCCACAAAATTGCCGCCGCGCCTTCCGGTGCGATGACCGAGTAGATGGCGTGCTCCAACATGAGCACGACGTCGGCCACGGCGAGCCCCAGCGCCCCGCCGCTGCCCCCTTCGCCGATAATGACGCTGATGACGGGCGTGGGGAGCGTCGCCATGGACTGCAGATTCCTGGCGATGGCCAGTGCGATCCCGCGCCGCTCGGCGTCGGCGCCGGGATGGGCGCCGGGGGTGTCGACCAACGTGATCACCGGCAGGCGGAACTTGGCCGCCAGTTCCATCACACGCAGCGCCTTGCGGTAGCCCTCCGGCAGCGCCATCCCTCGCCGCCGGGCTTCTCGTTCCTGGTCCGTGCGGCCGCGCTCCTGCGCGACGATAACGACCGGCGTGTCGTCGAACTCCCCCAGCCCGCAGATGATGGCGGAATCGTCACCGTACAACCGGTCGCCGTGCAGTTCCACGAACTTGCTGAACAGCTGCCCGATGTAATCCAGCGCGGTCGGACGATTTGCCTGCCGTGCCAGCTGTACCTCCTGCCACGGTTCAACGGCGGCCCCTGGGGCAGCCAGCTGAGCCGGCCGCCGCTGCGCCCGTCGCCACTGGGCTGAGCTGGATGTCCTGAGGTGGCCGAGCAGATAGGCCACGGTCGCGCGCAGGTCCGGGCGGGGCGTGATCAGGTCAATCATCCCCGTGTGCAACAGGGTCTCGGCCCGGTGCGAGTCCGCCGGCAGGCGTTCGCCGAGGGTCATCTCGATCACCCGCGGGCCGACAAAACCGATCTGCGCGCCGGGTTCGGCGATGATGACGTCCCCCAGCGACGCGAAGCTGGCGGCCACACCGCCGAAGGTCGGATCAGACAGGACCGAGATGTAGGCTAGCCCGGCGCGATCGTGAGCGGCCCGCGCCGCCGCGGTTTTCGCCATCTGCATCAGCGAGAGCATCCCCTCCTGCATGCGGGCTCCCCCGCTCGCCACGACGCTGACCACCGGCAGCCGACGTCTGGTCGCCTGCTCGAAGGTATCGGCGATCTTTTCGCCGACGACCGATCCCATGGTGCCGCCCATGAACTCAAAGTCCAGCACGATGAGCATCACCACCCGCCCCTCGATCCGGGCGGTTCCGGTGAGGGCGGCTTCCCGCAATCCGGTGCGGCGCTGCGCCTCAGCCAGCCGGTCGCGGTAGGTGCGCTGATCGGTAAACCGCAGCGGATCCACCGACACCAGCCGTCCGCTTCGCTCCCGAAAGGACTGCGGGTCGGCGAGCGACGCGATCCGCTCGCGGGCCGGCATGTGCAGATGGTGCCCGCAGATTGGACAGACGTAGAACGCGGCGCGCAGGCGGTCGGGGGGATGGACGGTCCCGCAGGACGGGCAGGTCACTGCATTGGCCACGGCGCCAGGCGCCTTCGAAGATCCCATCACACGACCCGCTCGATCCGCAGCGCCGCGATCTCGCCGGGAGCGTACTCCAACTCCCGCAGGATGGCCTCGGTATGCTGCCCCAGTGTGGGCGGAGCGCTGCGGATGCGCGCGGGCGTCTCCGACAGCTTAACCGGCACGCCGGTCTGCTTGATCCGCCCGGCGGTTGTGTGGTCGAGCTCCACGAGCATGCGCCGGTGCAGCACTTGCGGGTGGGTGAACACGTCCGCCATGGTCAGGATCGGCCCGTGCGGCACCCCGGCGTGCCCGAGGAGGGACGTCCACTCGTCGGTCGTTTTGCGGCGGAAGATCGGCTCCAGATGGCTGATCAGTTCCCGGCGGTGGGCGACGCGGTCGGGGTTGGTCCGGTACCGGGCGTCAGCCGCCAGCACTGGATCGACCGCTTCGCAGAACCGCCCCCAGATCGCTTCGCTGCCGACGGCAATGTTGAGATAGCCGTCGGCGGTCGCAAACGCCTGGTAGGGCACGATGCTCGGATGCGCGCTGCCCAAGCGCCCGGGATTCACACCGGTCGCAAAGAAGTTCGCCGCCGCGTAGGTGAGCCAGGACACCTGCCCGTCCAGCAGGGCGGCGTCGACCAGCTGGCCGCTCCCGGTGCGCTCGCGCACCCGCAGCGCCGCCAGCACGCCGAACGCCGCGTACATGCCCGCGCAGATGTCGGCTACGGCCACGCCGACTTTCACCGGATCACCGCCTTCTTCCCCGGTGATCCCCATCAGGCCGCCCATCCCCTGGAGGATGAGATCGTAGGCGGTCAGCTCGCGAAACGGCCCGTCTTGGCCGAACCCCGAAATCGCGGCGTAGATCAGTCGGGGATACGCCGCGTGTAAGGTGTCGTAGTCCAACGCGAACCGGTGCATGATGCCGGGGCGGAAGTTCTCGACCAGGACGTCGGCGCGCGCGAGGAGGCGGTGCAGGATCTCCTTGCCGCGATCGGATTTCAGGTTCAGGGTCAGGCTCTCTTTGTTGCGGTTGACGCTGAGGAAGTACGCGCTCTCGCCGCCCTGAAACGGCGGGCCCCAACCGCGCGTGTCGTCGCCGCCGTCGGGGGTCTCGATCTTGATCACCCGGGCGCCCAGGTCGCTGAGCATCACCGTGCAGAACGGGCCGGCCAGCGCCCGGGTCAGGTCGACGATCAGGAGATCGTCGAGAGGCTGCATGGCGCCTTACGCCTCGACGAAGGCGACGAAGCGGCAGAAGGCGGCCTCCCCGCCCTTGAACCGGAACGGGAACGCGCCCACCCAGACCCGCTGGTTGAGGATCTGATCGATGTGGCCGCCGGCGTTCTCGATGTGGAAAACCCCCTTGGGGAACAGCATGGTGTGGGTCGCCTGGTAGTCGCGGGGCCACGGAAACGCGTCGCCGATACGCATCCCGATCTTCTTCTCAACGTCCGGAACCAGATCGGGGCGCGCATCGCGGACCTTGGTGTTGAACGGATGGTCGGTGCTGATCGCGTCGATCGCCATCCAGCGGATGCCCCGGTCGAGCACCCAGGTGCAGAACTCCGCCCGCGGGCCGGGATGGCGCAGGAACGAGCGCGGCAGGTCGGGGCGCGCGTCGGGGTGCTCGGTCTTGGTGTGCGGCGACCAGTCTTCGTTGTAGTAGGCGTGGTAGCCGGTGTGGATGACCAGGATGTCGCCCCGCTCGATCGTGGTGCTGTACTTCTTCTCCCAGTCTTCGAACTGCTTGGGCCCATAGATGTCGTAGTCGCCGATCCCGAACTGCTGCAGGTCGACGATACACGCCGGACCCACGAGCGTCTCGATCGGAATCCCGGCGACGTCCGGCCCCGGGTCGTTGAAGTGCAGCGGGGAGTCCAGGTGCGTGGCGATGTGGTTCGTACTGCTGATGTGCTGGGCGTTGACGCCCTCGAACGCCATCTTCTTGACCCACTTGATCGTGGGCCCCTCGTAGTACGCAAACGGCGGGGAGTCGACGCTGAAGTTCTGCGACAAGTCGAGCACGCGGCACTTGCTGAGATCAAACGATTTCATCGCTTGCCTCCTCGGATTGGCTCTGGTGGTCGGACGCAGCCCACGTCTTCACGTTAATGGGTGGAAGCGAACGCGTCGAGGAGTCGTGGCATCTGTGTCTGAGCGGCTGGCCTGAGCAAAGGCAGCCTAACCCCGGCCTGACGGTACTGTTCGACCCGCCGCAGAACATCCTCGGGCGTCCCCGACGCGGTCAGGCCCTCGACATAGTCATCCGGAATCGCGGCGGCGAGCCCTTCGTGGCCCCCCTGCCGGTAGGCCTCCTCGAACATCGGGATGTCTTCGGTGCGCATGTAGGGCTCGCCCACCGCGATGCGTGGTCTGGCATTGAACGACAGCTGCATCGGGTTAAACTTGCTCGCGAGCTCCCACCGGATCGCGTTCAGAGCCCGACGGCGGTCATCTTCGATGGAGCAATTCACGATCTGGGCCACCTCGAACGTCGACCAGTCCCTGCCGGCGGCATCGACCGCCTCCCGCACGATCTTCAGGGCGTTGGCCGTGTATTCAGGGGACGCGACGGCATTGAGCAACACGCCGTCGCCAATCCTGCCGGCCAGCTGCAGTCCCGGGCGGCTGGTCGCGGCAATCCACATCGGGATGGCGGCCCGCAGCGGTCGCCAACTGAGCTGAACCCCGTCGAGCTTGATGACTCGGCCCTCGAAGGTGACAGGCTCCCCCGTTAGGATCTTGCGGATGGCGGCGATCCATTCGCTGAGAGCCAGCGGGGGATCGATATGCTCGAGCCCGTGCCGTCTGGCGTGGCTGATCGTGCAGGCTCCCGGGGCCAGGACGATTCGACCACCGGTCAGCTCGTCGAGGGCGGCGAGCGTCTGCGCCATGACCAGGGGGGAGCGGAGCCGCACGACCTGCGTGGCGCCGAGCCGCAGGCGGGTGGTGGCCGAGCCGAAGGCGGCGAGCGCGGTGACCGAGTCGCGCACGAGCTGAATGGTCTCGGAGAAGAATCCCATCTCGAACCCGCGCTCGTCCGCCAGGCGCATCCACGAGGTCATCTCCCCGACCGTCATGGACGGATCGTAGCCGACGGCAAGCCCCACGCGCGCCATGGCGACCCTATCCCACGTGGAGGGCGGGGCTGATCGACTCCGTCAACCACTCCGCGCCGTCCTTCGTGACCAGGTAGGTATCTTCGATCAGCGACGACGCGAAATTCGGGACGTACATCAGGCACTCGATGTTGATGACCATGTTCTCCCGGATCACGACGTCCGACCAGGGGACGAGGATGGGTGACTCATTTTCAAAGAACCCGATGCCGTGCCCCTGCAGGTCGTGGATCTTCTCGTAGCCGCGTTCCTTCGCCACCGCGAAGTTGATGAGGCTGATCTCCGACGCCTTCACCCCGGGCCGTAGCGCGTCCCGCATCCGCTGGTGCGCCTCCCAGTTCGCGTCGTGCAACCGCTGCTGGTCTCCCGTCGGCTTGCCCACCACGCCGGTCCGGCCCATGTCGTGCGGATAGCCGTTGTACGTGGTCCCCGTATCGATCGGCACCATGTCCCCGGAGACGAACCGACGCGCCCGCAGCCAAAACGGCCGGTTGGGCACCTCGACGCCCCCCTTCACGGTCATGTGCCACGTCTCTGGGAAGATGCCGGGGAATTCCGCGCCGGCGTCGCCGGCGGTCTTGATGAACGCCCCGAAGGCATCCAACGGGCTGCTGCCCTCCGTGACGTGCTCATACGCGGCGGTGAGCGCCCGGCACCCGATCTCGCAGCTGGTACGGATCTGGGCGATGTCGTAGTCCGTCTTCACGAGCAGGAGGTCCATGAACTCTCTGGAGAGGTCGACGCCGGTCGGCAGGCGCTGCCGCAGCATCTCGATCAGGGGACCCGGCGCAAAATTCCCCTGCATCCCGCTGAAGCACAATCCGATCTTCTGCCCGCGGAGGTTCAGCTCGCCCAGCACCTCGGTCAGCAGGTCCCACATGGGTTGGTACCGCTCGGGTGAATAGAGGTCTGTGCCGAAGAACTTGTACGCCCGCACGTCTTCAATCGACGACGCCTGCTTCGCGATGTCGACCATGAACTGATAATTCAGGATCAACACCGGCTCGTGCTCCACGGGGATGAGGATGAACACTTCGCTGTTCCAGATCGAATGGACGAAATTCGCAAAATACCGCGCCCACCCGCTGCCGGTCAACGGCTGCCCGCCGGAGTACACAAGCCCGGCGGCCACGCCGTGCCGCGCGAGCAGATCCCGGCACTGCCCGATCCTGTGCTGCCAGACCGCGTCCGGCAGGCGGGGGGCCAGTCCTCGATGGTAACGGTCTTCCATCGTCTTGCTGGTCATCTCGGCCGATCCGTAGACCATGATCTCCCTCCCTCATCGCGATTGTGATCGTGTTCGAATGTCTCCGCCGCGGGTCACCCGTCGGGCACGGATGCCCTGCCGGGCAGCGCGCGGGCGGCCAACGCCGGAATGGCGCCGGCGGCCGCCAGGAAGCCAAACCCGGGGGCCAGCGAGCCCAGCCCGTCTTTCAGCCATCCCATGAGCAGGGGCGCCGCGACGGCTCCGACGTATCCGAGTGAGAACACTAACCCAATGGTGGCGCCGACCCGACCGGGAGGCGCCAGTTCGGCGGGGACGGCGAGCGCGTACGTGAACGAGAACCCGATGCCGAACCCCACGATCCCGGCCCAGACCACCGCCGACTGCGGACGAGCCAGCAGCGCCGTCAGACCGGCAACCAACAAGACCGACGATACGTAGAATGGGCGGCGCCGGTGCGGGGGAGATCCGGCGAGGCGCGGCACGATCATCGCCGAGGCAATCGAACAGACGCTCATCGCCGAGAGCGCCAGGGATCCGTACTCGAGGGAAAATCCATGCGCCACGAGGTAGCTGGGGAGCCAGGTGAGCAGCCCATTGAAAGCCGCCGCCTGGGCCGCGAAGATCGCCACCAGGGAGACAAGGGAACGGCCCGTCCATGGCCCGGACTCGGCCGGGAGCAAGAGTGGCGCGGCCTCGCGCCTCGGCGCGATTCGGGGCATGAAGACCGCCGACAGCGCCGCCGTGGCCACGGCGAAGATACCCCAGCCGGTCACGACCCCTCGCCACGTCCCCCCCAGAAGCGGCAGCAGCACCGGCACGCTGAGCGCGGACGCGGCCAGGACACCCACGTTCAGCCCATTCGTGTACACGGCCGTCGTCACGATGGGTCCCGCCGGCGAGGCGTGGGCGATCGTGCCGAGCGTCGGCTGGACGAGTCCGACGGCGGCCCCGAGCAGCACGAGCAGTGCGAGCAGACCAAGCGGTGTTCCGGCGAGCGCGCGCGCGGCACCGACGATGCCGATCGCCAGCAGCCCGCCGATCACGGTGCGGCGGCTCCCGATGGCGTCGCCCAGCATCCCGCCTGGAATCGACAGCACGGCGATGACGAGAAACGGCAATGCGGTCACGGCGCCGGCAACCGTCGCGGACAGGTGCAGATCCTGCATGATCAGCGGCAGCAGCGGCCCCGCGGCGGTCAACGGGGCCCGCAGGTTGACGCCGACCAGCCACGCCAGGACCAGGACCGGCGCGCGGGGCAGGTCGTACGCGGGGGCCGCGGTCATCCCCACCGGTCAGCCCTTGCGCTCCTCGCGGAAGTAGGGAACGCCCAGGGACGCGGGTGGGCGGGACTTGCGCCGGCGTTGGCTCGCGTTCACGAGAAACAGGATCGTGACCAGATAGGGCGTCATGGTCAGGAAGTGGACCGACAGCCCGGTTCCGACGGCTTGCATCCGAAGCTGCAGCGCCTCCATCCCTCCAAACAGGTAGGCGCCGGCGGCGACCATCAACGGATTCCAGCCCGAGAACACGACGAGCGCCAGGGCGATCCACCCCCGCCCCGCGGTCATCTGATCCACCCACATCGTGGTGTAGGCGAGCGACAGGTACGCGCCGGCCAGACCCGCCAGCGCCCCTCCCGCGATCACGCAGCCATACTTGGTCGCCGCGACGTTCACCCCGAGGGCGTCGGCCGCTTCCGGATTCTCCCCGACCGCGCGGATGTTCAGCCCGAGGTGGGTCTTGTAGAGCACGGCCCAGGCGGCGGGAATCAGCAGGTAGGAGACATACACCAACGCGTCCTGCTGGAAGAACACGCGGCCAAGGAACGGAATTTCCGAGAGGACCGGCACCCGGTAGATCTCGATTCCCCGCGCGACCTGCCCGATGACGGCTCGTCCAAAGAACGACGTGAGCCCCACGCCCAGCAGCGTGATCGCCAGGCCGCTGACGACCTGCTCGCTGCGCAGTGTAACGGTCAGGTAGGCATGGATGGCGGCCGCCAGACCGCCGAACACCATCGCCGCGATCAGCGCCGCGGTGAGGTCGGGGATGAAGAAGCTGGACAGGAACCCGGCCAGCGCGCCGACGAGCATCATCCCCTCGACGCCCAAGTTGAGCACGCCGGCGCGCTCGGCGAAGACCTCGCCGACTGCGGCGATCAGGAGCGGAGTCCCCGCGCGGATAGCCGCCTGGAGAATCGGCCCGGCGAGATCAAGCAGCGACACTGCGGGATTCCTCCCTCACCAGGGCAACCCGGTAGCGCGTCAGGACCTGGCCGCCGAGGATGAACAGCAGGATCATGGCCTGCACCACCAACACGATGGCGGTGGGAAGCTTGGTCTCGATCTGCAGCACTTCGCCTCCTACGTAGAGCACGCCCAGCAGGATCGAGACGAGGATCACGCCCAGCGGACGCCTCCTGGCCAGCCAGGCCACGATGATGGCAGTGTAGCCGTAAGGGGCGTTGGGCGGCGAGATTCCCGTCACCAACCGCAGCTGGATGCCGGCGACCTCGACCATTCCGGCCAGCCCGGCCAGGCCGCCGCTGATGACGACGGCGATGACCAGTGTGCGCAACACGTCGATGCCCGCGTACGCCGCGGCGCGGGGATTCTCGCCGGTGACCGTGATGGCGAAGCCCCACCGCGTTCGCTCCAGCAGGTAGAACCCCGCGGCCAGCATGATCGCGAGCACGAACCCCCAGTGCAGCCGCGTGTCCCCGAAGCGGGGCAACTGGGCGTCGTGGGGGAACAACTTCGTCATCGGAAAATTCAACGTCAGCGGGTCTTTCCAGGGGCCGAACAGGAAGTACTCGACGAACAGGATGGCCACGTAGTTCAGCAGCAGCGTGGTCAGGATTTCGTTCGTGTTGAGGCGGACCTTCAGCAGCGCCGGAATCAGCGCCCAGCATCCGCCGGCGACGACCGCGGCCACCACCATCGTCGGAAGGAAGCCGATACCCGGCAGGGACCATCCCTGCAGCACGACGAGGGTGGCGCCGAACGCCCCCATGTACAGCTGGCCTTCCGCCCCGATGTTCCAGAACCCGACCCGAAACGCCAGCATCACCCCGAGCCCCGCGAGCATCAGCGGTGTGGACTTGACGAGGACCTCGGCGACGCTGTGCAGAGAACCGAGGGCGCCGAGGATCATCTGCGAGTACGCGCGCAACGGGTTGGCGCCGGCGGCGGCGATCACCGCTCCGCCAACCAGCAGCGCCAGGGCGATCGAGAGTAGGGGGACGACATAGAGAAGCATCCGCGAGGGCCTGGTACGCAGTTCCAGCCGCAGCCTGATCACTGGTCCACCGCGGCGTCGTGAGGCAGGCGCTCTTGCCGGACGCCGGCCATCATCAGACCCAGGCGCCGCACGTCGGCGTCGCGCGCGGGGAAGGTCCCCATGACTTCGCCCCGGAAGAGCACGGCGAGCCGGTCGGACAGGTCAAAGAGTTCCTCCAGATCCTCGGAGATCAGCACAATGGCGGCCCCCCGCACCTTGTGCGCGTGGAGCGTCCGCCGCACAAACGAGGTCGCGCCGACGTCCAGACCCCGCGTGGGCGAGACGACGACGAGCACGTCGGGCGAGAACGACATCTCCCTGCCCAGGATGGCCTTTTGCAGATTCCCGCCCGACAGGGTGCGGATTTGGTCCTCCGGGCCGCCGGCCTGGATCGCGTATTCCTCGATGAGGGCGCGGGCGTGATCGGCGACCGCGCGCGCGTCCAGAAACAGGGACGCCCCGAACCGCCGGTCGCGGAACGACTTCAAGATGAGGTTCTGGGCGACTGACAGCGCGCCGACGGACCCCACCCCGGACCGGTCGGCCGGCACGTAGCTGACCCCGGCATCGATGAAGCGCCGGGGCGGCGCGCCGGTGAGGTCGGCGCCGCCGACCCGGATGCGCCCCGCGGTCGGCCGGCGCAGCCCGTACAGCGCGTCGGCCAGCTCCTCCTGCCCGTTCCCGGCGACGCCGGCGAACCCCAGGCACTCTCCGGCCCGGACCGAGAAAGACACGTTCCGCACGGCGAGCACGCCGCGGTCTCCGGGAACGGACAGTCCTTCGACGTCCAGCAGCGGACGGCCGAAGTCCGGCGAGCGCTCGAACTCTACGGGGGGCAGATCGCGCCCGATCATCATCCGCGCCAGTTCGTGCTGGTTCGTCTGCGCGGTGTCGATGGTGCCGATCATCCGCCCGTGCCGCATCACCGAGATACGGTCGGAGACCTCGAGGACCTCGTCCAGTTTGTGAGAGATGAAGATCACGCTGTGCCCGGCTTCGAGCATCCGGCGCAGCGTCACGAACAGCGCCTGAGACTCCTGCGGGGTGAGGACCGAGGTTGGCTCGTCGAGGATCAGCGCACGGGCGTGCCGGCTGAGCGCCTTGACGATCTCCACGCGCTGCTGCTCGCCCACCGACAGCTGCCAGACGTAGGCGGCGGGATCGACGTCCAGGCCGTACCGCCGGCCCAGGTCCTCGACCAGGCGGGCCGCGGCGCGCGCGTTGAACGCGGTCACACTGGGCTGCATCCCCAAGGCCACGTTCTCGGCGACGGTCAGGTTCGCGACGAGCCGGAAGTGCTGATGGACCATCCCCAGCCCATGAGCGATGGCGTCGCGGGGCGAGCGGATCCGCACCTCCTGCCCGTCGATCGCGACGGTGCCGGCATCCGGGCGATAGATGCCCATCAGCACGTTCATCAGCGTGGTCTTGCCGGCGCCATTCTCGCCCAGCAGCGAGTGCACGTCGCCGGGCAGGATGTCGAGGTCTACCGACTGGTTGGCAGTGATGCCGGGGAATCGTTTGGTGATCCCGCGCAGCGAGATGACGGGTATCCGCGACGCACCGGGTCGCCCGGCCTCTGAGCGGGGAGGCGTCTCCTCCTTCCTCACGTCACGGCCACGGCAGGTTGGTGTGGGCGTTCGGCGATGACCCGGCCGCCTTTGACCACGAAGACCGGCTTGGCGTCATTCCGAAACGCTTCGCAGACGTCGGTGCAATCGAGCACGTTCAGGTCCGCCGGCGCTCCCTCGCGGACGCCGTAGTGGTCCAGGTGCAGGATCCGTGCGCCATTGGTGGTCGCCATGTCGAACAGCTGCTCAAGCTCGGCCGGCAAACTCCACTGAATCGCGAAGGCCCCGACCAGACCGATTTCGAGGGGATCCGCGCGCCCGAGAGTCGGATTGAACGGGTCCATGATGTTGTCGGACCCATAGGCGACGTTGATTCCGGCGGCGTAGAGATCTTTGACTCTGGTCAGACCGCGGCGCACGATGCCTCGATCCAGCCGTCCGTGCACCAGCAGGTTCAGCGTCGGGCACGTAATCACGTGCATACCGGCTTCCTTCAGCAGTTCGATCAGCCGCTGCGCGTAATACTCGTTGCACGATTCGAGCATGGCGGCATGGCTTGCCGTGGCCCGCCGCTGATACCCATCCGCAATCGCGCGGCGGGCATAGTACTCGAACGCCCGGGACGTCGGGTCGTGCGAAAGATCGAGGTGCACGTCGATGTCGGCGTGATACCGCTCGGCGATGTCGAACACGGCGTCGAGGTGTCGATGGTACTCCCAGTCATGCAGGCCGATCTCCGGCCCGCCCCCGACCACGTCCGCGCCCATCTGCATCGCCGCGTGCAGAAGCGGAACGGTCTCGTCAGTGATCCCTTCCTGAGGGTAGGCGACGATTTGCAGATCGACCAGCCCACGGTACCGCTCCCGCACCTCCAGGACGGCCTCGATCCCGAGGAGGCGCACGGTCGGATCGACGTCGACGTGCGTGCGGATGTAGGTCGTGCCGTGGGATATCGCGAGATCGATCGTGCGGCTGGCCCGGCGAATGATGTCTTCACGGGTGAAGCGGCTCTTCAGATCCCGCAGGATGCGCACGGCCTCGCCGACGGTTCCGGACGTGTTGCTGTCGGCGGACTGATCGCTCGTGAATGCCTTGTCCAGATGCATGTGTGGATCGACGAACGAGGGGGTGACCAGCCGGGTGCCCGCGTCGATCTCGCGGGCCCCGGGTGAGGCCAGGCGCTCCGCGATCGCGACGATGGTCCCGTCCCGTACGCCGATGTCGACCAGCCCCTTCTGCTTCCTCAAGACCGCCCGGCGGATGATCAGGTCCACGGTCCTCGCGAGGTCCGCTCAGACGACGTACAGGTCGTGCGGAGCGGGGGTGAGTTTGAGCGGCGCGCCGTCGGTCACCAGATACGTGTCCTCGACGCGCGCCCGCGTCAGCCCCGGCTGCATCAGCGCCGTTTCCACCGAAATGGTCATCCCCTTCCGGATGACCAGGTTCGGCGCCCACTGGGAGATCAGCGGCGGCTCGTTTTTCATGAACCCGATGCCGTGGCCCTGCAGGACGTGGGACTGTTCTCGCCGGAACCCGTGCTTCTCGATGGTCGTAAAGTACATTTCCGACAGCTGCGACACGGTCACGCCCGGCCGGAGGATCTCGACCATGGCGTCGTTGCCGGCGGCCGTGGCGTCGAACATCTTGCGCAGGTCGGCCGACGGCGGGCCGATCACGGCGGTGCGCGCGATGTCGCTGACGTAGCCGCGGTAGGTCACGCCGGGATCGATCATCAGCACGTCGCCCTTCCGCAGCCGGCGCAGCGTGACCGAGAACGGCTTGTTGGGGATTTCCGATCCGGGCGCCGACTGCGAGTCCACGTGACAGGCCGCCATCTCGTCCACCTCGGCGCCCCGATCGCAGACCGCCTCCCAGAAGGCGGCGTAGTACTCGTGCTCCTTGCGGCCCTCGCCCAGCGCCCGGTAGATCGCCTCCACCCCGTCGCAGAGAATCGCGTTGGATCGCCTGATCATCTCCACGTCGTAGTCGGACTTCTGCGCGGTAAGGTCCCACAACAGCGTCGACGCGTCCTCGACGGCGGCGCCGTCCAACGCTTTGGTCAAGCTGCGGTCGAGCACGCTGGGCAGGAAATCTCCCTGCATGCCGTGCCGCCCCAGCCCGATCCGGCCCGCGCCGACACCCCGCTCCCGGACGATATCGCGGAGGATCGGCACCAGCTCCGCGTAGCGATCGAAGCTGCCGAGGTGGGCATACGCCCGCACGTCGGTAATCGGTGAGGACTGCCGGATCAGCGGCACCATATGCGGGTAGTTGACGATGAAGCACAGGTCCCCCTGGAGCGGGATGAAGATGAACGACTCGGCGTTCCACAGCGGTTCCTTGTAGTTGGCGAAATAGCGCGCCCAGTCCCGGCCGGTGAGGACCTGACCGCCGGCATACACGAGCAGCGCGTCAAGCCCGTGCTGCGCCATCAGCTGCCGGCACCGGGTGATACGATCGTCCCAAACATTCTGGGGAATCGGCGGACAGAGGCCCTTGCCCAACGTCTCTTCCAGCTCCACGCGCTCGGCTTCCGTCAGGTCATAGTACATACGCCGTTCATCCTCCTGAAGATGGCAGGCACGGTCTCCGCGGGAACGCCCCTCCGGATCCGATCGGCGCTATCTTGGCAACGTGCCCACGATCCCCTCGACGAGGAATCCCAGGCTCCACGCCTCCTGATGAGTGAGGACCTTCCCCGCCGGGACGCGCAGCGTGCCCGACTGATCGCGGATCGGGCCCTTGAAAATGAACAGTGACCCATCAATCAGCGCCTGCTTGCGCTCCGTCACCAGCTGACGCACGTCGGCCGGAACCGGCCGCCCGAACGGCGCCAGCGTCACGCCACCCTCCTTGAGTCCCCAGAGGTAGTTCGTGCTCTTGAAGGTCCCGGCGCGAACTCGCTGTGCCACATCGACGAAGATTGGCCCCCAATTCCACACGGCTGAGGTCAAGTTCCCCTTGGGGCCGAACGTCGACATGTCGGTGTAGACGCCGATCGAAAACTTCCCGCGCCGCTCAGCGGCCTGCACGGGGGCGGGGGAGTCGGTGTTCTCAGCGACGATGTCGGCGCCAACATCCATCACGCTTTCTGCCCCCTCGCGCTCTTTCGCGGGATTGTACCAAGCCTGCGTCCACACAAGGTGGATTTTTGCGTTCGGGTTCACCGACCGCACGCCCAAGGCAAAGCCGTTCGTATTGAGGATCACGTTTGGAGTCGGCATGTGGGCCACATACCCAATGATGTTGGTCTTTGTCATCTTGCCGGCGATAATCCCGACCAGGTACCCGGCTTCGTAGTCCTTCACGTAATAGGTGGCCACATTCGGGGCAAGTCTGAACTGACAGCAGTTGATAATGACGACCTCAGGAAACCGCTTCGCAACGGCCAGGGTGGAGTCCATGTATCCAAAGCTGCCTGCAATCAGCAATTTGTATCCACGCCTGGCGTACTCCGTGAGGACCCGCTCCGCTTCGGCAGTCTCGGGCACTGATTCCGTGTATGCGACTTCCACATTTGGGACTCTGGCCTCAAGATATTTGAGACCCACGAGATGGGAAAGTCCCCATCCGGCATCTCCGACCGGCACCGCAAGAATCATCGCGACACGCAGCTTCTCCGGACCCTGGGCTTGGACGAAACTCGACCCAAGGGCGAGAACGGCGATCAGCACCAGTACGAGCACGATCCGGTTCATCATCAAACGCATCTCAGCCCTCCCAATCGATTTTGCTCAGTCGCAGGATAACGGACATGCTGACGATCAGACATCCTTACCTGAGGGACTCCCACTCGCGAAATATCGCCTCACACTCCGGCACGAGGATCCCGTCGACAATGTCGAGTTTGAACCCGATCATGTCGCGGAGCATTTCAATCGCATACCGGCGGTACTGATAGAGGCGGGTAGAAAATTGCTGCAGCTGCGTAAACCGGGCACCGAGGACGACCTGATGAATTCCGGCCCAGAAGATCCCGCCGCAGCACATCGGGCAGGGTTCGCAGGTCGTGTACAGCGTGGCTTCACTGAACTCAGTTGGGCCCAGTTGTTGGGCCGCCTCCTGGATGGTAAGGATTTCCCCGTGGCGCGTGGGGTCGTTCCAGGTAATTGCCCGGTTCCGTCCTTTCCCGACGACTCGGCCGCGGTGCACCAGTACGGACCCGAAGGGCCTGTCCCCTTGGTTCAACGCCTCTCTGGCCAGGCTCAAGGCCAGAACCATGAATTCCTCGTGCCGCGGACGGTCCACCGGCGTGTCCTGGATAATCTCGCCCGTCGTCTCCTGTCCCTTGTATACAAGTCAGGTTCGAGCGCGCATCCCGGAAAGAAGGTCGGTTGCTTCGCTCCGACCGTCGCCGACTCCTCCCGCTTCCCTTTTTTTCTAGTCGATACCGGCTCGACGGGGGACCCCTGACGGCGGGCTAGAGGATCGGAGGTTGCAGGGCGCCGCGCGGAGACCCACGGATCTCTCCGTGCTGCATCACCACGGCACCCCGCACGATCGTGTAGACCGGCATCCCGGTGACCGCCCATCCATGAAAGGGAGTCACCGTGCTGCGGCTGTGGAGGCGGGCCGCGTCAATGACGCCGGGTTGAGACAAGTCCACAATCGTCACATCCGCGTCGGCCCCACGCTCGAGGTTGCCCTTCCGCGGCCAGAGGTTCCAGGCCCGCGCGGGACCTGCGGACTGCAGCTGCACATACTGGTTGAGGGACAGGCGCCCGGCGTTCACCGCGGTAAGCATCAGCGGCACGCTCGTCTCGACCCCGGGAAAGCCGGAGAGCGCCTGCCAGATATTGCCCAGTGGATCGGAGGCCATCTTCTCTTCCGGGGTGTGGGGGGAGTGGTCGCTGCCGACGGCGTCGATCGTGCCGTCGAGGAGTCCACCCCACAACGCCTCGCCATGATCACGAGCGCGCACCGGCGGATTGATCTTCATCAGACTGCCAAGGCGCGCGATCTCGAGTCCATCCAGGAGCAGATAGTGCGGCCCGGTTTCGGCACGGACATCAACGCCGGATTCCTTGCCAATCCGCACCTCCTCCAGCCCTTCGCGGGAACTGAGGTGATAGATCATGAGCTTGCTCCCCGCCGCACGCGCACAGGCGATGGCGCGTCGCACTGCCGACGCTTCCGCGGCGGGGGGACGCGACTCCAGATGCGCCAGCGGATCGGTGCGACCCTGCCGCTGCAGCCGTTCGCGCAGGTCCAGGACGATCGTGTTGTCCTCCGCGTGGACCGCGCAGCGCAGCCCAGTCTCCCGCACGACGTTCCATGCCTCCAGGAGCTCGACGTCGGGCGGAGCCGGAATCTGCCCGACTGTCTCGCCCATGAACACCTTGTAGCCGACCACGCCGCCGCTGGCCATCGGCACGATGTCGGCGGTATTACCCGCTGTGATGACCCCCAGCACGGCGTAATCGCAATACGCCGCGCCTCGGGCGCAATCCAGTTTCACCTCCAGCGCCTGGGCGGTCGCCGTCGGGGGGATGACGTTAGGGTTGTCGATCACCATGGTGATTCCCCCGGCCACTGCCGCTTTGGAGCCGGTCTCCCAGTCTTCCTTATGTTCCAGCCCGGGGGAGCGGAAGTGTACGTGGGGATCGATCAGCCCCGGCAGGACGTACAGGCCGGTCGCATCGATCGTCGCCCGCGCCTGCGGCAGGTCGTCTCCAGGCAACATGTCGAGAACCTTGCCCCGATGCAGCAGAAGGTGTCCCCGCCGGCTGGCGCGGGGGGAAACGACCGTGCCGTTCTTGACAAGGAGATCGACCGGCAACGCTTCGAACTCTCCGATCCGCGGGCGGCCAGCCTAGGATGGCACCACCGTGACGCCGTCTTCGCCGTCTACTTCCGTCAGACGCACAACGACCTTCTGCTGCGCGGCGATGGGAATCTTCCGACCAACGTAGTCCGCGCGGATAGGAAATTCCCTCTGTCCGCGATCGATGAGGACCGCAAGCTGAATTTGCGCTGGACGCCCTAGGTCGACCACAGCGTCCAAGGCTGATCGGACAGTGCGTCCGGTAAACAGCACATCGTCGACGAGGACGACTTTCCGGTTGCTAATGTCCACGGGGATATCGGTTCGGTGGACCCGAGGGGTATCTCGCCGCAGGGTCAGATCGTCTCGATACAGTGCGATGTCGAGTTCGCCAACGGGAATCACCTCGGATTCGAATTCCGCGATGAGCGCGGAGAGCCGCCGCGCCAGCGGCACACCCCGAGTGCGGATGCCCACCAGCACGAGCCCTTCGGTGCCTTTGTTGTGGTCGGTGATGTGATGGGCGATGCGGTTGAGCGCCCGCTTCACATCTTGGGCGGTCATGATCAGGATCGCGCTCGGCTCCGGCATGAGGGTCCTTAGGACATGCCAGTCGTCGACGGCATCTTACGTCTCAGGAATCGCCCTGATGAGCGTACGGATGGCTCGATAGAACACCTCGCAACCGGCCTCGATATCGTCGGGAGCGACCCACTCCTTCGGCGAGTGACTGGTTCCGCTCACGTTGCGCACGAGAACCATGCCCGCCGGAGCAATGGTTGCCATCTGCATGGCATCATGTCCTGCCAGGCTGATCACACGCTGATAGCTTACCCCTTCGTCGCGGGCGGCAGATTCCAATAGAGTGGTCAACGCGTCATCCAGAACGACGGGGTATTCTTCGCCCACCACAGAGGCGCTGACTTCGAGTTTTCTCTCAGCGGATACACTCGCTGCGACCTGCAGAATTGCCCGTGCCAGCCGTTGGCGGCTTCCGGCGTTGACACCCCGCACGTCCACCCCCATTTCGACTTCACCCGGGACCACATTCATCACGTTGGGGTGGACGCGAAAGAAGCCCACCGTAGCGACGGTTCCCCACGATCGTTCCCGTTCGACCAGATCCTCGACCCGACCGAGGATCCGGGCCGCCGCCATGAGCGCATCTTTGCGCTGCTCCGGCAGAGCGGCCCCAGAGTGGGCGGCCTCGCCAATCACCATCAGGCGGATGCGGAGCGGAGCCGCGATTCCAGTGACGATCCCTACCGCCGCCCCCGCTCCAGTGAGCATCGTCCCCTGCTCGATGTGGAGCTCCAGATACGCTCGCGGGGGGCGCAGGTGCCGGGCGGTATCGAGCCGGATCAGGTCAGTTCCGCTCTCCGCCAGGCAGTCCGCAAGCGTCTGCCCATTGTGATCCCGCCACCCGGACACCTCGGCGGCGGTCAGGCGTCCGGCGAAGACCCTGCTGCCGAACATCGCCTGACCGAAACGACTGGATTCCTCCATCTGAAAGGCGACGACCTGTAGGGGGATCCGTGGAGATATTCCCTCCCGTCTACACGCGGCCACGACCTCCAGCGCCGCGACAACGCCCAGACAGCCGTCATACATGCCGCCATCCGGCACCGAATCGATATGAGACCCGAGGAGGATGGGAGGTATTGTGGCATCGCCCCAGGTTCCGAAGATATTTCCAGCGGCGTCTACGTGGACGGACAGTTCGAGGTCATTCATCCAGCGGATCAACAACTCCCGCGCTTCGCGATCCTCTTTCGAAAAGGCCAGCCGCGTGATCCCGCCTTCGGTCCGCCCGATCGCGCCGAGGGCCTCAATGCGACTCAATACCGGGTCCACCATCCGCATATGGCGTGCCTCTGGGTTCTAGGTCCGCAGCCGGGGGTCCAGCGCGTCTCGCAGTGAGTCGCCCAGGACGTTGAACGCCAGCACGGTGATGGTGATTGCCAGCCCGGGGAAGATCGCCATCCACGGCGCGCGCTGGAGGAATTCGACCGCGGTCCCGCTGAGCATCAACCCCCAGGCGGCCGTCGGCTCGTTGACTCCCAGGCCCAAGAAGCTCAGGGACGCCTCGAGCAGGATGGCCTGGCCGAGGAACGCGGTGACCATCACGAGGTACGGGGCGACGACGTTGGGGACCATGTGCCGGAAGATGATGCGCCACGGGCCAGCGCCGACGGCCCGGGCAGCCTCGACGTAGACCATGCCTCGGATGGACATCGCGCTGGCCCGGATGACCAGCTCGATGCGGGGCACGAACGATAACGCGATCGCCAAGATGAGGTTCAGAGTGCCCGACCCGAGGATGGCGACGATGGCCAGGGCCAGGATGATCAAGGGGAACGAGATCAGGATATCCGCGGCCCGCTGGAGGACGAGATCGGTGGGACCGCGGAAGTAGGCTGCGATCACACCCACGATCGCGCCCAGCGTGGCGCCCCCCAGCGAGGCGGCAAACCCGACCAGCAGCGCGGTGCGCGCGCCGTAGATGAGCCGGCTGAGCACGTCGCGGCCGAACGCGTCGGTGCCCAGCCAGTGATCGTGGCTCGGCCCCACGAACATGGCGCCGAAGTCGTTGGCCACCGGATCGTACGGCGCGATCCAGGGGGCCAGCGCGCCGGTCACCGCGATCGCGGCAATGACGACGGCGGCCACGGTGCCCATCGGCTGCCGGCGGACGAAACGCCCCAGCCATGACGCACGCCGCGGACTGCGGGCCAGCGCCGGTGGGGCGGCGGTAAGCAGCTCCTGGGTCATCTAGCCGTAACTCAGCCGCGGATCGAGCCACACGTAGAGCAAGTCGATGAGAAAGTTCACCAGGATGTAGATGGCGGCGACGAGCAGCAGCAGCCCCTGGATGAGGGTGTAGTCGCGATGGCTGATCGCGTCGACGAACAGTTTGCCGATCCCGTTGAGGTTGAATACCTGCTCGGTGACGACGAGTCCGCCGATGAGGAAAGCGAACTCCAGGCCGATGACCGTCACCACCGGCAGCAGCGCGTTGCGCAGGGCGTGGCGGGTGAGGATGACGCGGGCGGCGAGGCCTTTCGCCCAGGCCGTCCGCACGTAGTCCTCGCGCAGGACTTCCAGCATGGATGAACGGGTCATGCGCGTCGTCACCGCCGAGTAGCGGTACCCGACGGCCAGCGCGGGCCAGATCAGCTGCAGGAGGTTCGCCTTCGGATCCACCCACAGCGGCGTGAACGTGAACGGCGGCAGCCAGTGGAAGGTGGTGAGAAGGAACAGCAGCAGCAAGATCCCCAGCCAGAATGATGGCGTGGCCAGCCCCGCCACGCTGATCACCTGCACGGCGTGGTCCACCCAGCTCCCGCGGCGGACGGCGGCCGCGATGCCCATCGGCAGCGCGATGGCCACGGCGATGAGCGTGGCCATCACAGCGAGCTGGAGGCTCAGCTGCAGCCGGAGCGCAATCTCCTCGGTGATCGGCTGGCCGGTCCACATCGAGGTCCCCAGGTCGAGGCGGGGGATACCCACGATCCACTGTGTGAACTGCGCCCAGATCGGCTTGTTGAGGCCCAGCCGCACCCGCTCCGCTTCGATTACGCTGGGGGTCACAAAGGACCCGCCGCTGACCAGCCGCAGCTCGACGATGTCGCCGGGGACGACGCGGACGAGCACAAAGATGATCACCGTCACGGCGAACAGCGTCGGAATCATCAACAGCAGCCGCCGGGCGGCGAAGCGGGCCATGCCGGATCTAGCCGGTGACAGGGGCGCCGGGGATCACGAATCGCGATCCCCGGCGCGGGTTGTCAGGACCGTTCACTCGCTGACCCACACGTCCTGGTAATCCTCCAGATAGTGGGAGGGACTGATCTTGTAGCCGTGCAGCCTCGCGGAGTGAGGAATGATGCGCTTCCACCACAGGACGTAGATCTGCCACACGCGGTCGTCCAGCAGCCGCCGCTCGAACTGCCGCACCAGGGCGATGCGGTGGGCCGCGTCGAGCGACCGGGACTGCTCCGTGTAGAGGCGATCCAGGATGCTGTCGTTATAGCCGCCGTAGTTCAGTGGACTCTTGTTGACCGAGAGGAACTTGACCAGTTGCAGGTCGGGATCGTCGTAGAAGTCGCAGTTGAAGTCCACCGCGGCGTCGAAGTTGCCGGCGCGCTCGTCGGCCAGGTACGGGCCGGTCTCCTTGACCACGTGGGTGACGCGCAGGCCGACCTGCCGCCACTGGTCGATCAGGAAGACGCCCACGAACGAGTACGGCATCTGGATGTTCCGGTTGAGCAGGTTAAACTCAAAACCCTCGGGCACCCCCGCCTCGGCCAGCAGCCGCCGCGCCTGCGCCCGTGCCGCGGAGATGTCGCGGCTGTAGCCGGCCAGCTTCTCGAGCTCGGCCGGCGGCGTCGCAAACGGGCCGCCGGGCCGTGTGGCGCCGCCCACCGGACCGACGAACGCGATCCGGGACAGCGCCTCGGACCCGCCCCAGCGGTCAACGGCCAGCGACAGCGCCTTGCGGAACCGCGCGTCGTCGAACGGCTTGCGCCGCGTGTTGAACACCACGATGTTGTTGCAGATCCAGTTGCTCTCCTGGACGACGGCGCGGTTACCCAGGGTGGCCACGATGTCATCGCGCTGGGTCGGGGAGAAGCCCCGGAACTCCACCAACGCCTGCCCGCTCTTGATCGCGTTCACCGCGGCGGTGGCGTTGGTGATAAACAGCGCCCGGTAGCCGTCCAGGTAGGGACGGTCACGCACCCAGTAATTCTCGTTGCGCACGGCCGCCCAGTGCGAGCCGCGCACGTACTCGACGAACTTGAACGGCCCCGTCCCCATCACGTTGCGTTCGTACCAGTGGGGATCGCGTTCGATGATCTCGGCCTTATAGATCCAGTTCCACGGCGAGGCCACGGCCTGCAGGAAGGACGGCGAGCGCCACTTCAAGCGGAACACCACGGTGTTCGCGTCGGGCGACTCAATCCGTTCGACCATCTCGTACGTGGCCTGGCGGGCGCTCACGACGTCGCCCTTGGGGAAGATGATTTTCTCGTAGGTGGCCTTGATGTCCCGCGCGGTCAGCGTGCTGCCGTCGTGGAACCGCACCCCCCGGCGGATCTTGAACGTGTACGTCCGCCCGTCGGCGGACGCCGACCAGCTCTCCGCGAGGTCGGGGACGACCTTGGGGTAGTTCTGGGGGTCGAATTTCACCAGCAGGTTGTAGTGCCCGCGGGCCGGATGGATCAGCGCGAACGTCGCTTCCCGGTGCGCGTCGAACGAGGGCGGTTCGGCATTGACGATGAAGTTGAGCGTCCCGCCGCGCCGGGGCTGCTGGGCGACGGTCGAAGCCGACATCGAAACGAAGACCAGCGCGCCGGCGAGCACCGCCGCAACGAGAAAGCGCAGCTGCCGCATTAGGGGACCTCCTGTGCACGGAATGGGGTCTGCTGACCTCTACGACACGCCGGCGGCGCCTCCTCTCCCGACCCCAGGAGACCCGCCGGGACCCGCGAACAGTGCCTGCGACTGCCAAGATCTGTGGCGGAGGCGCTCCATGCGAACTGCACGGCTTGGGCTCTGGCTGGCCATCGTATTGCTCGCCGCTCTTCCGCTGGGCACCGACGCGCAGCAGCGGGCCAACTGGCCGCGGTCGGTTGCGATCGGCTCGGCCAGCATTGGCGGCGTCTACTTCGTCATTGCCGGCGGCTACGCGAAGGTGATCCAGGAGAAGCTTGGCGTCCCGTCCAGCGTGGAAGTCACCGGCGGGCCCGAACAGAACATCCAGCTCCTGGCGGCGAAACGAATCGAACTCGGCCTGGCCACGATGGGGCCTCTCTACGAGGCGCTGCGCGGAATCGGCTGGGCAGATCACCGCTACACCGACCTGCGCGGCGCCTTTCCCATGTACACCTCGTACGTGCACTGGATCGTCCGCGCGGACAGCCCCATCCGGTCCATCGGCGACCTCAACGACAAGGTCGTGCACCTGGGCCCGCGCGGGGGCACCGCGGAGTTTTTCTGGCCGCGGGTTTTCAACCTGTTTAACATCAAGCCGCGCCGGATCGTCTTCGGAGCGATCGCCGAAGGGGCCAACGCGCTGCGCGATGGTCAGATCGATGGGGCCTTCCAGGTGATCGGCCTGCCGGTCCCGGCCTGGGTGGAGCTGTCGGCGACGCGGCCGATCCGCGTGATGGGGCTCACCCCGCAGCAGGTCGAGACGCTCGTGGCCCGCTTCCCGTATGTCTCACGGTCGGCGATTCGAGCGGGGGTCTACCGCGGGCAGGATGCCCCCCTGACCACCGTCGCGATGTGGAACGCGGCCATCGTGCACAAGGACGCCGCCGACGACTTCGTCTACGAGATGGTGAAGGCGATGTTCGCCAACGTCGAGCTGCTGGCGACGGTGCACCCCGCCGGGGCGGAGACGCTGCCGGTGAACATCTTCTACATCGACATGCCGCTCCATCCCGGCGCGGTGCGCTACTACACGGAGCAGAGAATCAAGCTGAAGGATTCTCAGCTGCCCCCTCGGTGACTTGACAGAAAGACTCGAAATCTCCGCCGACCAGTTAGGCAGCACCCAGGAGCTGCGCCTGCGGCAGCTGCATGGGATGCTCTTCTACGTCGTCCGGCTGGTCGGCATCGGGATGGCGGTCTACCACATCGTCATCCTGGGCTTCTATCCGACCGACCCCCAAAAGTTCTACGCCATGCATCTGCTGTTTGCCACCGTGCTGGCCTTTCTGCTCGTGCCCGGGCGCAAGGGCGCGGCGCGCCCGACCTGGTGGGACTGGCTGCTGATCGTCCTCTCCACGGCGGTGGTGGTGTACCAGTTCATTGACTTTGAGGGTCTGACCAGGCGGGCCGGCGTGCTGCCCACGACGCTGGACCTCGTCTTCGGCCTGCTGCTGATTCTGGTGGTGGTCGAGTCCGTGCGCCGGATCAGTGGGTGGGCCCTGCCGATCATGATCGGCGTGGTCATGCTCTACCCCTTCGTCCGGGAGTACCTGCCCGGACTGCTGCACGGGAACAACTACGAGTTTAGCCGCGTCATTTCGTTCCAATTCGGCGAAAACGGCATCTACAGCACTCCGATCGCGACCTCGGCCCGCTACGTCTACCTGTTCGTCCTGCTGGGGGCGTTTCTCGAAGGGTCGGGGATCGGCCGGTTCATCGTGAACCTCGGCCTCGCCGTCGCCGGGCGGCGCCGTGGCGGCCCGGCGAAGGTCTCCATCATCACGAGTTCGTTGTTCGGGACCGCGTCGGGATCGTCCGCGGCCAACGTCATGGTGGATGGTGTGATCAACATCCCGTTGATGAAGTCCGTGGGCTTCCGCGCGCCGATCGCCGGGGCGATCGAAGCGATGACGAGTACCGGCGGACAGATCGTGCCGCCGGTGATGGGCGCGGCCGCCTTCCTGATGGCCGACATCCTGGGGATTCCGTACGCGAAGGTCGCCGTCGCCGCCATCGGGCCCGCGCTGCTGTACTACATCTCCGCGTTTTGGATGATTGACCTCTATTCGGCGCGCGCGGGATTGCGCGGCCTGCCGAGAGACGAACTCCCCCGGCTGGGCGCCATCCTCCTACGCAACGGCTACCTGCTGGCCCCGCTGGTCGTGCTGCTCTACCTGATCATGGTCGCCGACCTGTCACCGTTTCGAGCGGCGCTGTGGGCGCTGGTCGTGACGGTCGGCGTGTCGCTGCTGCGTGCGGAGACGAGGCTGGGTCTCCTCAAGATCCTCGATGCGATGTACGAGGGTTCGATCCGATCGATCGAAATCGCCACCACCACGGCCGCCGCCGGGATGGTCGTCGGCATCCTCAGCCTCACCGGCCTGGGAGGCAAGATCGCCTTAGCGCTTGTGGCCCTGACCCAGGGGAACCTCCTGGCCCTGCTCTTCGCCTCGATGGTCGTGGCCCTGGTCCTGGGCACCGGCCTGCCGACGACCGCGGACTATGCAATCATCGCCAGCACGCTGGCGCCGGCCCTCATCCAGCTCGGCGTGGCCCCGCTGGGCGCCCACATGTTTCTCTTCTACTTCGCCTGCCTGTCCGCGATCACGCCGCCGGTGGCGCTGGCGGTCTATGCCGCGGCCAGCCTCGCGCGCGCATCGATGTGGGAGACTGGATTCCAGGCCATGAAGTTCGCCGCGGCCGGCTTCCTGGTGCCGTACATGTTCGTCTTCGGCCCGCAGCTGCTGCTCCAGGGGCCGCTGCCGGAGATCGGGGTGAGTCTGCTCACCGGCACGCTGGGGACGCTGTGTCTGGCGGCCGCGGTGGTAGGCTACCTCCTCAAACCGGCCACCTGGCCCGAGCGGGCGGTCTTGCTCGTGGCGAGCTTCTTGTTGATCGACCCCGGGTTGGTCACCGACGCGCTGGGTTTCGTCCTGTTGGTGGCGGCAGTGCTGATGCAGCGGTTGCGGCGGCCCACTCCTGCGGTCGAGCCTGCCCTACGGTAGATAGCGCTCCGCGAAGGCCTCAAGGGCCTGCTCGAAGCACGCCAGCGGCGGCCGCACGAGGCCGGCGCCCACCTGGCCGATCCCGGGCTGGTGGTGCGCGATGCCGGTATTCACCCGCGGGGTGATGCCGGTCTTGATGACCTTGCGGACGTCGATCCCCGTCGGGGTCCCGCGGAAGTCGAGCTGCGGAATGCCGTAGGCCGGGTTCTCCGTGACGGTGATCTCATACATTTCTAGCGTCGACTCCAGCGCCATCGCGGGGCTGCCGCCCACG
Organism: bacterium; assembly: GCA_036004445.1. Taxonomy (GTDB): domain Bacteria; phylum Sysuimicrobiota; class Sysuimicrobiia; order Sysuimicrobiales; family Kaftiobacteriaceae; genus DASXUC01. The sequence goes on from DASYRL010000017.1 coordinate 27,401, forward strand.
AATTTCACGATCGCCGGGGCCGCGGCCATCGCGAAAGCGCCGATCCCGGCGGTTTCGGTGATGGTGCTGTCCCCGATGTCCGGATTCGCATCGGCCTGCGAGAAGCCGGGGAAGAACAGGCCGACCGGGACCTCCGCCGGGGCCGTAAACCACCGCTCCCCCAGCCCGCTCACCCTGATCCCGAAGTCCGTGCCGTTGCGGGCCATGCACGTGACGACCGTGCTGCCCTCCACCCCCGCCGCGGCGTCCATCGTGGCTTTGCACGCCGCCATGACCGGATTGAGGATGGCCAGATCGTTCTCGGCCAGGTATGCCAGCACGGACGCCAGCGGCTCGCCGGAGGCGATGTGGGCCAGGTGGGGCGCCAGCACCCGCGCGAACATTGCCGAGCCGGCGCGGTTGCGGTTGTGCCCCTCGTCGCCCATCTGGATCTGCTGGGCGATCATGTTCTTCATGTCGAGCCCGCCGAGGTGCTCGAGGGCGCGATGTGCCGACGGGGCAAAGACGTCGCGCAGCCAGCGCAGCCGGGTGAGCACGTCTTCGCCGTAGGCGCCGTAGCGGAGCACCTTCCCATAGCCTTCATTGAGGTTCGAAAATGCCCGGTTGCCGTAGGCGCGATTCTCGATGACGTACACGGGCATTGACGCCGTCGTGACCCCGGCCATCGGGCCTACCGTCTGATAGTGGTGGCAGGGGGCGAAGGCGACCGCTCCTGCCTCGACCATCGCCACAGCGGAGTGCTCGTCGGCGGCCAGCCCTTCGAAGATCAACCCGCCGATGACCGCGCCGCGCAGCGGGCCGGACATCCTCGGCCAGTCGATCGGCGGCCCGGCGTGCAGGATCAAATTGGGCTGCATCCCGGGGATGACGTCCGCGGCGGGCGCCACGCCGACCAATACCGGCTGGCTGCGGAGGATGCGATCCGCTACCGTCTCGTTTGCGCTTTCAATGTCCACGGACGTCACCCTAGGCATCGAGTTTGTTCAACAAGTCAATGTACTTCTGCTTGCCGCCCGCCGGCGGCTGCCAATCGACGGACAGGACTTCGACGCCCTGCGCCCGCAGGCTCTCTTCGAACAACCCGAGCCCAACGTTGATCACGCGGGGGGCGCCGGCGAGCAGCGACGCGGCGATCTGCGACGCGTCGGAAAGCGCGGCGTCCGCGGCGGGGGCGATCGACCCGGCACGATACGGGGCACCGTGGCTTCCCGTGGCCTCGGCGATCAGTCCCGCGAGGCGGACCGCGTCGCTGTGCGCTGTTTCAACGATCGCCCCGGCTTCAGCCAGCGTGTCCGTCTGGGCCTGGAAGTTCTGGGGATCGTCGTCGGTCCCGCACAGGGTGACCACCACCGGCAGCCACCGCCCGCCGGCGGCGGCACGGTGCCGCGCCTCTTCGATCGCCGGGGCGAGGTCACGCGAGGGATCCGGGTTCGCCGCGTACCCGAGCACGACGTCGAGCAGCAACACGGCGGTCTCGGGATCATCGGCCTCTCGCAGCAGGCGCTGAATGCGCAGGTCGGAGTCGATCATCGGGTGCAGGCGGCCGACCATGAGCTCGTCGGCGCCCATGTCGAGGACGGTATGGAACATGCTGCGCGTAGCCGACGGGAGCGCCGCCGACGGCGTCAGCGGCGTGTTGGAATGCACGGGCCCCACGTAGCGCGCCAGCAGCACGAGTGCCTCGTAGCACAGGGTCCCGCCACCATACAGTCCGCGAATGTAGCGCTGGGTGGGGGCCAGGCGGGCGGCCTCCTGTGCGGGCAAGGCGCGCGGCTCGGCCAGGACCGGCTCGGTCCCTGTTGCGAGCCGCACGGCGGCGCGCGCCGCCTCATCGAGTGTCGCGGCCGGATGTAACCCTCCGCCCGCGGGCACCGTGGCTCCCACGAATACGACCACCGCTGGTTTTTCGGTCCGCTGCGCGGCGGCGAGCAGGAGCGCGCCGACCTGGGGATCGGGCGGCTTGCTGATGAGCACGATGACGTCGGTGGCGGGATCGGCGGCAAGCACCGACAGGGCCGACAGCGCGCTGGTGCCGCCGATCGTCCCGCTGAGGTCCCGCGACCCGGTCCCCAGCGCCTGCGAGATGCCGGCCCCCGCGCGGTGGATCAGCGACGTCACGACCTGCATGCCGGTCCCCGCCGCTCCGACAACGCCGATGGTCCCCGGCCGCACGCGGTTCGCAAACCCCAGCCCCGCGCCGGAGACGATCGCGGTCCCGCAGTCCGGTCCCATCAACAGCAGACCCCGGCCCGCGGCGATGGCCTTGAGTGCCCGCTCGTCTTCCAGAGAGACGTTGTCGCTAAAGAGCATCACGTGCAACTGCGCATCGAGTGCCTCCCGCGCCACGCCCGCGGCAAACCGTCCGGGCACGGAGATCAGGGCGACGTTCGCGCCGGGGAGTTGCCGGACGGCTGAAGCAATGGTCTTGGGCCGGTAGGCGGATCCGGAGGCGGGCGGCGGGCGGCGGAGCAGCAATTCCTCCGCGCGCGCCAGCGCGTGCGTGGCGGCCTCCTCGGTCTCGGCCGCCACGCTGAGGATCAAATCGTCGGAGCGACTCACGTCGATCTCGGCGGTCATCAGCCCGGCATCCCGCAGCAGCTCCTTGTTGGCGGCGGTCCCCATGACCACCCCGGCTTCCGCCACACCGGGCAGCGACCGCACGTCACGCTGCATCAGCATGAGCGTCACCGAGTCAAAATAGGCGCTGGGCTTGATGATGCTGCGGACAATCAATCGGGATTCCCCTGTCACGACAGTTCCCGCTTCCCTGGGCAGGTTCCCTCTGGTGACTCGTGACTAGTGACTCGTGACTCGGGCAACCTTACAATGGTCTAGACGTTTCAAGTCACGAGTCACGAGTCACAAGTCACAGGGGGTTGGTTGCGTGAAGAAAGCCGAACAGCTCAAAAAGACGCAGCGCCGCGAGGCGCGCCTGACCCGACGCGCACAGCAAGATGCGCGGCGGCAGCAGGGCCGCCGGCGGCGCCAGCTCTATCTGGTCGGCGGCGCGGCGGTGCTGGCGGTCGTGATCGCCATCGTGGTCTGGCGGGCGGCCCGGCCGAAACTCGGCGAAGCCGTCCCGACACTGCTCAACACTCCGCACATCCCCAGCGTGACGAGTCCGCACACGCCGTACAACTCCAACCCCCCGACCTCAGGCCAGCACGTGGCGTTTACCGCGCCGTGGGGCTTCCACACCGAGGTGATCGACGACGAGGTCATCGTCCACAACCTCGAGCACGGCGGGATCTGGATCTCCTACAAAGATCCCAAGGATACCGAGACGATCGATCAGCTGCGGGCGCTGCTCCCGCGGCTGCCAAGGAAGACCATCGTCACGCTGCGACCGAAGAACGATAGCCGGATCGCCGTCGCGTCGTGGGGCCGGCTGATGAAACTCGACCGCGTCGACGGCGCAAAGATCGTGCAGTTCGCCGACGAGTTCAAGAACAGAGCGCCCGAACCGTTCGCGCAGTAGCCCTTCGACTCGTTCTGCTCGCTCAGGGCCTGCGGCGCTAGTTTGACAGCAGCAGGCCGGCCGCGTCGCCCGCGGCGAGCAGGAACAGCAGCCCCCCCAGCACGCCGCCGATCCCCCGGCGGCTGTCGATCCACGACGTAGACAGATAACTCAGCGCGAACAGCCCGAAGTAGATGACGAACGCCCAGAAGACCCCGGCCTGTTGGAAAATCGCGGTGAACTGCAGGACCGGGATGGTCTCGCGCGCCCGCGCCATGGCCGGAATGGCCGCCACAAGCACCGACCCGGCCCGCACAAAGAAGTAGATGGCTGCGGCGATCGCGAGGTAGGAGGCGCCGCTCCTCCTCCCGCTTGCGCGGTCCGCCCGACGTTCTCGCATCACGCCCACAATTCGCTACTGACCCCCCTCACCCCCACCCTCTCCCCTCGGGGGAGAGGGCAGGGTGAGGGACAGGCGGGCGATTGCATCGCTTGCCGTTGCTGTGATGAACGCGGCCTGTTCGAAATGCGTGATCGTCAGCAACCGGTGGATGGGCGATTCGGGCGGGACGACGACGAGGAGATGCTGCTGACCGCGGGTCAGCCGCTCGGCGATCTCAAACAACAGGTGGACGCCGCGGCTGTCCATGTAGGTCGTCTCCGAGAGATCGACGATCAGCCCGCGCGCGGCATTCGTCACCGCCGCGGCAATCGCCGCGCGGACGTCGGCCACATTGGAGAGATCGATTTCTCCCCGCACCTCCGCGACCGGCACGTCATTGTGGCTCCCGATGGTGACCGACACCGGAGTGGTCATGTCCGCAGCCGCCGCCGCATCTCCAGCAGAGTGCCGTCGTCACCCGGCTTGATCTCCACCTCGTCCATCAGCGCGCGGATCATCGCCAGGCCGCGCCCGCGGTCGGTCCCCCGCTCTTCGCGCCACCGTCCCCAATCGCGCACCTGGATGACGACGCGGCCGTCCTGGCGCCCCGCCGACAGTTCGACCATCCCGCCGTCCAGCCCGTACGCGTGCTCGATCACGTTGGATGCGGCTTCGCTGCAGGCGACGACGATCTCGTGCGCGTCGACTTCCCCCGCTCCAACGCCGGCCAGCCACCGGCGGACGGACTGCCGCAGCGTGGCCAGTGACGCCGGCACGGCCGGCAGGCGGAAGGTAACCTGCTCGGCCTCAATCGCCGAGACGCGGACGACCAGCAGCGCCACGTCATCGTTGAGCGACGGCTGGGCGGGGACGGCGGCCAGGATGCGATCGAGCACGACCTCCAGATCCTCGTCGCCGAGTCCGCGGACCGTGTCCTGGAGCCTGGCGAGTCCGGCGTCAATTGGCACGCCGCGTTCTTCGACCAGACCGTCCGTGTAGAGCACGAAGGTGGAGCCCGGGGCAAGCTGGGTCGTTCCCTCGTGCCGGAGGGTCGCCAGCGTGTTGCCCAGCGGCAGGGTGCCCCCCTCGAGGAAGTACACCGTTCCGTCTGGCGCGGCGACGAGGGGAGGGAGATGACCGGCGTTGCTGTACGTCACGGTCCAGGTCACTGGGTCCAGCGTCATGTAGACGAGGGTCGCCATGTGACCAGCCTCAATGAGGTCATTCAGCCGGGCGACCACGTCCGCTGGCGGGTAGCCGTCCATGGCGTACGCGCGCAGGGAGTTGCGAAGCTGGCCCATCAGCGACGCCACCGGCACGCCCCGCCCGGCCACGTCCCCCATGACCAGCCCGACCTTCCCTCCAGGCAGCACGAAGAGGTCATACCAGTCCCCGCCAACGGCTTCCGTGGTGCCCGGCAGATAGCGGGCAGCGGCGTGGACGCCGGGGATCTCCGGCAGGCGTTCCGGAAGCAAACTGCGCTGGAGCGTCTCGGCGATGCCCCGCTCGCGCGCATACATGCGGGCATTATCGATGGCCACTGCCGTACGCCGGGCCAGGCCCTCGGCAAGATTCAGGTCCCTGCTCCCGTAGTGACGGCCGGACTCGGCGGTCACGAAGGTGATGACGCCCAGCGTCCGGCCGCGGGCGATCAGCGGCACGACCATTGCCGATCGGAATCCTAATTCACGCAGGATCCGGAGATGTTCGGGATCCCGCGCCCCCTGAACGAGCATCTCGTCGGAAATGTCCTCATACAATTCGGATTGACCGGTACGCAGGACGTGATAGAGACCCCGCGGCGCGTTGGGATCGGTGGGGTACCGTTGCTCGAGGTCCCTCGCCATCGCCACCTTAACCGGATCGACGTGCGCCACCCCCAGCCGGCGAAGCCGGCCGTCCTCGTCAACGACGTCCACCACGCACCAGTCCGCGATCCGATCGACGGCGAGGTGAGCAATCGCGCGCAGCGTCGTCTCGTAGTCGAGCGTGCTCGCCAGCTGCCGGCTGGCCTCGTTGATG
>DASYRL010000018.1:0-8249 GCA_036004445.1 bacterium
CTCCACGAAGACGAGGAACTCGCTCGGAAGCATCCCAAACGCGTCGGCGATCTTCGCGACCACGTCGGTAGACGGCCGCTTGAGCCCCCGCTCGACCTCGGAGAGATATGACGCGGACACGCCCGCCGCCTCGGCCAGCGCTTCGAGGGTCATCCCACGTTCCTCACGGATTGACCGGACGGCCCGTCCGTAATCCAAATTGCCTTCTTCGCCGTCGCTCATGCTCGGATCTCCAATTTCGCTATAGCGTTGACAGTTTCGCTATGGCGTGGTACGATTACGCTATCGCGAAACCCTGGAGGGGTCAAGATGGCGCCAATTACGGTCGGAATCCGGCGAAGGCTCATCGATCTGCTGTCCCGGGAGGTTCGCTTTGGCGAACCTATCTCCTACGAAGGCCTGACGCTCGTGCCAGTCTTCTCAACGGCGCGGGCGCCGTTCGACTACACCCTCCTCGCGCACGCCGTGGAGACCGGGACCGCGGTCATCGAGGAGGCGGGAAACGGCAGCGTCCCCACGCTCCGGATCGTGAATCGCGGCGACCGGCCCGTGCTCCTGATCGACGGGGAGCACCTCGTCGGCGTCAAGCAGAACCGGATCCTCAACACGACAATTCTGGTGCCGGCAAAGTCGTCTCTCGACATCCCCGTGTCCTGCGTCGAGCAGGGCCGCTGGAGCGCGCCGCGCGGAACCGCCAAGCCCACCAGCGGCCACCTCTTCGTGGCGGCCCGCGCCGCGAAGGCCGAGGCGGTGACGACGTCCGTCCGCGCATCGGGCGCCTATCGGGCGGATCAGGGTCAGATCTGGGCCGCCGTGGCCGGCGGGCTGTCCGCGCTGAACGTGGCGTCCCCCACGAGCGCGCTGCACGATGTGTACGAGCAGCGATCGCACGCCCTGGGCGAATATCTGCACCATCTGCACACCAAGACCGGGCAGACCGGCGTCGTCGCGGCGGTCGGCGGGCGGATCATGGCGGCCGACCTGTTCGACCGGCTTGAAACGCTGAAGGGGCTGTGGGACCGATTGGTGAGTTCCTACGCGATTGACGCGATGACCCGGCGCGAGCAGGGAACGGTTTCCGCCGACGACGCGGCTGCTTTCTTCGCTCGAATCAATGGCGCAACAATCACCGAGCACGCCGCGGTGGGGATGGGCACCGACGTCCGCGCCACCGGCGACGGCCTCGTCGGCTCCGCGCTGGCTGCGGAGAACGCATTCATCCACGTGGCGCTGTTCCAGACCTCACGCGACGAGCGGCGGCCGCACTGGGTGCAGCCGCCGATGTTCTCATCAATCTCCGAGCGGCTCCGCCGAATGCGGTAACTCCTGACTGTCATACGCTGGGATTGCTTCGCTTCGCTCGCAATGACTTACATAGGTCATTGCGAGGAATCAGCCCATTTCAGTCATTGCGAGGAGCGGAGCGACGAAGCAATCTCAGAATTGTGAAATCCCGCTCCTTCTACGTCTACATATTGACCAATCAACAGAATTCCGTCCTGTACACTGGCGTCACCAACGATCTGGCGCGTAGGATTTGGCAGCACAAGGAGAAAGCGGTCCAAGGATTCACCGAGCGATACAACCTGAGAAAGCTTGTCTACTACGAAGTGTTCGACGACCCCGTATCCGCGATAGCGCGAGAGAAACAGATCAAGGGGGGATCGCGGGCCAAGAAGCGCGCATTAGTGAGAGCAATGAATCCCGACTGGGCCGACTTGTTCCTCCAATTCTGAGATTGCTTCGCTTCGCTCGCAATGACCACAAGACCTCCCGAAAGAACTATGCGCACTTCGCTGCGGCGGCCTATCCGCCGCCTCCGCCTCGCAATGACCGCCTCGAAGGGTCATCGGAGGAAGCGTACGAGCCGAAGCCGCGAGCCCGTGAGGGCGTGGCGGGACGAAGCAACCTCGTGCCCACAAGGTACAGCACCCTCCGGAGAGAACCACCTTCCAGTCGATCCCTCAAAATACGGAGGAGGTGAGGCGATGAAACAGCGAGCAGTGTGGGCGTTGACGATCGCAGTTGGACTCTTCCTGCTTAGCGGCATTCTGGTTCCTGCGGCGGGCCAAGCCTCGCTCGCCGGCTCCTACAGAGTGGCCGGCCAGAACGCGAATGGATCGACCTACGCCGGCACCGTGCAGATCATCAGGAGCGGCGATGTTTATCTCATGTCGTGGACCATCGGCGGGCAGACGCACACCGGTATCGCGATCGTCGATGGGAGTACGCTTTCAAGCAGTTGGGCGATTCGAGGCAGCAGCACCCACGGCATCGTCGTCTACAGAATCGAAGGCAGCCGGCTGGTCGGTCGATGGGCGCAGACAGGATCGACGAGACTTGGACGGGAGACCTTGACCAGGGTCAAGTAAGACCGAGCAGCACCAGCCGCTGCTCTGATTCGTACCCGAGCCGCTTCAACACGGCGTCATACGCATCGAGCTGCGCCGCGTAGAGATCCATGACGGCCTGGCGCTTGGCGGGATCGGTGGTGTCGGTCTTCCAATCGGCGACCACGATTTTGCCGTCGGCCGCCTCGACGATCAGATCGATGTCTCCCTCGACCAGGGTGCCGTCGACCTCCGCCATCGCAAACGGCACCTCGCGCCAGGACCGTCCCGCGAGCGCCATCCTCACGACCGGCGTGTCCAGCGCCCCCTGCACGAAGGCGATCGCCCGGTCCGCGATGGCATCGCTGGTCCTCTTCTGTCGCGCGAAGTAACGAACGTATTCTGCGGCCAGATCCGGACGATCGAGCGGAATGACGGCGAGCACCTGATGTACGAGGTCCCCGAGCATCCTGCCGCCCGGAGTGAGCTCGGGTCGCATGCCCAGCCGTTTCAGCGCCAGCAGGGCCGTCGGATCGACGAGCCGCGACGGCAGGCGCCGCTTGTCCGGGACGCCCGCGGACGCCAGCGACGCGTCGCGGGAGGCGAGCCATCGGGTGCGGTCGGTATCGGCAGCGGGGCCGGCCGCTCCAACCTCAGGCAACTGCAGCCGGATCGCCGACGGATCGCGCTCCACTCGGCCGACGGTCGTGCCGTCGATGACGATCCACTGTCCATGGGGACGATCGAAGCCCGGCACGGTCATCGGCAGCACGTGCGCCAGATCGACCATCATCGTGTTGGCCGGCCGCTTCGGGAAGACGGGCAGCACGAGGGCGTCTTTCGCCCGCGTCATCGCCACGTACAGCACGCGCAGCCGCTCCGCCGCCTCGCGCTGCGTGTTGTCGGTCTTCAGCCGCTCGAAGTTGTTCGTCTGCACCGGCCAGCCGCCGGCGCCGACCTTACCGAAGTAGAATCCGGCCTCACTCTTAATCCGGTGCAGCACGAGGTGGTCCCCCCGTCCGCCGGCCGTGCGACCGAGATCCGGGATCACCACGATGGGAAACTCGAGGCCCTTCGCCGCGTGGATGGACATGATCCGGACGACGTCGTCGCCCTCTTCGACCGTCGGTGACTCAGCTTCATCGACGGCGTTCTTCTCCATGTCGCGCAGCCAGTGGACGAACGCGCGATAGGTCAGGATGCCGCTGCCTTCCAGCGCCCGGGCCAGCTGGACGACCTTGGCCAGGTTGGCGACGCGCTGTTCCCCCTGCGGCGTGAGGAGAAAGATCGGCAGCGCATTCGTGCGGACGAGCACTTCCTCCACCATCCGCGGAACGCTCTGCAAATTCCGGTTGGCATGGAGTTCGTTGAGGACGGCGTACGCAGAAGCGATGGACTCAGGTGGCGCGTTCCCGCGTTCCCGCGTTCCCGCGTTCCCGCGGTAGTCGAACGTCCCGCCCCCCGCAATGAACTCGTAGACTTCGCGGTCAGAACACCCACACAGCGGCGACCGCAGGGCTCCCCACACGGCCACAGGATCGGTCGGATGCTCGACCGCGTGCAGCACGTTCAGCAGCCATCCGATCTCCTCACGCTTGTAGAACGTCCGGCTGCTGGTCACACGATACGGGATGCCGTACCGTTTGAGCTCCTCTTCATAGATCGGAACGTCGCTCATGCCCCGGAACAGGAGCGCCACGTCGCCGAACGTCGCCGGACGCCGGTCGTCGTCCCGCCCCACCTTCCACATGCCGCCGTCGATCATCCGGCGCAGAAACGCCGCGACGCCTTCCGCCTCGATGCCCCGCAGTGTGGCCACGTCGCTCGTGGAATCCGCGCTCGGGTCAGGGTAGAGCAATAGCAGGGTCGGCGAATCGTTGGCCGCCGGCGTCTCGGTCGACGGCTGCAGCGCCACGTAGTCCGGCTGGTACGATCCCTCCAGCGGCCGGCGCATATGGTTGGTAAACGTCGCGTTCACCGCATCGAGGATGGGCTGGACCGACCGGAAGTTGGCGGTGATGAACTCGAGCGCCCCGGACTGCGTGAGCGCCTCTTTGGCCCGTTCATACGTCTCGATGTCCGCGCGCCGGAACGCGTAGATGGATTGCTTGGGATCCCCGACGATGAACAGCTTTCCGGGCACCAGCCGCGCCGCGGTCCACTCCGCCGCGCCGGCGCCGTCTTCGGCCAGGAAGAAGATGATCTCGGCCTGCAGCGGGTCGGTGTCCTGAAACTCATCGACGAGGATGGCCTCGAATCGCTCCTGGAAGTCGCGCCGGACCTCGCGGTTGTCGCGCAGCATGTTGCGGGCCAGCAGCAGGAGATCGTCGAAGTCCAGGATCCCCTCGCGTGCCTTCAGCGCCTGGTACTCGGCGACGTACCCGCGCAGCCAGTTCACCGCTCCGGCGGCGAGCCAGTGGCCGTGCGCCGTCCGCAGCGCCGCGAGCTCATCGGCCAGCGCGCCCAGCCGTTCTCTGATCTGCGCCAGCGCTCCGGGCTTCCAGCGGCCGACCGCTCCGCGGATTTTCAACCGCAGCATCCCGCCCAGCACCGCGCGCCGCGACTCGGAATCCGCCAACCGCCCGAGCAGCTCGAGGCTCTGCTGCAGGTCGAGCAGGTCGGCGGCGCCCTGATCGGACTTGTCCTTGCAGTCGGTGGCCACGCGCTTGACCGCCGCGCGCATCACCGGCTCCGCCCCGCGCAGCCAGAGCAGCGGATCTTGGGGCTGGGGGCCGCGGTCGAGATCCGCGGTGAGGATGTCTCGAAAACGGATCAGGTCGTCGCCGACCTCTCGCAGCTGGGTCAGCGACAACCCGAACTCGATCGCCTCCTTCAGCCCTTCCGGCGCGCGATCTTTCTGCTTCTCCAGCCAGCGATCCCACGCTTCGGTGCGGAACAGCGAGGCCTGGAGTTCGTCGGCAACCGCGAACGCAGGGTCGACCCCAGCTTCGACCGGGCGCTCCCGGAGCAGTTCCGCGGCAAACGCGTGGATGGTGGACACAGGTGCGATTTCCAGATCGGCCAGCGCGGTCCGGAACCGCTCTCGACTGACTCCCTCGCCCCCGTTAGGGGGAGAGGGCTGGGGTGAGGGGGTGGTGAGCCGCGCCCCCATCCGCTGCCGGATCGCCACCCGCAGCTCCGCAGCCGCCTTCTCGGTGAACGTGATCGCCACGACGTTGCGGAGTCGGGCCTTCCCCGAGGCGACCAGGTTCTCGACCCGATCGACCAGCAGCCGCGTCTTGCCCGTCCCGGCCCCGGCCTCGACCAGGAAGTTGACGTCCAGTTCGGAGCGGACTCGCTCCCTTGCGGCCTCATCAGGGAGAGAAGCTGCCTGCCGTGTGTTCCCTGTTCCCTGATCCCTGTTCCCTGTCACTTGATCTCCCACATCTCTCTCAGCGCACCGATCGCGTCATCCTCGCTCTTGCGCTCGACCAGCGCCACGCGCGCGTGTCCGCAGACCGACGTGAACTCGCAGAACCGGCAGTTCTCCCCGCCGTCGGGATTCTGCGGAAACGTCCCCGACGCGATGCCCGTGGCGGTCGTGTCGAGGATCGTCTTGAACTCCTCGTCGCGCGCGTCGAACTGATCGCGCGTAAACACTACGCGCTTGAACCCGCCGCGTGCGGTGATGTAGTAGTACTGCGATTCCTCCGCCCGCGCCCGGACGCCGTGTTTCTTGAAGATCGCGTCCGCGGCCAGCATGTACAGAGGAAGCTGCAGGCTCTTCCCGCCCCTGAAGAGATTGTCTTTCTCGCCGTAGTTACGCCCGGACTTGTAGTCGATGACCCTGGCGGCTTCTCCGGCGCCCACGTCGATCCGGTCGATGTAGCCGCCGATCCGCAGCGTCCGGCCCTTCACGGTCAGCTCGAGCGGATCGGTGATCGACCCGGGCGACAGTCTCGCCCACTCCGGCACCGGCCCAAACCTCGCCTCGAAGTACTCCGGGACGAATCCCCCGGCCTCGGCCAGTTCGGCGGCAAGCAGCGCCTCCAGATCGGTGAGGATCCGCTCCTGCTCTACGGCCCACATGAACGGATACCCGACCGCGCCGCCCTGCTCGAACTCCCGGAACACCTCGCGGGCCACCCCCCGCAGGCGGTCCTGGTACTCGGGCTTTCTGGCGGGATCAAAGGGCAGCAGCCCCTCGCGCTTCAGGCCCGACATGAACTCCTCGAGGATGTCGTGCAGGATCGATCCGCGATCCAGGGCGGTAAGTGTCTCCACTGACTCCGGCTCGTCGATCTCCCGCACGCCCAGCACTTTCTGCCCGAAGAAGCGGAACGGGCACGTCGCGTACGTTTCCAATTGCGTCGGCGCCATTAGGTCCGGCGGCGCGACCGGAAGTCCCAGCATGCCGTCGTACGGCGTGAACACGTACTCGCCCCATCGCGCGGCCTCGACCTGCGCCCCTCGGACGATCCCGGCGAATCCCGGGAGAGTCAGCAGATCTGCGCCGTCCGCCCCCGCGACGGCCTGCACGGTCGTCGCAACGTCCCATTCACCAGGTGTCAGGCGCACCGGTCCCGGATCCAGGCGGCCGATCGGAACACGCTCGACGACCTTTTCAAACGCCTTGTAGTCCATCGGACGGCCGTGCAATTCTTCGGCGACCCGCAGCAGGTAGTGCGACGCCACGCGGATCTGGCCGGTCGCCGAGTCCAACCGCGGATACGACAGTAACAAAGAACCTCTCGTTCCCTCATCCCCTCCAGGGGGAGAGGGCGTCCCCAACGCATGCTCGAACGTAAACTGCTCGTCCAGCGCCTGCCGCTCACGCGTCTTCAGCGACACCCCGAGCGCCGCGCTGAGCGACTCCCGTTCCCTGTCGAGCAGGATCGGGTCCTGCGACGGCGGGGGCGGAAATGAGCGTTCGACGAGTCCTGGGATGGCAACGAAGTTGAAGCGCAGTCCCAGGGCCTTGCTGGGCGGCAGCACGATGACTTTGCCGGCCCGGTAGACGTCGCGCGCGGGCAGGCGCTGCTGCAGCAAGTCCTCGATCAGCGACGCAAACGACTGCAGCGACACCTGCTCATCGGCCACCGACTCGCGGGCGATCCCCGCGAGCGTGGCGGCGACCGCCCGGTCATCGTCGGGCAGTTTCGCCAGCGCGAGCAGCGCCCGCAGCACACTTGCCATCAGCCCGGCGATCGTGTCCTGATTCGGGATTTCCTCGAGGCCCTTCAGCAGCAAGGCCAGGGTCTTCTCGAAGACGGCGAGCGATCCGCGGTCGTGCTCCAGGACCTCCAGCGCAGCCGAATCCCGCTGGTCCTCGGGCTTCCGGCGTTCGCGCTCGATCCGCCACTCTACGCGCCGCCGCATGGCTTCGATCCGCGTCCACTGCTCGCGGCCTTCAACGATACCCGCTTCCCGGCTGTAGCGGTCCCAGTCCGCCGGCGAGGCAGCGGGAAACTCCTTCAGCAGAGACGTGCGCAGCGGCGCCAGCTCGAGGAACTCCATGACCTCCGGCCGCTCGTAGCCGCCCAGACGGATCCGCAGCAGCAGTTTGATGAGCCGTCCGGCCAGCGTCTCCGCGTAGGGAATCCCATCGAGGAATACGTACGGGATCCCGGCCGCGCTGAACACGTCGCGGATCGTCCGTTCGTACTGTTCCGGATTCCGCAGCAGCACCGCCCCATCCGAGAACGTCGCCCCCGGCTGCTCGACAAAGGCCAGGATCCGCCGGGCGATCTCCTCGACCTCTTGGGTCACCCCGGGCGCCGAAATGATCGTCACATCTCCATCATCGCGAACGGAGCGGCCGGCGGTTGCGCCGGCGTCCACTCCGTCATTGCGAGCGAAGCGAAGCAATCCCGAGCCAACTTCAAGCCCTATGCCACTCAGCCAGTCAACGAGTGGCCTCGTGTACCCCGCCACATCCTCCGGCACAAGCGCATACGCCGCCCGCCCCTTGGCGCACGC
>DASYRL010000019.1:0-31237 GCA_036004445.1 bacterium
ACCATCGGCAGAAACACGATCAGGAGCGGCTTCCAGGCCCTCGGCGGGATGAATGCCGCATCACCGTCGGCCGTGCGTGGAGCGCGCAGGCTCTGCGTGAGGATAATCACGCCCGTCACCGCCACGCCGACGGACAGTTTAGTCGCCTCGCGGATCATCCCGAGCGCGAACAGGGTAAGGAGAGCCGCCACTGCGGTCTCAGCCTTTCGCATGGGTGACCTCGTTGCGTGGAACGGGGAACGGACACACGCCCGCTCCCCGTCCCCGTGGTTGGTTTACTTGATCCAGCCCGCCTTCACCATCAGGCTGCGCACCTCGGCGTCCTTACCCCTCAGCCACCTGATGTACTCAGCGCCGGTGAGGAAGGCCTTGTCGAACCCCCCCCGGGCGATGAAGTCGGTCATGTCCGGCGTCTCCAGCAGCTTCCGGAAGAGTTCCACGTACCAGACCGTCGCGGCCGTGGGCATGTTCGGTGGCCCGAAAATGCCGCGCAGCATCTGGTACTCGATGTTGACACCCTGTTCTCTCATCGTGGGAACCTGGTTCCACGGGGCGGCGGCCACGCGCCGGGCAGCAAAAATCGCCAGCGGCCGCACGCGGTTGCCTTCCCAGTGGCCGATGGCCTCCAGCGGGTTGTTGACGGTGAACTCGACCTGCTTGCCGACCAGCGCCGCCGCCACGGCACCGCCGCCGGCAAACGGCACGTACGTAAAGTCGACGCCCCAGGTCTGCTCGAGCGCCACCATAATGATCTCGTCTTCCTGGCGGGACCCCGTCCCGGCCATCTTGATGCTGCCCCTCGGTGCGGCCTTCACGGCGCGCTCGAAGTCCGCCACCGTCCGCCAGGGCGAGTCCGCGTGGACCCACAGGATGAAGTTGTCCAGCAGCAGCCGGGCGATCGGGGTCATGTCTTCCCAGGAAAACCTGGTCCCGTCGGGCATCTTCAGGTCCTGGTTCAGCGGCGTGAAGAAGACGTTGTCGAGGCTGATGAGGATCTGGTGGGCATCGCCGGCCTTCTCAATCATGTAGATGAACGCCTGCGCCCCCGCCCCCGCGGCGCGGTTGACTGGAATGAACGGGACCGGGGAGAGGCTGTACTTGGCAATCAACGGCGCCATGAAGCGCGCCTGCTGGTCGGCACCACCCCCGGTTCCTGCCGGGATGTTCCACTCGATCGGCCGGTTGGGCGTAAACGTCGTCGGCGCCCCGGCCGCGGGAATCGTCGCGACGAGCAGACTGAGGGCCACCGCCGCGATTGTGACTGCACGAACCACCTGCCATCTCGTCATGCCGCACCCCCCGTGAGTGTCATGACTAGGGCCTGCCCCCCAGTCGCTGCGCTGGTTGACAGGCCCGAATCGCATCCGCCGCGATCCCCTCCTCAACTAAGCCGGAGGGGTGTCATTTTCGAGTTCCTTGTGGAAAGGAATGACGCCTGGAATGAGCCACCGGTCCCACATCTGATCGATCTTGTGCTGGAAGTAGTCGATGTCGTCATCGGTGAAGTGCGCGAAGCGTCCCTGCTTCAGCAGGTAGTCGCGCACCGGATGTCGTCTCGCGCGCTTCTCGGCAATCTGCTTGGTCCGCCCGTAGAGCTTCAGCACGCTGTTCTCTACTTCATACAGCGGCCAGATGCCCGTATTGACCGCGATCTCCCCCAGCTCGTGCGAGAGCATCGGGTCGTAGTCCCAGCCCTTGGGGCACGGATCCAGCGAGTGGATGAACGTCGGCCCGCCGATGGTAAGCGCCTTGCGCACGCGGTTCATCATCTCGACGGCGTACGAGGCGCAAACGGTCCCGACGTAGCGGCACTCCGGGTGGCCCGCCGCGAGCATCCCGGCGACGTTCTTCTTCCACCGGGTGTGCAGGAGCCGCTTCGCTTTGCCCGGCGGGCTGAACGTGGTGTGCGCACCGTAGGGCGTGAGTCCCGACAGCTGGATGTCGGTATTCGCGTATGATTCGTTGTCGTAGAGCAGGATCAGGAAGTTGTACTCGGGATGGGTAAGGGCGGCGGAGATCGCCGACAGGCCCATGTCCGCGCCGCCGCCATCGCCGCAGAACGCGATGACGTTGATCGGCTCTTCCTTGATCTTCCCCTTGCGCATCAACGCCCTCAGCGCGGCCGCCGTTCCCATCCCGGCGGACCCGCTGCTGCCCAGCTGCGTGTGCATCCACGGCACGACCCACGACGTACTGTAGTAGGTCGTGTTCGCGACGTACATGCAGCCCGTGCTGCCGAGCACGATGGTGCGCGGCCCGCTGGCCTTGACCATCAATTTCATCACCAGCGCCGACTCGCAACCCTGGCACGTGCGGTGCCCGGAGGTGAAGAACTCCTCCAATGGGACTTTCTTGACCCCCTTGAAGGGATCGAGTTGTTGGGTCGGCAGGGTCTCGACTGCGTCCATGATGGAAAACCTCCTTCTATCGCTCGCTCGCTATACCTGCAACATTACTCGCGTACACCAATCCACGTCGTCTGCGGCTGCTGCGTCCCCGCCGCGGCCGCGAAGAGCATGTCGCTCATGCGCTTTACGTCAGGCACGGTGACCTCCCGGCCGCCCAGCCCGCAGATGAATCCGGCCACGGACGGCCGCTTGGCCGCCGGGTAAAGCGCCGCCCGGACTTCCGTCGCCAGCACACCGCTGAAGTAGGGCGAGCCGAACGAGTAGTCGCGGTCGATGACCCCGACGGCCTGATACCGGCCCAGGGTCTCGGCCAGCTGCTCGGCCGGGAACGGCCGGAACCAGCGCAGGCGGACGAAGCCGACCTTCTTGCCCTCCTTGCGCATCTGGCGGATGGCGACCTTGACAGGGATCGACATTGTCCCCATCCCGATCAGCACCACGTCGGCGTCGTCGGTCTGGTACTCCTCGAAGAATGGGTTGCCGAACGACCGGCCGAAGATGCGCTCGAAGTCGGCGTACACCTCGGGGATGACCTTCTGCGCCCGCTTCATCGCCTCGTCGTTCTGCTTGCGCAGCTCCATCAGCCAGTCTTCGTTGACCTGCGGGGCGATCGTGATGGGATTATCGGGATGCAGGAGCAAATCACCGCGGTTGTACGGCGGAAGAAACTCCTTGACGGCCTCCTGCGATGGAATCTTGACCATCGTCTGCGAGTGCGTGAGAAATGCGCCGTCGCAGCCGATCGCCACCGGCAGGAAGACCCGGCGGTCTTCGGCGATACGGTAAGCCATCAACGCCACGTCGAGCGCTTCCTGCGCGGTGTCGACCCAGACCAATTGCCAGCCCAGGTCGCGGACCGCCAGCGCGTCGTTGTGTTCCACCCCGAACGCGCCGGGGTCGTCCAGCGCGCGGTTGCCGACCATCGCCACCATCGGGATGCGCAGGGCGGGCGTCACGGTCAGCGCCTCGAACGCGTACATCCAGCCCACGCCGCTGCTGCCGCAGAACACCCGGGCGCCGGCGGCCGACGCGTGCTTGACGATCTCGAACTGCGAGTGCTCGGACTCGGCCACGATATACTCGCAGTCCAGCTCGCCGTTGGCCACGAGTTTGGCCACGTACTGCATCACGGTATCGTATGGGCGGATCGGGTACGCCGTGATCACGTCGACGTCGGCCAACTTGCAGGCGACCGCGATCGCCTCGCTCCCGCTGATGAGGGCTTCCTTTTCCTTCCGCGCCTGCTCGATGAGCTGTGCCATTATTCGACCCCTCCTGCGCTCGCTTCGCCGGATTCGCTGACGATCTTCTCCGTGATCTCCTCCCCGCCGCCGGGGCCGGCGAGCCCTTCGGCGACGAGCGTCGAGACCTGCGCCTCGTACTGGCCACGGAAGCGAAAGCCGTGCGACCGCTCGGGCACAGCCGCGATCTTCTGCTGCAGCCAGGTCTTGTACGCCGCCTTGTCCTTCTTCCACATCTCCCACTGGCTGGCGTTGTCCGCGAACTCGGATTCATTGACCATCGTGATGCAGTGCTCCACGGGGCAGACCGCTTCACAGACGCCGCAGCCGCAGCACGCGTCCATGTTGGCGTCGTAGAAGCCGTCGGGCGTCACGTCGAAGCAGGAGTCCGGGCACTGCAGCCAGCACAGCGTGCACTTCACGCAGGTGTCGAAGTCCACCACCGGCCGCATCGTGCGGGTCGAGAACTTCTTGAACACCGGGTTGCGGTCGGGCCGGTAGCCGCCGACCTTGCCCGTCTCGGGATCGCCGAAGCCCTCGCCCATCGGGATGCTGGGGATGGCCACGCCCTCGCGCATCTCCCACCACTTCGGGAAGGTAAATTCATAGGGCTTCTCGGGGTTGCCCTCGGTCGGCTGCACGCCGCGGGTCGTAGTGCGGTCGTACGACTTGCGCGCGGAGATGGCCTTCAGCGGATCGTTCCACTCCTCCATGATCGCCTGCTCGACCGAGTCGATCGAAAACAGGTCGGGCAGCACGCGGGCGATGGCGCCGAGGATGCGCACGTCGGTGTGATCGTCCTTGTACACCCACAGCCCGGAGAAGCTTGGGATGGCCTTGACCACCGCCAGCCGGTAGGGCGTTTCCTTGCGGTGAGCCATCTCGACGATGTTCTCAGGCTCCAGCATCGAGGTGACGATGAGCGTGCCGCCGGGCTTGAGCAGCCGGTTGATCGGCTGCAGCCCGTACCACGCCCATGACTCCACGCCCTTGGCCAGCGTGTCGTCGACCGAGATCGTGATGTCGACCTCCTTGGGCTCGTACTTCGCCATCCCTTCCTGCAGGGTTTCCTCGTCGGTGGCGATGATGGCGAAGTTCTTCGCCGGGATGCCGTTTCGCTCCGGGCTGTCGCCGTAGCGGCCGAACGAGATGCCCATCTTCCCGTCGTATTTCGCCGCCAGGGCGATCCCGCGGCTGATGTTCTTGGCCAAGTTCTTCTGGAAGATGCCGCGGTAGACGATTTCAACTGCGTAGAGCTCACCCATCGGATTCCTCCCTCACCGTGACAAGAGTACTTCTTCAATCTCTTCGATGTGCTGCCGCATCGCCGCTTCGGCCGCCGCGGCGTTCCGCGACGTCAGGGCCGACATGATGCGGCGGTGTCCCTCAAACGAGCGCTCCAGCCGGCCGGAGACCTGCAGCGAGCGCTCCCGGCTCTCCCGCAGCAGGTCCATCAACACGTCCAGCACGCGCAGGACCACACCGTTCCGCGCGGCCGTGGCAATCGCGTAGTGAAACTCCGAGTCCTCCTCGATCGCCAGCTCGCCGTGGCGGACCTTCTGCTCCTGCCGGCGCAGGATCTCCTGCAGCTGGATCAGTTCAGCCTCGGTGACGTTGACGGCGGCGCGTCCGGCGAGCGGCGGTTCGAGCATCTTCCGCACGTCGAGCAGTTCCGCCATCCGCATCCGGTTGCGGACGAGCAGCGAGGCCAGGGGATTTACCAGTGAATCGGGACTCAGGTCCCGGACGACGGTGCCCTCTCCCTGGCGGGGCTCCAGCAGCCCCATCAGTTCGAGGACGCGGATGGCGTCGCGGACCGACGTACGGCTGACGCTGAACGCCTCGGCTAATTCGCGCTCCGCGGGAAGCTTGTCGCCGGGTTTGAGACGGCCGTCAGTAATGAGGCGTTGAATCTGCGCGACAACTTCCTCGTAGACGCGAGTCTTGCGGACCGGCTCGAGGCCGCTGGTGACCGTGGCCGCGCCGATTGTTGACTCCGGGACTAAGGATTGGTCCATTGGTCCGACAATCCGACATTTCCACAGGCTGGGCCATTCCCCTGCCTGACGGTCGAAAAAACTGGTGGGGAACTGAGGAAGGGGCGAGCCGTCGGTTCTCGTATGACAGGGGGCAGCATGGATCAGGCATCCGGGGCTCCGGTTCCACTGACTGAGCGTATTCTGACCAGGCTGCCGGGTCCGCGCCTGGCCTGGGTGCTGATCTGGAGCGCTTGGTTCGGCCTCACGCTGGTCCCCCTTTTCGCGTACGGCTTCTATCCCCAGGCGGGCGGAGACATTGATGCGGAGGGAGCCCTGCTCTTCTCCACGCTGTTTGTCTACTCGAACATCCTATCGATCTGGGGGATCAGGCGAATACAGGTCGCCGTGAGCGGTCTGCGGGAGAACCTGGTGGCGCTCGACGCCGGCCGCGAGGATGCGTTCTCTGCCATCGGCCGGACGTGGGGACCGGTCATCATCTCGGCCGTCATCAGTCTGACTTTCATGGCGGAGGAGATCTTCGGCACCCCCAGCGTCGTCGATGCGGTCGCCACGCTCAGCTTTCTTGTCGGCATCCTGCCCATCGCGACGATGCTCTGGGTCTACGGGGCGGTCCTGTGGGAACTGAACAGGCTCGGCACTCGGGAACTGCGTTTCGCGCCGTTCGAGGAGGACCGCAGCCTCGGGCTTCGCCCGTTCGGCAGACTGGCCTTCCAGGCGTTCGGGGTGTTTGTCGCGGCGTTCTTCCCGCTGAGCGTGGCCGACCTCAACGAGCCTAAGGACATTGTCTTCAACGTTGTGATCTACTCCGTGATCCTCGGGCTGCTGTTCCTCTCCGTGGCGCGGCTACGGGAACAGTTGGTGCGCGCCCGCAGCGCCCACATGCGGTGGGCACGAAAGCTCTACGGCGAAGCGTTCCGGTCGGCGACGGCCGGCGGCACGGGACAGATCATGCGCGAGCACGCGCCGGAACTGCAGGTGGCGGCCGAAGCGGAGCGCGCCGCGGCCGCAATCCAGACCTGGCCGTTTGACGCGTCGGCGTTTCGGGCGATCGGCGCTGTGATGACCAGCGTCATCACGGCGATGATCGTCCGCCTCGTGCTCAGCCGCGTGGGGCTGTAGGCGAAGGGTTCAGGCCTCGGCCGCGGCAGGAGCCTGCGGCGTGGCGGTGGGGTCGGGCTCCTCCCCGCGGGGAAACCGCACGATGAACCGACTCCCCCGGCCGGGGGTGCTTTGTACTTCGATGGTTCCGCGGTGCTGCTCCACCAGGCGCTTGCTGACGGCGAGTCCGAGACCGGGACGCCCGCGGACCGGCTTTGTGGTAAAGAACGGATCAAAGATGCGGATCTGATCGCCCGGAGCGATTCCCCTCCCGGAGTCCGAGACAACCACTTCCACAAATTCATGGCCCGCCATCTGTCTCCGGCAGGTCGCCACCTCCACCCTGCCACCGACCGGAGTCGCGTCCAGCGCGTTGCTGATCAGATTCAGAAACGCGTGCCGGAGGTCGTTCCGATCGGCCATGACCGGAGGAAGCGCGGGGGTCAGGTCGGCCTGAAACTCGACGCGCTCGAGCTGCTGCCGCAGGAGGAGGAGGGCGCTGTCGAGGACCTCGTTCACCAACACAGGCTCGATGGATGGCTCGAGCTCCTCGGTGTGGTCGAGCAGCGTTCTGACCACCCGGGCGATCCTGGTCGCTTCGCGCTGGGCGGTCTCCAGCGACATCCGCTCCGGCGCGCCGGCCGGCAGATCCCGCATGACCAGCCAAAGGTTGCCCAACACGCTGGTCAGGGGGTTGTTGACCTCGTGCGCCACGAAGGCCGCCAGCTCGCCGATGGCCGCCAGGCGGAACGACTGGAGCAGCTGCAGCTCTGCCTGCGACAGCTCCTGCATTTGCCGGCGGAGCGCTTCGTGCAGTCTGGCATTCGCAATCGCGGTGGCAATCTGCCCGGCGAACACCGAGAAGACGGGTACATCCTCTTCGCGCACGTCCGCGCCCCAGATCGCAAGCAGACCAATGACGCGGCCTTCGTCGAGCAGCGGCGTCGAAACTGAAGGGATGTGGGCGGCCCATCCCACGACCCGCAAGGCCGCTTCCACGACACTGCGTGGAAGAATGGGCACCTCGCCCACGGCGATCTCATACGCGCCGGCCACGTACACCGCTTCGCCAGCCAGCAGCGCGGATGATACCTCGGCGGGCCACCGCTCCGGGTGAATGCGGTAGCCGATGACGGATAGGCCCGTCAGGGCTTTGACGGCGGCGAGGGCTTTGGAATCGATGGAAGCGTGCTCGATGATGAACCCGGGGGCGTCCCCCTCGCGGAGGGCGACGACGGAGTTCAGGCCAAGCCCCAGGAGTTCAGCGCCGAGGGTCTGGAAGACCGCGCGTGGGCTATCCGCAGCCGCTACGCGTCCGGCCACGCGGCTGAGGGCCAGCAGCAGACCGTTGGCGCGTTCCAACCGTTGGACTGGATCGTCGTGACGATGCAACCGGGAGTTCCCTGCCTCGACTTTGCCGCTGGCAATTCGTGCCTCCCTAGTTTACCCCTGCTGCACGGCGAATAGGTTCAGTTGGTCGCTGGCACGTGGACGCGTGGGCTCAGGTTCATTATCCAAGTTCTCGCGCGGCGCAAACCCTGCCCGGCGCTTCAGCGACGCGACTACCTCCTGGACGCGTCGCCGATAGGCTGCGGGCGCGTACTTGCCGCGGTACAGTCGCTCGTACTCGGGCACCAGCGTCGGACGGTATTTGACGAGGTAATCGAAGAACGCCTGGCGCGTGACGTCACCCAGATGCAGCGCGTTGGTCCACAGGGCGCCGGCGCGATAGCGCTTGGCCGCTTTGACCACCGCCTCGAGTTGCTGCGGGGCATCGGTGATTCCCGGGATAACCGGTGCCAGCAGCACGGCGGTGTCGACGCCGGCGTCCGCGAGCTCGCGCATGACCTCGAGACGGCGTTGGGGCGGTGGGACGTCTGGCTCAATCTCCCTTCCGAGCTCCGGATCGACCGTGGTAATGCTGAAGCAAACCGTGGCCCCAGGTCCCCGCGCGAGTTGCCCAAGAACATCCTTGTCCCGCAGAACCATGGTGGATTTCGTTACGATCGCGACGGGCGTACGGTAGTCTCGGAGCGCTTCGAGAATCCTGCGCGTGACCCGGTACGCGCCCTCGGCGGGCTGGTACGGGTCGGTCGCAGTGCCCAGATGCACCTGCTCATGAGTCCAACTCGGCTTCGCCAGCTCCTTGCGCAGGATTTCCGGAGCGTTCACTTTCACGAAGATCCGCGACGACCAGTTGTTGACGCCGTCTTGGTCGAGATACCAGTGTGTCTTTCTAGCAAAGCAATTGTGGCTGATCACTCCGTTCGCAATGAAATCGCCGGTGCCGGTCGTTATGTCGAATAGTTCTCGGTGTCCGATCGGTTCGATCCAAAGGATTCGTCTCTCTGGGCTATTCTTGATCGCCCGACCAGCGAAGCCACACTTTCTCTTGATTGCGGGATCGAAACTACCAAAGAACTCGAGCTGCTCTGACAGACCGCCACGCAATCGCACAACCTGAATTGGCTTGACTCCATCACGTGCTCTCGATTCGATGGTGAAGTCGAACCCGAACATCTGAAAGCCGCGGATAATCCAGTTAATCACAACAGGATCTGTGTTCGGAATTCGAAGAATGCCCGCGCTACTGTAGCTACCCTCCGCGTCGAAGATCCCAGCGAGAAAGCCCTTCATCCAACTACTGCTGGGCAGCGTGGGCCAACCGACGATCCCCTCGATCTGAGCCACATGCCCGCGTGCCGAAGTTCGGATGGCAGTAAGCTGCCTCGTTGTTGCACTTCCGCCGTAGAAGAGGAATGAAGATGTAGGAATAGATGAGTCCATGAGATACTGGCGCGCGCGGACGAGAGCATCTTCGTCGGCCAGGGCAAGCCGAAATTGATGAACATCGCCATGTCGCCTGCCAACACGATCGTAGTGGTAGGTTCTCAGGAGACCATCCCCGCGAATGAGACCGCATAGATAGCCTCTCTTGTATTCGCCATCATGTAGTGGTGGCGCCGGTGAATCGCCGGGCCCCAATAATCTATTGTTGACGGTTAGGTGAGGACGGTGGAGTGGGCCTTGTTCGCTGCCAGTGACAAACTTCCAACCTCTGTTGCTAAGGAACCTGTGGTCGCCGCCGGCGATCAGTTCCGTGCCGTCCTCCATGAGTACCCGGTATGCCGGCCTCTTCACGCTCCAATGGGCAAGAACTCTTGTCCTGACATACCACCGGTAGTACCCCTTGCGTTGTGTTCCATAGATTTCGTCGCCGACGCGAATGTCGCCGAGCCTCTTAGTCGTTCCATCGCCCAGCAACACGCGCGTACCGCCCTCTTGGCAATAGACGCATGCGTGTTCACATCCTCTGTACGGGTTGATTGACCAATCGAATCCCATCCCCTGGACGCGGTTGAGGACGGACTTCACCTGGATCTCCACCCACTCGACCTGCGGATTGATCCGCGCCCCGATGGCGGTAAACAGACGCGGTGCCATGTCGGGCCGTAGGGCTCCATGTGCTGAGCCATGTGGAGGAGGAGCCAGTGGAGGAGGAGGGGCTAATAGAGGAAGAGATTCCTGTGGCATTGCCAGGATACTAATATCGAACATATGTTTGTGTCAATGCCGCACAGCGGAGGCGACGCATGCCGGAGACCAGCGAGGCGTTGGACGGCCGTGTCCGGCTGACAGTCTTCGAGCGCCTGCTTGAAACGGGGCAGGCGCCGTCGTTTGAGGAAGCGGCTCGGGCGTTGGGCGTTGACCCCGAGAAGATCGCCGTGTCCTATCAGCGGCTGGCCGGGCAGCACCGACTGGTGCTCAAACCCGGCACGACCGAGATCCTCATGGCCAACCCGCTGTCCGCGGTCCCGACCGCGTTCACTGTTGAGGTCAGAGGTAGGTCACACTTCGGGAACTGCATCTGGGATTCGCTCGGGGTGATCGCGATGCTGGGGAACTCCGGCCGCGTGCTGACGTCGTGCGGCGACGGGTGCGGCGAGGCCATGACCGTAAGGATCGAGCATGGCGTGCCGGTTGATGGCCGCGGAATCATCCATTTCCAAGTTCCGCGGGCGCGGTGGTGGGACGACATCGTCTTCACCTGAGCGACCATGCTGCTCTTCCGGTCGGAAGACCACGTAGACCGTTGGTGTGTCGACCGAAACCTGCCTCGCGGCGCTGTGCTCACCATCGACCAGGGATGGAAATTGGCCCGGGCCTGGTACTCCGATCGTCTCGATCCCGATTCCCGCGGCCGAACCGCCAAGGAAATCGAAGTCATCTTCGCGGACCTCCGTCTGACCGGACCGTACTGGGAAGCGGCTCGGCCGTAGCAAACCGTGTCCGTTCATTCGGCAGTCTAACCTTCGAGTCGCATGCGAACTACTGCGGTAATCGCCCTCGTTCTGGCGTTCTCTTCCGGCGCGCTGGACCCGGCTGGATCCTCCCTCCTCTACCGCGCCGCCATCGCCGCACCCGCCCAGAAGCCCAACATCATATTCATCCTCACCGACGACCTCGATGCGCGCACGATCGAGGCGATGCCGAAACTGAAGGCGCTGCTGATCGACCGCGGCGTGACGTTCGCGAACTTCTTCGTCTCATACGCTCTGTGCTGTCCGTCACGCGCGTCGATCCTGCGCGGGCAGTACGCGCACAACACGGGCGTGCTCGGGAACCGGCCGCCGGCGGGCGGGTTCGAGACATTTCATGACCTCGGGCGCGAGGCCTCGACGGTCGCGACGTGGCTGAAGGCAGCGGGGTATCGCACGGGCTACTTCGGCAAGTATCTCAACGGATATCCACTGCGCGTCGAACCCACGTACGTCCCGCCCGGCTGGGACGAATGGAACAGTCCCGTCACGAACAGCGCCTACCGGATGTTCAACTATCGGATGAATGAGAACGGCAAGATCGTCTCGTACGGATCGCGGCCCGAAGATTACATCACCGACGTCCTGGCGAGGAAGACCGTCGATTTCATCAGGCGCGGCGGGCAGCCGTTCTTCATTCACCTCGCGACCTATGCGCCGCATGGACCGGCAACGCCGGCCCCACGCCACGCCGACCTCTTCGCCGGTGCGCGCGCGCCGCGCGGCCCTTCCTTCAATGAAGCCGACGTAGGCGACAAACCAGGGTGGCTGCAGAACCGGCCCCAGCTGATACCGCAACAGATCGCCCGGCTGGACGTGCTGTACCAGCGACGGCTGCAGTCCCTGCAGGCCGTGGATGACCTGATCGCGTCGGTCGTCGACACGCTGCGGGCGACCGGCGAACTGCAGCGGACATATGTCTTCTTCAGCTCGGACAACGGCTTTCATCTGGGTGAGCACCGGCTCCCCGCGGGAAAGAACACTGCCTATGAAGAGGACATTCACGTCCCACTGATCGTGATCGGGCCGGGCGTGCCCGCCGCTCGCAGCGTCGAGCACCTGGCCGTGAACGTCGATCTCGCGCCGACGTGGGCGGAGCTTGCCGGCGCAGCCGCGCCGTCTTTTGTTGATGGACGGTCCCTGCTCCCGCTGCTGGAACCCCCCCCTCCGCCGGCTGACCGCTGGAGGCAGTCGTTTCTCGTCGAGCACTTCACCGAGCAGCGCCGTGCGGGAGACATCGATCCGGAGCCGCCGGATGAACCCGCAGTCCCTCCGCAGATCGCCGCCCGGGCCGTTCCCACGCTAGCCGCACTGCGCACTCGGACGTACGTGTACGTCGAATACGCAACAGGCGATCGGGAACTCTACGATCTCGTGCGCGACCCCCTTGAGCTGCAGAACATTTCCGGAACCGCATCCCGATCACTGCTGTCAGCCCTTGCCACCCGCCTCGCCGCGCTGCGGCGGTGTAGCGGCGCCGCGTGCCGCAGCATCGAGGACATGAGCGTACCGCGACCGTAGACTATCGTTATGGTCCGCCTGATCATCGACACCGATCCCGGTGTGGACGACGCGCACGCCCTCATGCTCGCGCTCGCGCATCCGCAGGCGACGGTGGAAGCCCTCACGACTGTCGCGGGGAACGTCGACCTCGCCCAGACCACGGCCAACGCCTGCACGATACTCGACGTGCTGGAGATTCCCCCGCAGCAGACGCCCATCTTCGCCGGCTGCGACCGGGCGCTGATCAACACGCGGGTCTACGCGTCGGAGATCCACGGCGCCGACGGGCTGGGCAACAGCGGGTTCCCCCGCTCTCCGCGGCGGGTCGAAGCCGAGCATGCGTCGCTTGCCCTCATCCGGATGGCGACGGCGAATCCGGGAGCATTGACCCTTGCCGCCATCGGCCCGCTGACCAACATCGCCCTCGCGACGCGGCTGGATCCCACGCTGCCCGGCAAGTTCATGCGGCTGGTCGTGATGGGCGGCGCGATCCGGGCGACGGGCAACATGCCCTACCCCTCGACGGAGTTCAATGTACACTGCGACCCGGAAGCGGCGGCGATCGTCTTCGGCGCCTGGCCGAACCTCACGCTCGTCTCGTGGGAGACGACGATGGAGCACATGTTCAGCCCGGAACAGGTCGAGACCCTCATGAAGACCGACACGCCGCGCGGCCGATTCTTCCGCCGCATTACCGAGCACACGCTGGCGTTCCTGCTGAAGAAGCTCGGCCGCCCCGGGATGTTCGCGCCCGATGGGCTGGCCGTGGCCATCGCGATTGAACCCAATCTCGTCACCCAGTCGGAAACCCGGGCCGTGGCCGTGGAGCTCGCCGGCAGCCACACCCGTGGCCAGACGACGGTCGACTGGTTCGGCCTCACCGGCAACACCCCGCACGTCCACCTCGTCCTCAAGATCGACGCCAATCGATTCTGGGAACTGATGATGAACGCGGTGACCTGAACTGCGTCTGCTCAGTCCACCCAGTCTTCCCTGTCTACCCAGTCTCCAACCAAACCAAAGTCACGGTCGTAACCCTGGGAAGACCGGGGAGACTGGGAGGACTGGGAAGACGATTTCCGAAACAACACCCAACATTCCCGGAGGCTTCCGAAGAAGTGGAATTCCACATCCGTTGTGAGCCGGGCGACATCTCGCGGTACGTCTTCACGCCCGGCGACCATGCCCGCGCGCGCAAGATCGCGGACCGGTTCACCGATGCGCGGCTGGTGACCGACTCCCGCGGCTACCTGGTGTACTCGGGCACCTACGACGGCATCTTCATGACAGCCTGCGCCACTGGGATGGGCGGGCCGACGGTGGCCATCGCGGTCGAAGAACTCGCGCATCTGGGGGCGGATACCTTCATCCGGGTCGGCTCGTGCGGGGTGTTGCAGGACGGCTATACCGCTGGCGACGTCATCGTCTCCACCGGCTCGGTGCGATTCGGCGGCACCGGCAACGCCTATCTCCCCCCGGTGTTTCCGGCCGTCCCCACGTTTGACGTCACCCGCAGCCTGGTAGACGCCGCCGCGGAGCTAGGCTACGCGGTGCACGTCGGCGTCAGCGCCAGCGGCGACGCCTTTTACGCCCCGCGCGAATACCGCGACCGGGATCTGCTGATCCGTGCCCACGTCATCGCCGTGGAGATGGAGGCCGACACCCTGTTCGTCGTCGGGCAGTTCCGAGGCTGGCGGACCGGCGCGATTTTCGCATCGGACGGCACTCCGACGGAAGTCAAGCCGGAGTGGGGAGAAGCGGACTACCGGCGCGGCGAAGAGCGCGCGATCGAGATTGCGCTGCGGGCGATGCGCAAGCTGGCGGCGGCCGACCTACAACACGGGAACGCGGGAACACGGGAACGTGGGAACGCGGCAGCCCAATGACCGACACGTTCGATCCTTGGACGCAGGTCAAGACGAGCCATGGGCTGGCCGCCGATGAGGTCATCTCCGCGCTCCAGAAAGAGATCCGCCGCGGCCACGCGGAGAATGCCGCGTTGCTGGCCCACGAAATGATCGCAACCAGTCCGGAGATGGAGCGAAAGCTGTGGGACCGGCTGTCGGTCATTTCGGTGGAGGACGTCGGGTTCGGAGATCCGCAGGCCCCGGTCCTCATCCACGCGCTGGACCAGCTGGCGCGGCGCTTCGACCACGGCACCGGAGACCGCGCGCTGTTCGCAATCCATGCCGTCCGTTACCTCGCGGCGCAGCCGAAAGACCGCAGCACCGACGAGATGTACAACTGGCTGGCGCTGGCGGTCGAGCGCGAGGGACTGCGGCCGGAGATCCCCGACTATGCGCTGGACATGCACACCGCCCGTGGCGCGGCGGCCGGCCGCGGCGTGCGGCACTTTCTGGACGAAGGGGCGCGGATCGACCCCGAGCTTCCCGATCGTGAGACTCGCTACCGGGTGCGACTGCTCGAAATCCTAAGGGAGGTGACATAGGGAATGAAATCGCGTGGCTGGATGCTTGCAGGGCTCTTGATTCTCATCCTCGCCGCGGTGGGCTGCCAGCGGCAGGCGGCGCAGCCGACCAGCGAGTTCGCGTTCGCGCTGGTGCTGCCCAACCCGCGGGGCGACCGCTCATTCATCGATGCGTCGGCGCGCGGGGCGGAGCGGGCCCAGTCGGAACTGCAGGTGAAGGGCAACATCATTGAAGCGCGCGGCGTGTCCGAGCAGGAGCAGGCGATCCGCGGCGCCCTCGCGCAGAACCCGAATCTCGTACTCGCCCTGGCGCCGGAGCCGGAAGTCATCCTGAAGCTGGCGCAGGAGTTCCCCAACCAGAAATTCGGCGTGCCGTCTGACATCTTCGTCGAGAAACTGCCCGACAACATCGCCGCGTTTCAGATCAACGTCCACGAAGGCAGCTTCCTCGTCGGACTCATCGCGGGCATGCTGACGAAGACCAAAACCGTCGGCGCGGTTGTCGGCGGAGACTCTCCGGGGCTCAATCAGTTCTACTGGGCCTACAAGCAGGGCGTGCTGGAGGTCTGCCCCGACTGCAAGGTCCTGGTCTCCTACCTGAACTTCGACTTCGCGAACCCGACGCTGGGGAAGGAGGCCGCGCTGAACCAGTACGATCAGGGCGCGGACATCATCTTCCAGGTCGCCGGCCGCTCCGGCGAAGGCGTGCTGTCCGCGGCGAAGGAGAAGGGCAAGTTCGCGATCGGGGTCGACAGCAATCAGGACGACATCGCTCCCGGCAGCATCATCGTCTCAATGATGAAGCGGGTCGACATCAGCACGTTCCTCCTCGTGAAGAACACGAAGGAAGGAAACTTCAAGGGCGGGTTCAGTGTCATCGGCATGAAGGACGGAGCCACCGGCCTGTCGTGGGATGAAGGGTCCACGACGTTCGAGAAGAACGGCCCGGCCGACATGGTCGCGAAGCTGGGCGACGTGAAGGCAAAGGTCGAGGACTACCGCAAGAAGATCCTCGATGGCAGCTTCGAAGTCTGTGACGCGCTCAACCCGACGCCGGTGTGTGACAAAGTGAAGGGTAAGTAGTGCACGCTCCGATCGACGGCCGCGCCCTGCACCATGCGGCGCAGGGTAGCACGGGGGCGGATCATTCCGGTCCGCCCCTCGCGGTCGAGATGATCGGCATCACCAAGTACTTCCCCAGCTCAGAGGTGCTCGCCAACGACCGCGTGGACTTCGCCGTCGAGGCGGGAGAAGTCCACGCGCTGGTCGGCGAGAACGGCGCCGGCAAGACCACGCTGATGAACGTCCTCTTCGGCCTGGTCGCCCCCGACGCGGGCGCGATTGCCGTCGACGGCCGGCCGGTCCGCATTCACCATCCGGACGAAGCGATCCGGCTCGGCATCGGGATGGTGCACCAGCACTTCAAGCTCGTCCCCTCGTTCACGGTGGCGGAGAACATCCTCCTGGGCATGGAGCCCACGCGCTACGGGTTTACCGCGCGCGCCGCGGAGACGGCGCGGGTGCGGGGGCTGGAAAGCGAATTCGGCCTGCCCGTCGACCCCGCCGCCCGGGTCGGCGATCTCCCGGTAAGCCTGCAGCAGCGCGTGGAGATCCTCAAGACCCTGCAGCGCGACGCGCGCATCCTGATCCTCGACGAACCAACCGCCGTGCTCACCCCCCAGGAAGCGCAGGAGCTTTTCGGCGTCATCCGGGGACTCGCCGATCGCGGCCGCACGGTTATCTTCATCACGCACAAACTGCTGGAGGTGGTGGAGGTCGCGCACCGCGTGAGCGTGATGCGGCGGGGACGGATGATCGGAACGAAACCCATCGCCGACACCAATGTGCGCGAACTCGCCCGCATGATGATCGGCCGAGAAGTGCTCTTCCGGGTCAGCAAACTTCCGGCGCAGCCCGGCGATCCGGTGCTGGAGGTGGACCGGCTGACGGTCAACCGCCAGGAAGGGATTCCCGCCGTCTCCGACCTGTCGTTGAGGGTGCGCGCCGGCGAGATCGTCGGCATCGCCGGCGTGAGTGGGAACGGCCAGAGCGAGCTCGTCGAAGCCATCACCGGCCTGCGCCCCGCCGCCGGGGGAACCATCCGGCTGCTGGGACGGCCGATCACGCGGCTGCCGGTGTGGGACCGGCGCGCGCGGGGGATGGCGCACATTCCGGAAGACCGCCTGACGATGGGCCTGAACCTGCACACGACGCTGGACGAAAACGTGGTGGTCTCGCGCTACCGCGAGCCGCAGTTCGCGCACCTGGGGCTGCTGGTGCGCGAGAAGATCAGATCGCTGGCGGAGTGGGTCATCCGCCAGTTCTCGGTAGCCGCCGCCCGGCCGGGCGAGGACATTGCCACGCTGTCGGGCGGCAATCTCCAAAAAGTGGTCCTGGGCCGGGAGCTGTCCGGCGAGCCGAGGTGCATCATCGCCAACCAGCCCACGCGCGGATTAGACGTAGGCAGCATCGAGTTCGTCCATCAGACGCTGATCGATGCGCGGGACCGCGGCGTCGCCGTCCTGCTGGTCTCCGTCGAGCTCGATGAAATCCTCGCCCTGGCGGACCGGATACTCGTGTTGTTTCGCGGCCGCATCGTTGGCGAGCTCGACGCCGCCCGCGCGGCAGAAGAGGAGCTCGGCATCTTGATGGCGGGTGGGACGCTGGAGACGGCCTCGTGACGCCCCGGCGGCGGGGACAGATCCTCGACGCCTTGCTCATCCCGATCCTGGCCATCCTCTCGGGGCTGGCACTGGCGAGCGTGTTCGTGCTGCTGTCGAAGACCTCGCCGCTGGTGGCCTACCGTGAGTTGTTCCACGCCGGGTTCGGCTGCGCGACGCTCACCCGCTGCGCGTTGTTTACGACCCTCGAGCGCGCGACGCCGCTGATCTTCACGGGCTTGTCCGCCGTCGTCGCGTTCCGCTCCGGGATGTTCAGCATCGGCCAGGAGGGACAGTTCGTCCTGGGTGCGATGGTGGCGGCCTGGCTTGGTTACGGGGTCCATCTGCCGCCGGTCGTACATCCCACAGTCATCCTCATCCTGGCGATGGCCGTCGGCGCCGCGTACGCCTATCTGCCGGCGATCCTGAAGCTGCGCTTGGGCGTCAACGAAATCATCACCACGATTATCTTCAACAACATCGCCATTCTCTTCATGACCTATCTGGTGAACTTCCCGATGCGCGCCACCCGAGGATCGACGGCGGTGACGCCGGTGATCGATGCCTCTGCCCAGCTGCCGGAGTTCCTGCCAGGCTCCCACTGGGGCGCCGGGTTCATCCTAGCGATCCTGGCCGTGGCGTTCATCTGGGGCTACCTGTGGCGGTCGGTGCCCGGGTACGAGCAGCGGATGGCGGGCGAGGCGCCGGGGTTTGCCCGTTACGGAGGTATCCGCAGCGGACGCGCTGCGCTGCGGGGCATGCTGATCAGCGGAGCGCTGGCGGGGATGGCCGGGGCCATCGAGGTGCTCGGCGTGCACCATCAGGTCTTGCAGGGATTCTCGGTGGGCCTGGGCTTTGACGGCGTGCTGGTGGCGATCCTCGGACAGGTCCACCCCATCGGCGTCCTGATGGTCGCGGTCCTGTTCGCGGGCATCCGCCTGGGCGCGCAGATCGGACTGCAGATCACCACCAACATTCCCCGGGAGCTCGGCGGCGGCATTCTCGCGTTGATCATCTTGTTCGTGGCGGCGCGATCGCTCTACACCGACCTGCTGGCCTGGGTTGCCCGCATCACGGGGCGCGGCGCCGCGCCGCGGAAAGAAGCGGCGTGATCGGCGACATCCTCACGGTGGCGGTGCTGCGCAGCGGCATCCGGCTGGCCACGCCCATTGCGCTGGCCGCGATCGGCGGTGCGCTGTGCTTCCGCGCCGGCGTGCTGAACTTTGCGCTGGAGGGCATGATGCTGGTCGGCGCGTTCACGGCCATCGTCGCCGCGTTCTGGACCGGCAGTACTTACCTGGGGGTACTGGCCGCGGTCGCGGCCGGCGGGCTCATCGGCGCGATCTTCGCGTTCTTCTACCTGCGCTACCGGGTAGACCTGATCATCATGGCGCTAGCGATCAACCTGTTCATCGCCGAGATGACCGTGTACTTCCTCCGCACATTTTTCGGCGCGTTTGGATCATGGTCGGACCCGAGCATCCGCCAGCTGCCCGACATCGCGATCCCGGGACTGGATCGGCTGCCCATCCTGGGCACGCTGCTCAGCAGCCACAATATCATCGTCTATGCGTCGTGGATCGCGGGCGTCGCCGCCTACATCGTCCTGTTCCGGACCAAGTTCGGCCGCCACATCCGCGCCGTGGGCGAAAATCAATCCGCGGCGGAAACGGTGGGCATCAGCGTACCCGCGGTGAAGTTGTTCGTCCTGGTCACCAGCGGGTGCCTGGCGGCCCTCGGCGGCGCGTTCCTCTCGGTGGGCCACCTCACGCTGTTCACCCGCGACATGAGCAACGGCCGGGGATGGCTGGGCGTGACGGCGGCGCTGTTCGGCCTCAACCACCCGGTCTTCGTCCTGTTTGCGGGGCTGTTCTTCGGGATCGCCGACGCGATCGCGGTCCGCCTGCAGACCGTGACGACGATCCCGCCCAGCCTCGTGCAGTTCCTGCCCAACATCGCCGCGATCGTGGCGCTGGTGTTGGTCGGACTGTCCGGCCGGCTGCGGTGGGGAACCCTGCGGCTGCGCACGCGTCCGCCGCAGCCGATGGCGGAGCAGGTGGACGCAAAAGGTCCCTAGAGCAGACCGCGCTCCCGCAGGAATCCATCCGCGTCCGCTCGGGTGGGGAACGACACCTGCGTGCCGACCTTGGTTACGGACATCGCGGCTACCGCGTTGGCCCGTTGGATGGCGTGGTCCAGCGAGATTCCTTCCGCGAGGAACACCGCAAGACTGCCGACGAACGCATCGCCCGCGCCGGTTGAATCCACCGCGGATACCTCGACGGCCGCGTAGTGCGAGGCCGACTCGCGATCCGCCAGCAGCGCCCCGCGCCCTCCCAGGGTAATCACCACGGTCTGTGGCCCGCGGGCCAGCAGAGCCTGCGCCGCGGCGCTGGCGTCGTCGAGGGATGCCACGGGCAATCCCGTCAGGAGCTCCGCCTCCGTCTCGTTCGGGATGCAGAGATCAGCCAGCGCGAGCAGGTCGTCGGGAAGCAGGGCCGCCGGCGCCGGATTGAGCATTGTGCGCACGCCGGCGGCTTTGGCGATCTGAAACGCCTCGAGCGTCGTCTCCACCGGCACTTCCAGCTGGCAGATCAGCACAGCGGCCGCGGTGATCGCGTCGCGCGCGCGCCGCGCGTCGTCCGGCGTCAAGCCCAGGTTGGCGCCGGGGACGACGACGATCACGTTGCGACCGGAGTCGTCGACCAGGATGGGCGCCACGCCCGAGAACCGGTCGTCGTCGAACAACACGTGTGTCGCATCGACGCCCTGCTGCCGGTAGTTCGCCAGCGTGCCTTCCCCGAACACGTCCCGGCCGACTTTGGTCACCATGACGACCTGCGCCCCGAGCCTGGCGGCCATCACGGCCTGGTTGGCGCCCTTGCCGCCGTAGCCGAGGTGGAAGGAATGCCCGACCAGCGTCTCACCGAGTTTCGGAAGGCGGGGGACTTTCGCGATGAGGTCGATGTTCGAACTGCCGACGACGCAAACGCGGGGCGCGACGCCCATCTAGAGCGTCGCGCTGAGAATCGGTGCGGCGGTGGGCTGCGGGGCACCCTGCGGGCCCCGCTCGCGTGAGATCGCCACGGCCTTGACGCGGGAGAAATCCGCCGTGACCGGGATCACGAGCGAGGCGCCGGTAACCGGCCGGAACACGCCGGCGCTTTGTGGCGCGCCGACCGCGCCGACGAGCCATAACTGGTACACGAAATCCTGCCCGGGATCCGCCAGAGTCCTGACGACCAGCGCACCCTGCCGGGCCGCGGGATCGTACACGAACTGCACGTCGCCGACGACCGAACCCGCCAGCGTCGCGCGCTTGAGCCCGGGGTTGGTCACGATCGCCAGCAGCTGCTCCTGCTGCGCGAGCCGGCTCGTCAGCGCCGAGAGTTGTTCCTCCGCCCGGGCGACTTTCACATTGAGGTCTGCGAGACGCCGGGCCACGACGACTCCGAGGACGCCCACGGCGAGGACGATGACAGCGGCAGCCGCGGCCAGGCCCACGGCCCACTGGCGCGTCCAGGCTCCAGCCGGTCCTCCGCTGCGCGGGGCTCCCACGGGCTCCGTAACCCGTCTGACTTCCTGCTTTCGCTCGGGGCCCTCAGCGCGGGACTCCGTTCTCACCGCTTCCAGCACCCGGGCACGCAGGGCCGGAGGCGGCGTCGTCATCACCACGTTGTCGGCCATCGTGGCGGCCACGGTACTGAAGGCCACCAGATCCCGCCGGCACTCGGGGCACCCCGGCAGGTGGGCCTCCACCGCGCGGATCTCCTCCGGCGTAAGGGCGTCCAGCGCATAGGCGGGCAGCAGGGACTGGATCTGATCGTGGTTCAAGACTCGACCTCCCCTGACGGTGCCAGCAGCGGGCGCAGCCGCCGCATGCCGTCCCGGATCCGCGTCTTGACGGTGCCGAGGGGGACGCGCAGCCGGCGGCTAATTTCCTGCTGCGTATATCCCCCGTAATAAGCCAGGACGATCGCCTCGCGCTGCTCTTTCGACAGACTCGCCAGCGCCTGGCGGACCCGGGCGTTCTCGACACTGCGCAGAGCCTCCGCGTCGATGTCGCTCGCCGCGGCGGCGTCGGCCGGCAGCGGGTCTGTCGCGCGCAGCCGCATCCGCCGCACCGCGTCGACGGTCTTGTGGTGCGCCTGGGCCAGGATCCAGCTGCGGGCGGTCCCGCGCTGCGCGTCGTAGTCCCCGGCCCCCCGCCAGATCCCCAAGAACACCTCCTGTGCGACCTCTTCGGCCGCCGCGCGATCTCTCAGTATCCGCAGTGCCAGTGAATAGACCGCCGTGCTGAACCGGTCGTACAACGCCCCGAACGCCTCGTCGTCGGCCCGTGCGATTCGCGCCAGCAGCTGTTCATCGGGCTCCATCACCTCGTCGTTTGGACGGACCCGCAGGGACTCCTGTAGGTTCGTTCGCACGGTCGGGGCGGACAGATGGGATGCGGCCGGCGGGACGCCTTCCAATCCGCGCGCGCCCGCCGCGCGAAGGGTGGAGCAAATCCCCCAAGGAGGTGGCAGGTATGACGAGAGTGAGAACGTGGCTGACGGTGCTGGCGGTGGCGCTCGTGCTGACGATGCTGGCGGGCGCGCGGCTGCTGGTCGCCTCAGACCACGACGATGGTGAGATGGACCTGAAGGGCCGGGCGCTGAACCTGACCGACCTGTACGCGTTCCGCGAGAAGGATCAGAACGCCGGCGCCAGCGAGTCGGACCTCGTGCTGATCATGAACGTGAATCCGCGCTCGCTGCCCCGGCAGCAGTACTACTTCAGCACCAACGCGCAGTACGACTTCCGCGTCACCCGCGCCGCGGGCAACGACGCCGCGGTAACGGGCCGGACGGACGTGCTGCTGCGCTTCGAGTTCGGCGCACCGAGCAAGGACGGCTCGCAGCGCATCAAGGTCACGGCGACGCGCGACGGGACAACCAGCACGGCGGACGAGTCCGGCCTGCGGACGACCCCGCTGGGCGTGGCGCCGATCATCAACCGGGTCGCGGTGGGCGGGGGGGCGCTGAGCGTCTTCGCCGGCCTGCGTGAAGATCCGTTCTTCTTCGACGTCGAGCAGTACTTCAAAGTCCGGGCCGGCGCGGCCGGGATGGGCCCCGCGGTCGGGTTCCGCAACCCGGGCTACGACTTCACCGCCGGTTATAACGTGCTCTCCATCGCCGTGCGCGTACCCCGCGCGTGGCTGGCCGGGCGCACCGGCGCGACGACGTTCGACGTCTGGACGACGATTTCGGTGGGTGGGAAGCAGATCGAGCGCCTGGGCCGGCCCGCGATCAACGAGGGGCTCGTGCTCACGAACGCCTACCTCGAGGCGCTGAACAGCGTCGGCCCTGATTTCGAGGCCGCCGCGCTGGCCGGGCGGCAGCCTGCCGCCGGCATCGCCGGGCCGATCGTCGCGGAGGTGAAGAAGGTGCTCATGGCGGTGGGGAACTCCGACGCGCGCGCGATGGCGCTGATCGGCGCGTTTCTGCCCGACGTGATGCGCATCGACACCAGCGGTCCCAGCGGCTACGCCAACGCGCTGAACAGCAAGGGCAGCCCGATTCGCGGCCGCAAGATCACCGACGACGTCATCGACGTCACGCTGACCGTCGTCACCAACGGGGCGATCAAGAGCGACAACGTCTCCTACGCCGGCCCCAACGGGGGCGGTACGAGCCACAAGCCGCTGCTTGACGCGTTCCCCTACCTCGCTGATCCAAACTGACCCTCGCTGGACGGCATCCTGCCCGAAAGGGCAGGGTGCCGTCCACGTGGGGCATTACGAAGGTCCGCCAGCCCACAGGGCGGCGGATCGAAGCAATCTCGAATCTAACTTGAACGCCCGAGATTGCTTCCCGCCGCGGCCTTGCGGCCTGGCGGTCGCAATGACTACTGAGTTGGGAGGTCTGCGATGAAACGCGCGCGCCTGGTACTGGCAGTCGGAGCCATCGTCGTGATCAGCGTGACGGCGGCAATCCGCGTCTGGACCACAGGAGCCGGTGCGCGGGCGAGTTCACCATACCGGTATCGCTACGAGCGACCCGTCAAGGGTGCGGTGCTCGCGGCGCTGCGCCAGGAAATCGCCTTTTACCAGGACCGCGCCGCGCGGGATCCCGTCGGCGGACTGGACCTCGCGGCCCTGGGCCAGACCTACCTGAAGATGGCGCGGGCCACCGGCGATCTGACCTGGTACCTGCTCGCCGAGCAGTCCGCCCACCGATCGCTGGCCAACCTGCCCGCCGGCAATTCCGGGGCGCTGCTGGTCCTGGCCAAGGTGGCCGAAGCGCGCCATGATTTCTCCACCGCTATCCGCCTCGCCCAAGAAACCCAGGGCGTCGACGGCCTCGCCGTCATCGTCACCTCCGAGCTGGCACGCGGGAACGCGGCCGGGGCGCGGCAAGCGGTGGAGATCCTCGCCGGGCGCGCGCCCGGGCTGGGAAGTTACACCCTGCGGGCCCTGGTGAGCATTGCGCAGGGACGCGATGAAGACGCGACCGCCGACTTCCAGCGTGCCCTGGCCGCGGAAGAAGCCGGCGAGACGGGCTCATCGGCGTACGCCCGAACCCTGTGGGGCCGATACCTCTACCAGCGGGGCCGGCACGATCTCGCGCGAGTGCTGTACCTCGAAGCCCTGCGCGTCCTGCCGCAGTATCCCCTGGCGCTGGTGCATCTGGCCGAACTCGAGTTGCGGGCGGGAGCCTACCACGCCGCCGAAGACCTGCTCACCCGCGTGGTGACACTGACGACGGCGTCACCGAACGTATACGACCACGTCGTCCTGCGCGGCCTGGCCCGGACGCGCGAACTGCAGGGCGATGCCGAGGGCGGACGGCGGTTCTGGGACATGGCTGAGACACGTCTGCGCCGGGACGCGGCGTCCGGAGCGTTCGGACACCGGCGCGAGCTGGCCAAGCTCCTGTTGAGCCGGCTCGACCGCAACGGCGTTGGCGAAGCGCTCTCGCTGCTGGGCGCAGAACTGAAGGTGCGGCGTGATGCCGATACCCTGGAGACACTGGCATGGGCTCTGATGCGCGCGGGGCGGTGGCAGGAAGCGGCCGCCGCCACGCACGAGGCGTTGTCCGCTGGAGTGCGCGACGCGCGCCTGTTCTACCGCGCGGCAGTCATCGAACAACATCTGGGACACGGCGCGGCTGCCCAGCGGCTCTTCCGGCGGGCCCGTCTCACCGATCCGACCTTCGATGAGCGCGCGCGGCTCGTGGCCGGAATGGGGCTGTGATTGCTCCAATGTGCCGCCGGGCCGTCTGGTCGATCATGGCGCTGATGCTGCTGGTGGCCGGTGCAGCGATACCGGCAGCGGCGCACTGGGCGGATCAGGCGGCCGCGGAAGTCATCGTCGGCGAACGAACCGTCCGCATCGCACTCACCGTCCCCTCAGGTCTCCTCCGATCTGCGGATGGAAATGGCGACGGCCGTCTCACCGACGGCGAGCTCGAAGCCTACCTGCAATCGCGGCTGACGGTCATCAGCGATGCGGAGCGTGGAACGCTGCGGCTGCGAGACGGCCGCCCGACGGCGGGCGGAGGGACCGCCGCCACCCACTACGCCCTGGACCTGGAATATGCGTGGCCGCTGCCCCTGCGCACGCTGACGCTGCGCTACGATCTGTTTCCGTCCGGCGTCCCGACCGCCACCTGCCTGGCCACGATCGTGCGCGGGGAGCGCGTGGAGACGGTCGTCTTCTCGCCCCACCGCCGCGAGATCGTCCTCGATGCCAATCGGTGGGGCTGGTTGAGACGGCTGGCCGGTTTCGTCGCTCTGGGCGTGGAGCACATCTTCACTGGCTACGATCACATGTTGTTCCTGGTCAGCCTGCTGATCCTCGGTGGGAGTCTCCGCGGCCTGGCGAAGATCGTCTCGGCGTTCACGGCCGCACACTCGATAACGCTCTCGCTGGCGGTCTTCAACCTGGTTAGCCTGCCGGGGCGTTGGGTCGAAAGCGCGATCGCCCTGAGCATCGTCTACGTCGCGGCGCAGAACGTGCTGCGGCGGGATACTCCGCCCGCGCGCAGGTGGATGCTCCCGTTCGGGTTCGGCCTGGTGCACGGGCTGGGGTTTGCGACGATCCTCCGCGAGTTGGACCTGCCCCGCGACGCGCTCGCGTCGTCGCTGCTGGGCTTCAATGCCGGCGTCGAACTCGGGCAACTCGTCGTCGTTGCCGTGGCCTACGGTGCGCTCCAGCTCTTGGCCTCACGCCCGTGGGCGCCGGCGCTGCGGCTGTGGGTTTCAGCGTCGGCCGCCGTGGTCGGTACGATCTGGTTCGTGCAGCGCGCCTTGTTGGGGTGAGTCGCCCTCAGCGATACAGCAGGTACTGCTCCCGGAGTCGCCGGAATTTCTCGAGGCCGGGCCGCCAGCGGGCCACGATCGTCGCGGCGGGAGTGCCGCGCTGGAGGGCAAGGCGAACCGTGTTCGTCCCCCACACCAGGTCAAACAGATAGGGCCCCCGCCGCGGCCGCGGGAACCTCAGCCGGCCTCCGTGCAGTCGCCGGATCTCGGCGAGGATGTGCACGGCGATGGTGTTGGGACGCAGCACGCGCGGGTCGGTCACGAGCAGGCGGATACCGTACCATGGCTTCCCGGTCCGCGGGTGCGGCACCGCGGACGGACTGAATCGGATTCCAGGCAGCCGCAGGCGGTTGAGGCGGTCCGCCAGGACCGAGCCCTTCAGCCACCGCGCGAGGACGACCTGAAACCGAGAGTCCGTGCCGACGCCGTTCCACAGATTCGTGCCGTCCAGCGGCCCCGTGATCGCATAGTAGAATGCCGTCTCGCTGCTGGGGATGCCCGGCGACGGGCTTACCCAGGGCAGTCCGGTATCGGCCCACACCATCGACCGCCCCCACCCCTTCATCGGGACGACCGTCAAGTCGGCGCCGATGTGGAACGCGCCGTTGATGACCCGCGCGAGCTCCCCCAGCGTCAGTCCGTGGACGTACGGAATCGAGAACATGCCGATGAACGACCGCAGATGCGGCTCGAGCACGGGACCGTCGACGGTCAGCCCGCCGAGCGGATTCGGCCGGTCGAGGATAATGACCGGCAAGCCGGCGTCGCGGGCGGCCCGCATCACCATCGCCATCGTCGAGCCGTACGTATAGGCGCGCACCCCGACGTCCTGGAGATCGACCATCAGCACGTCGACGCGCTCAAGCATCCTGGCGGTCGGCCGGAACATCCCGCCGTAGAGACTGAACACGGGCGTGCGGTCCATGATGTCCGGGACCGCGACGCCCGCGCCCAGCGTCCCGGTGATCCCATGCTCGGGTGCGAACAGCGCGGTGAGGGCGATGCCGCGGCGCCGGACCAGCGCCCCGGCGGTAGTCTCCCCGTCCGCCGTGACTCCGGCCACATGGGTGACAAGTCCGACGCGTCGTCCCTGGACGAGCGTGGGATCGATAATCAGCTGATCCGCGCCCAAACTGACCTTCGGTGACTGGGCGGCGGCGAAGGAACCGGCCAGCAGCACAGCCGCGAGGGCACAAATGATGGTTCGCATCGAAGCGGGCTCTTCGCGCGGGACCGACGCATCCCTCGCGTAAAGATTCTGTGCCCGTAGACACCCGGGTAAAGACCTACGAAGCGACATCAGGTTCTCTCTTCAAAAGCCCTCAGCATGACACTTGCAATCAAGGATTTGGAACTTGAGACAGTGACAAAACCCAAGCAAACAGCAACGACGCAGCGATGGAAGGTTTCGCTTAGAGCACGAGGCTCGTCTAGCCTGACCTGGACGCGCATCGAATTCTCACGAAGATCACGCGATAGTCGCAACGAACTGGAGCAGGTTCCGCCAGAATTGGCAGAACGATTCGCGCTTAGATCGCCAACAACAAGACACTATTTGCCTTCCGCCGCAGCCGAGCAGAAGGTCAAGGCCTTGGCCGAACGGACCGAAACTCAGGCCAGGGATATCTTCGACCTCGACCACCTGCTCAAACAATACCCGCAAGCCCTCGAGCGTGGCTCCGTATCTCCTGAGTCCGTCGCGACTGCCATCGGGAATGCACTAGGCCTTCCTTTCGAGGCCTACCAGAATCAGGTGATCCGCTTCCTCGATGCTGCCGTGGTAGAGATGTACGATCGGGTGGAAGCTTGGCAAGATATGCAGAGAAACGTGCTTGAGAAACTCAGGATACTGGAATGAGAACTACCGAAGCCTTCGCTAAGTTGCTGGACCTTCGCAGACCTATCTTGTCAACGGCGGAGGCAGCTGCGCGCCTAGACGTCACAATCTACACGGCCAGCAAAGTCCTGAGGCGGTTGCAAGAGAGCGGCCTTGTCTTGCGACTGCGTCGAGGCCTTTGGGTTATTACAAAGAATGTCAACCCGCTTGTCTTACCACGGTACTTAACGGCTCCATACCCCAGCTACATATCGACTTGGACTGCCCTGTACACTTACGGGATGATCTCTCAAATCCCCCGCGAGATATATGCCGTTTCACTGGACAGGACGAAAAAGCTGGTCACGCCATTGGGAGTATATGTGAT
This sequence comes from bacterium, assembly GCA_036004445.1. Taxonomy (GTDB): domain Bacteria; phylum Sysuimicrobiota; class Sysuimicrobiia; order Sysuimicrobiales; family Kaftiobacteriaceae; genus DASXUC01. The sequence continues at coordinate 28,163 of DASYRL010000019.1, forward strand.
ACAGCACATTACTCCCAGATTGTTTGATGGTTTCGAACTCCGCGAGGGACTAGCTATGGCCAGTCCCGAAAAGGCTTTGTTTGACACGGTCTACCTGCTGTCAGCTAGGGGGCGCAGGCATGTACACTTGCCGGAAATCGAAGTCCCAGAAAGGTTCCGGCGAGAGAAGATACGGACGTGGATACGTCAGATTAGATTGAGACGACTCCGGACCGCCGTCGCAGAAAGAATTGAACGTATCCTGCCTGCACCTTCGAAAACCCGGCGCCGTCGGGCGGCAAAGGTGTCTGCATAACTGACCAACATGCGGATCCCTGGCGACTGCCAAGAACTACTCTACGGTGGCTGAGTAAGCCCGATGAGGTTACCGTCTGCGTCTTTGACAGTTGCAATCAGCTTTCCCCCACCGACATCTGTAACCGCTTGTTGCGGCTGTGCGCCCGCGTCCAGGAGTAACCGCAGACTTTCCTGGATGTCGGTTACCTCGTAGTAGCCGACAGGCCCCGTCATGCCCTTGCTGTGGCCATTGGGGTCCAGACCTATTTCTTGGTTCCCAATCCTGAACCCAACGTAGTACGGCGCGTCGGCATACGGCTCCATGCCGAGAAGTGTAGTGTACAGGGTCTTTGCTCGGGCGAGGTCTTTCACGGGATAGATGAACACGCTGATGCCATGCTCCATGAACGATTCCTCCCTGTGTTCAGAATCGGCCCCGCGACGTGCGGACCGGATACTTGCGCCTGTTCTTGCGCAGTTTGCGCCGCACCGCGGCGGCGACGTCGATGCCGGTCGCGGTCGCGAAGGACAGGCAGTAGATGACGCAGTCGGCAAGTTCGTCGGCCGCGGCCTGCTTGACCCGCCGCTGCTGCGCGACGCGGATGCTGTCCGGACCCGAGTACCACTGGAACAACTCCATGAGTTCCGCCGCCTCAATCGCCAGGCCCATCGAGAGGTTCTTGGGCGTGTGGAACTGCTCCCAGTCTCGCTGGTGGACGAACCTTTCGACCATCACCTTCAGCTCGGCCACTGTTGTGCGGCTATCCATCGTTCACGTCACTCCTGTTCTTCGGTGTCCGATGTCCGGTGTCCAGAGTCCGTAGGAGCTTGAAGACGGACCTCCGACCCCGGACCCCGGACCCCGTTAGTGGGGGATCTGTCGCGCGGCAGGAGCAGCAGCGTCAATCCGCACAGCAGTACCGGAAAGCTGGCCGAGAGCAGGCCCGCCCCGATGGTGACCTGCTGCCACACGGCCGACGCGCCCATCGCGCCGGCGACCTGTCCCAGATTGGAACCGGCGCTCACCAGACCGAACGTGCGGCCGCGCCGCACGCTCGGCGAGGCGGCGCTGAGCAGCGCGAACCACGAGCCCGTGAACGCCGTGAGCGCACCGCCGGCGAGGATGCTGATGGCGTACACGACGACCTTCGGGGCGCCGGCGACCAGAACGGCGCCGAACGCCGCGACCGGCAGGGTCGACAGCGCGGCAATCCGGCGGCGGCCGGTCCGGTCGGCGAGATGGGACAACCAGGGGCCGAGCAGAATGCTCCCGGCGCCGAAGAACGAGAAGACGATCCCAACGTCGAGAGTGGACCACCCCAGCTCGCGCGTCGCAAACGGCGCGTAGGTCGTGATGAATCCGCCGTACCCCGCGAGCAGAAATAGCTGGGCGAACAAGAGCACCATCACGTCGCGCGTGAAGATTCTCGGCGGCGCGCCCCCGGTGAGCAGACCTGCCGACGGTGATACCGGTGCGGGCCGCGGCAGGAACAGCGCCCCGAGGAACCCGAGCGCACTGGTGATGCCCACCATGATGAAGGGCAGCCGCAGGTTGGCCAGCGCCGCGACCACCCCGCCGAGCACCGGCCCGGCTACCTGTCCTGCGGAGACCGCGGCCGAGAGCACGCCGTTGGCGAACGCCATCCGTTCCGGTGCGGTCACCTGGGAGAGGTACAGGCGCGTGGCGACGAGGTTCGTGCCCCCGCCCAAGCCGGCAATGGTCCGGAAGGAGATCAATGACACCGCCGACCGCGCGGTGGCGATGAGAAAGTTTGCTCCGGCGTACGTGGCGATGCCGCCGCGGATGAACCCGCGCGCGCCGTAGCGATCCATGAACAGCCCGGCGCCGACCTGCGCCACGGTTGTCGCGACCGCAAAGGCGCTGGTCAGCAGCCCCAACTGCACGGGCGCCGCGCCGAGGGACACGGCGTACAGCGGAATGAGCGGCAGCATCACCGAGACGCCGAGGGCGGAGACGAACGAAATCAGCGAAAGGATCCCTAGGGGGCCGCGGACGGCGCGCAGTCTCTCCACGAAGGCTATCGGCTGATGGTGATCCGGCCCTCGACGCGCGGGCTGATGGTGCGGGCCCGCTGGATCGCCTCGATGACGGCGGTGACCATGAGCGGGCCGCCCGCGGCGTCGATGAGCGTCTGCCCGGACGGGAACATTGCGTAGCCGTCCCCGCCGCGCAGCATGAAGTCGTTCGTCGCCACGGTATAGGTGGCGCCGTCGTCGAGTGGCCGGCCGCCGACGGAAACGCTGAGCACGCGCGAGCCGGCGGGACGGTCGGGATTGAAAGTAAACTGCAGGCCCGACACCTGCGGGAACCGGCCCGCCACCTGCTGCCACTGGCTCACGCCATTCTCCAGGGCCGCGCGCACCGCGGCCCCACGGATGGCCACCTTCGTCACGATGTTGCCGAATGGCAGCCACGCGAACACGTCGCGACGGCGGATGGGCCCGGCGGGGAACAACGCATCACTGCGGATCCCGCCGCCGTTGGTGATGGTGATATCCGCACTCACGGCCGCGCGCATGACGTCGGCGATGTAATCTCCCAGCGCCGACTCCTGCTGGCGGACGACCGCCGTGCGGGCATCCAGCGGCGTCGTCGTCTCGCCGATCACGATCTGCAGGTCCGCCGCCAGCGCATCCGTGTATCGCTTGATCAACGCCGCCATCGCCGCATCCGACGGCGTGCGGTTCGTGATGGGGATGAGCTCGTGGGTGGCCGCCGGCGGACCCTGCAGCGGCACGCGCGTGACCCCCAGCCACCGCGCATCCACGCCGGCCTTC
>DASYRL010000020.1:0-33651 GCA_036004445.1 bacterium
CAGCCGCGCCAGATCATCCAGATCCAGCAGCAGGTAGTGCGGACACGTTTCCACGGTCACGGCCTGTCCCCGGGCCTTGGCCTGCGCGATCATCTCCGCTCCCCGCGCCGTGCTCAGGTGCACCACGTGCACCGGGACCCCCACCTCTCCCGCAAACAGCAGCACCCGCTGAATCGCGTCCAGCTCTGCCACTACAGGTTTCCAGTCGGAGTGTGAGAGATAATCCCGCCGGCTGGCGGCCAGTAGCATCTCCCGGTTGTACGCCAGGATCTCCTCGTTCTCACAATGCACCGCGATCAGCGATCCCGCCGCCTTCACCTGCCGCATCGCCTCCAACAACAGCCCGTCGGGCAGGTTGGTGTAGTAGTCGATCCGCGGCTTGTTCATGAACGCCTTGAACCCTACCGCCCCCGCCTCGCGTAGGCTCGCTACGTTCCCGAGCTTCCCCGGCAGCAACCCACCCCACAGGGCGAAATCGACCACACAGCTCGCCTCGGCCAGCCGCCGCTTCAACGCGAAACTCTCTACATCCACTGTCGGCGGCTGGGACAGCGGCATCTCGATGAACGTGGTGATCCCGCCCGCTGCCGCGCCCTGCGAGGCAGCCTCAAACCCTTCCAGCTCCGGCGCTCCCGGCTCCCACACGTGCACATGGGGGTCCACGCCTCCCGGCAGCACGACTTTCCCCGAGGCGTCGATCACCTCGTCGCCCGCGGCCGGATGGCTCCCGCGGGGCTCGATTGCAGCGATCCGCTCCCCCTCCAGCACCAGGTCTGCCTCGACGACCCGGTCCTCTAAGACCACCTGGCCTCCGTGAATCCGCGTGGTCTTTTGAAGCATCATGGGTCGCTCACCGGTTGGTCAGTGTACTTCCTTCGGTTCAACGGACACTCCGAAACAGGAAAACAGTTCACCGATGAAGTGGATTCCCTCGACATAGTCGCCGACAGCGATATTCTCATCAGGTGCATGGACGTTGGACAGAGCATTCTCGACTCCGAAGGAGACGACTGGGATTCCCAAGCCGTCCGCGATGAGATGCATCGGCCCACCACCGGCGATCAAGGGGTAGAGGAGAGGTCGCTGGGAGTAGACTCGCGTGGCAGCCAGCATCGCGGAACGCGCAATCTCGCTGTTGGGATCTGAACGTGACGCCCGATAGAGCTCTTCTGTCTCCACGTCAACGTCGGTGAGTCCGGCTCGGTGGAGATGCGCCCGAATCGCGTCAACCACTTCGGCAGCCTCCAACCCGGGGACCAAATAGATATTGAGTTTCGCGACCGCGGCGCTGGGCAACACCGATCGCATGCCCGCCTCAAGGTGACCGGCCATCAGGGTGTTGATATTGAACCCGGGCTCAAACAGCACATCCTCAAGGACATCCGACCCCGTGCGGTCTGAGACAAAGCGTGCGACACCGAATTCAGCTTTCAAGCGTTCGGCGTCGAAGGGAATCTCGTCCAAGAGCCAGCGATCCGCCAAAGTAGGATGTGGGACCTGTTTCTGAATCTCTGGAATGGAAACCCGGCCGTCGGGGTCGGCGATGTGGGCCAGGACGTGCGCGAGCCGCCATGCCGGATTCGGCACTGCTGCGCTCCACATCGCATGCAGATCACGATTGGGTCCCTTCGCCGTAAGAGTAAGGCGCAATACCCCCTTCACGCCCGCATAGATCACGGGATGGCCCTCGAGGTCTTTCCAGCCGCCTTCCCACAGGCACCCGTCCGCCTGCAGCGCCCGGGCATGCTCGGTGACGAACCTCGCCAGGTGGGGACTGCCGATCTCCTCTTCGCCTTCGACCAGGAAAATCGCGCGGAGAGGAAGCGGACCGACCGACTCCTGATATGCCTCTACCGCCTGCAGGCGAGCAAAGATGTTCCCGCGGTTGTCCGCCACTCCCCGGCCATAGAGGAGGCCTTCACGAATCGCCGGAGCAAACGGCTCATTGCTCCATTGCTCGATCGGACCCGCTGGTTGCACATCATAGTGGTTGTACAACAGCAGGGAACGCTCGCCGGCTCCGATACTCCCTAACACCACGGGAGGGGCGTCCTCAATGGAGATCAACCGCACGGCGGCACCGAGCCGCTCCAGCCGTCTCGCCAGCGTTTGGGCCGATTCATCACACCCGACATTCAAACTCGCAATCGCGGGTGTCCGACAGTACTCGACCAACTCGCTAACGAACCGTCTGCGGTGCGCCTCGACATAATCTCGAAAGGCTCTGGTCCTGCCAGACCGCTCGGCCCGATCCTGTACCGTCAAGGCATGGCCCCACTCGGGACCTGAGTAAGTTCCGGTGCCCCGGAATTGTCGACACGGTCTGCGTCGGCGCCGTACACCTCGACGGCCGCCTGCGCAGAGACCAGACCCATTCGCACATCCTGCCGTACGGCCTCCGGATCTCGTTGGTGCGGGTCATACACGCCACCGCCGCCGGGGGTCTCCATGGTAATCGTGTCCCCGGGTTGGATCATCGTCATCGTTCGGGAGCTCAGCTCCTGAGTGTCATTGAGCGCCAGACGTCCTGCCCGGCCGGGTCTTCCCCCCAGCAGGCCGATGGGGGCGAAGCGGATCCTGTCGGTGCTGATCGGTACAAAGCTGTACGGTTTGTCACTGAGGCTGCGGATCCTGACGCGCTGTCCCGTCCCCCCGCGATAGCGGCCGGCGCCACCGGAATCCGTAATGAGCTCCTTGCACTCGAAGAGCATCGGCGTACGGCTTTCCAGGTATTCCACCGGAATGTTCGAGCAGTTCTGGGGAAAGCTCAGACAGTGCTGGCCGTCGGCCGCTCCCGTCGCGCCTTTCCCCCCGTTGAAGATATACATCGCGACCCAGTTTTCGGGCACGTCCGTAGGCCCTTTCGTCCCCGGCGTCGGACGCGGCCCCCACCACCAGACGCCCCAGATGCAGCCGCTGTGTGCCTGAATCGCAGGCGGCCGGAGGTAGTCGGGGACGAGGGGCTGTAACGCCCGATAGATGGCCGCGTGAAGGTTGTGCACAACGACCACGCGGCTGCGGACGGGAGCCGGAAACGCAGGGCTGACGATCGTCCCAGGGGGTGCGATCACTTTGATGGGGCGCATCGATCCCTCCGCGCTAGGCAAGTTCGGCAACAGGGAGGCCCGGAACGGGAACACGGTCTCCGAATAGGTCAAGTTGATTGGGCAGTTTATCGCGTAGTCCACCTGTGGCGATGTGCCCGTGTAGTCGACCGTGATCTCGCCGCCGCCGATGGTGATCGCCACCTCAACACGCAGGGGGTGGTCTTCGAATCCGTCCAGATCCAGGCTCGCGCGATAGACGCCGGCAGGCAGCCGGTCGATTTGCCTGCGCATCGCTGCTTCGGTCTGGCTCTGAATCGCCGCCGAGAGGTCGGCGACATCCTCCAGCCCATACTCGTCCAGCAGCTCGGAGAGACGCCGGGCCGTGACCGCATTGGCGAGCATTTGCGCTCGTATGTCGCCCACGACATCCTCGGGCGACCGGCTGTTGTTCTGAATGATCGCGAAGAGATCGTGATTCGGCTGGCCCGCCACATACAGCTTGAGTGGGGGGATGCGCAAGCCTTCCTCGAAGATATCCCGGCCCTCGGATGTCCCTCGCCCACCGACGTCGGACAGATGGGCCGCGCACCCTGCCAGGGCGACCATCCTTCCCCGGTGGTAGATGGGGGTGATCAAAGTGATGTCGGGGAGGTGCCCCGCGCAGATCCACGGGTCGTTACTGATGATGACATCCCCCGGCTCAAGATTTGAAGGCGGGTATACTTGCAGAAAGCTCCGCGCGGTCCTGCTCAGCATGCCGACAAACGCGGGCATCGTGGCATTGGCTTCGGCCAATGAGTTCCCTTCGGCATCCAGGAGCGCGACGGCGTAGTCGTGCGCCTCCCCGACGATGGCGGAGTAGGATGTACGCAGCAGCGTGGTGTCCGCCTCATCCAGGATCGAGATGAGACGACTCCACAGAATCTCTAGCGTGATGGGATCGATCTCGGCGATGCGTGGCGTCACGACTTGTTCCCCCCAATCGTGAGGACCAGATTCCCGTACGCGTCGATGCGCCCGCGATCCCGCGGACCCAGTACGACGACCGACTCATCCTCTTCGACAAGCGCGGGCCCGGCAACGTCCATCCCCGGACGAAGTTGATATCGATCGTACACGTCGCAATCCACAAACCGACCCGCGTCGCCAAAGTACGCAGCCCGCGTCCCCTTCAGCGGGCTCGCATCCTGACGATTCTCTCGGCCCCACGCGACTGAACCGACCGTTGGGGCGGGCCCGACGGCGCGTAGGCGCCACGATAGCGCGTGGATCAAGCTTCCACTTTGGTGATGGCTGCCGTAGACCTTGTCGTAGGTCGCGAAGAAGCTGCGCTCGATATCATCTTGCGACCCTGCACCCAGCGGGCCGAGGGGAATCAGCGAGGTCAGCTCGTGCGCCTGGCCGGCGAAACGCAGATCCGCGGACCGTTCCCAGTGAATGGCGCTGCGCTGCACCCCGGCCCTTTCCAACAGCTCCCCAGCCTGCGTTTCCATCCTTTGAAAGATGGCATTGATTCGCGTCCAATCGGCGCGCTCCAGGGATGTGAAGTAGGTCTGCGCCAAATCCACAACTGGCGGCGCGACAAGGAGGCCGATCGCCGACAGCACGCCGGCGGCGGGCGGACAGATGATCTGTCGGATGCGGAGCGGCCGCGCGACTTCGCGCACGTGGGCCGGGCCCGCGCCCCCGAATGCCGAGATCGTGTAGCCGCGGGGATCCCGACCCTTCTCCGCCAAATAGACGCGCACGGCGGATGCCATGTTTTCATTTACAACGCGGTAGATGCCCCACGCGGCATCGGTCGCACTCAGCTGCAGAGGCCCCGCGATTTGCGTGCCGATCGCGCGTTCCGCCGCGTCGCGGTCGAGTGTCATCGTGCCACCGGCAAAGTAGTCAGGGTTGAGGTATCCGAGCAGGAGCTGGGCGTCGGTCACAGTAGGAACGGTCCCGCCCCGACCATAACAGGCAGGCCCGGGATCCGCACCGGCACTCAGCGGCCCCACCTTCAGGAGGTTCATCTGGTCCAGGCTGGCAATGCTCCCTCCCCCAGCGCCGATCTCGATCATGTCCACCACCGGGAGCCGCACGGGGATTCCGCTGCCCTTGCGGAAACGGTGCACGCGCGCGATTTCGAAGTCACGGGCCATCAGCGGCCGCCCCTGATCGATCACCGAGGCTTTGGCGGTCGTGCCTCCCATGTCGAATGCGATCAGGTGCGGATAGCCGGCAAGGGTCCCGAGGTATCCGGTGACCAATGCCCCGGCGGCGGGCCCGGATTCCGCAATCCGGATGGGCGCATCCTGCGCCGTGGCGGCGTCGATAATCCCCCCGGCGGACAGCATCATATAGAGAGCGTTTCGATGACCCGCCTTCCGCAACTCACGGTCGAGTTTGGTGAGATAATCCCGCACGAGTGGTTTGACGTACGCGTTGGCAACCGTGGTGGATGTGCGTTCATACTCGCGGAATTCCGGCACCACCTCCGAGGACAAGGACACCGCGGTGGCGGGGTCGACCCGCTGGAAGACTTCCTTCAGCCGCTGCTCATGCTCGTCATTCTGATAGGAATGGATGAGGCAGATCGCGATGCTCTGCACTCCGGCTGCGACCAGCTCTTTCGCCGCCGACTCGGCCGACGCGACGTCGAGGGGTTGCCAGGTGGTTCCATCCGCGAGAATCCGCTCTTCGACCTCGCGGATCAGCTGCCGCGGCACCAACGGCTCGGGCCAGTCGGGGTTCAGGTTGTAACTGTCGTAGCGGATCTCACGCCGCAAATGCAGCGTGTCGCGGAACCCCCGCGTGGTCAGCAGACCCGTCCGCGCGCCTTTTCGCTCGATGATGGCATTCGCGACCAGCGTCGTCGCGTGGATCACGGCGTCGAGTTCCGCGCCACCCACCCCGGTCATCTCCAGCAGCCGCGTCATGGCTTCCATCGCCCCCCGCGCGGGGTCGTCGGGCGTTGTCAGCACCTTGGCCACGTGGCACACGCCGCGCGACAGATCCAGCAGGGCGGCGTCTGTGAAGGTTCCCCCGATGTCAAAACCGAGTCTGTACCCGTTCATGCGATCCTCTCTTCACCTGTGTCGGTTGATGTCATGACCCGCGGCGCAGCCGCAGGGACGGATCGACCCAAGATTGGAAGAACCCCCCCAGGGAACTGAAGCCGAGGACGGCAATCAGGATCGCCAATCCCGGGAAGGTCGCGTACCACCAGTGCACGAGCAAGTAATCCTTCCCCTTGGCAATCATCGCGCCCCACTCGGCGGTGGGCGGCTGCGCACCAAGACCGATGAATCCAAGACTCGCCGTGAGAAGGATGGCGTTGCCGAGATCGAACGTTAACGCGACGACGACCGGGCCCAGCGCGTTGGGGAGTATGTGGCGGAACAAGAGGCGGAGGTCGGACGCCCCCATCGATCGCGCGCTCTCAACAAACTGCTGGTTCTTGATCGAGATGACCTGCCCCCGGACCAACCGCGCGTAGACCGGCCACCAGACCAGCGAAATCGCCACCATGCCGCTGCCCACGCTCGCCCCCAGCGCAGCAGAAATCGCCATGGCCAAGACGAGGGCAGGAAAGGCCAGGAAGATATCAGTGACACGCATCAGGCCCTCTTCCACCCACCTACCAAAATAGCCGGCGAGCCCGCCCAGCACGACGCCAATCCCCCCTGCAACAACCAACACGATGATCGCAACCCATAACGATAACCGCGCGCCGTAGAGGATACGCGAAAAGATATCCCGGCCAAGTTCGTCCGTTCCCATGAAGTGAATTCGGCTCGGCGGCTGCAGTTTCGACACGATGTCGGGAGTAATCGGATCGTAGGGGGCCAGCCATGGTGCGAGCACGGCTACGATGACCAGCCCCGCGACAATCACCACGCCAAAAATGGCCAGCGGATCTCTCGCCAGGGAGCGCAGGACCTCACGGCGGCGAGGGACCTGCTGCTCCTGGACAGCGGGCGGAACCCGAGCCGGCTTTGCAGGAAGCTCGGGCTCCGCTTCAGCCGCCACGCCTACACGCGCTTGCATCATCACCGAGTAGAATCCCGGCGCCTACCTCTCATCCCAATACATCTGGTAGTAGGGGAACTGGTCCGCCAAGGCAGGGGTGTAATTGAACCCCTTGACGGCCTTGCGCGCGACGAACGACCACTGGGGTGAGGCAAGGAAGATGTTGACGCTATCCTCCAGGATCATACGCTGCAACTGTGCATAGAGTCGGGCGCGTTCCTGATCGCTGGTGGCGGCCCGGGCGCGGGCGATCAGCGAATCTGATTCCGCAGTTCCGAAATAGCCGCCGTTATATCCCCCGGTCCGCTGGGCCTTGCGGTCGTAGTTCACGGAGAAGATCGCATCGGGGTCGGCGAACGCTGGAAACTGGAACAGCGGAAAGATGTCAGGCGTGGTCTTGGGATCCTGAAACAACGCGACCAGCGATGGCCACTGGACCTGTTGAATGTTGATGGTGATCCCGATTTCCTTCGCTGCCGCCTGCATCAACTGCGCGGCCGTGATCATCGTTTCGATGCCTTCAACGACCTTCAACTGCAGCGTGAAGCCGCCGTTCGGATAGCCGGCCGTGGCAAGCAACTGCTTGGCTTTGACCAGATCGCGCGTGTACGGCTTCAGCGTCTTGTCGAAGTACGGCATTGAGCTCGGGAGCGGACCAACCAGCCGGTCCGCGTGACCCTCGTAGACGACATCGATCAGCTTGTCATATGGGAATGCGTAGGCCAAGGCCTGCCGCACCCGCACGTCGGACAGCGGCTTGCGGTTGTTGGCCAGCACGAGCACAAAGGCGTTAATGGTTGAATACCATTTCACTTGAATATTGGGGTCCTTTGCCAATTCGGTGAGGCTGTCCAGCGTGTACCGCTGGATGAAGTCAGCATCGCCTGCCTTCAGCATCAGGACCTGAGTAGAGGGCTCCGCAATCACCTTCTTGATCACGCGGTCAAAGTGGGATCCCTGCCAGCCTTGCCAGTATCCATCGAATCGGACCAAGGTAATCGCCTGTGAGCCCCGATCCCACTTCTCCAAGCGATAGGGCCCTGTACCGTCCGCATTGGCAGCGAACCAGGCCTTGCCAAGATCAGCGGCATGTTCCTTGACACGCCCAGGGTTGACGATGAAAATCCCGGGGACCATTCGAATGAAGGCTGCCAGCGGCCGCTTCAGATAGATGGTCACCGTCAGCGCATTGACAACCACCGCGCGATCATATTCGCTCAGCAGGTAGGACGCACCGAGACCCAGCTTCTTGACGCGGTCGAAGCTCACTTTCACCGCGTTGGCGTCGAATGCGCCGCCGCCTTGGAACTTGACACCCTGCCTGAGCTTGAATGTGTATGCGCGCCCGTCTTTGGAGACCGACCATGATGTCGCCAGCCGCGGCTCGACCTCGGACGTACCGATCTTATAGGCGACGAGTGGCTCATAAATCGCCATGTGCACGGTCTTCGACCCCGCGTCCTGGCCGACGGCAGGATCCAGACCGTCAAGCTCGGAGATGCTTGCCTGAAACAGCGTGCGGTGGGGTCCCGCAGCTGCGTGCAGCGACGTGGCATCCCCGAAACTGGATATGGCAAACCAGGCCACTAAGGCCGCGACCACGAGGACTCGGTATCGCGGGCGGAACATGGAGTGTTTCACAGTCATCAGCCCCCTCACCTCGGCGAATTGTCGTGCGTGCACATACCCGCGTTAGTACTTGATGCGTGGATCGACCCACACGTACAACATGTCCACGAGAAAGTTCACGGTTAGAAATGTGACCGAGACCAGGAGCGTCGCGCCCATGATCGCTGGAAAATCGACCGCGGTAATGGCCAGGATCGTGTACCGGCCGATGCCGGGCCACTGGAAGATCGTCTCCACCAGAAAACTTCCGCTGAGCATGTAGCCGAACTGCGACCCGAGGGTGGTCAGGATCGGGATCGACGCGGGCTTGAGTACGTGCACCCATAACACGCGGCGCGAGCTTAATCCCTTCGCCTGCGCCGTGCGGACGAAGTCCTGGCCGAAAATCTCACGGGCGCTCGCCCGGGCGATCCTGGCGATGATGGCAATCGGCCCAAGCGAAAGGGCGACGGCGGGAAGAATCAGATGCTTGAGCGCATCGAACAGGATCGACCACTGCCGCTGCAGGATCGCGTCAAGCAGCATGCTCCCGGTGATCACTCTCAGCGCGTCGACCTGGTCTTGGCCCAGCCTCCCCCCGGCGGGCAACCAGCCCAGGCGGAGGTAGAACACGAGCTGCAGCATGATGCCCAGCCAAAAGATGGGGATGGCCCCCCCGAACACCCCGGCGAGCGGCACGATGGTGTCGGTCCCACCTCCGCGCGCGGCAGAGAAGAGCCCCAGAGAAACGCCGATCAGCAGCGTCAGAAGGAATGCGACGATGGCCAGCTCCAGGGTCGCCGGAAAATAGTCCCGCAGGTCGTCGAGCACGGCCCGCCGGCTCATGATCGATACGCCGAGGTCGCCATGCACCAGGCGAATGACATATCGTACGTACTGCTCCGGCAGCGGCCGATCCATCCCCCACTCCCGCCGCATGTTCGCGACAATTTCAGCGGTCGCGTTTGGACCGGCCGCATATTTGATGGGATCCGCCGGGATCACGTTCACCAAGACAAAAGTGATCAGGGACATGCCGACAAGCACCAGGACCGCGGTAAGAATCCGACGCAGTGTATAGCGGGATGAGAAGCTGATGCTACCGCTGCGCATACTCCAGGACCGGGACCCTAGACATGCGGGCGCTCACCAAGCGCGGCCAGACTAAGCAATCATCACAGATGATTAACTCGCAGTTTACTCTGGGGTTAATGAGTTTGTCAACTGGTCTCATTTGGACGTTGGCGAAGCCAGAGGCGCATGCTTGACAAGGGACGGAGAAGACGATAGGTTAACTGTTAATCAGTGATGATTAGCGACCGGAGGCAGACGATGCGTCCCCTGCGTTTTGATGTTTATGACCATCTTGCCCGAAATGCCCAAACCATCTACGCCGACGTGAGCAAGGCCGCCGCTGACGCCGGCGTCACCGAGGAAATGAAGGGTCAGGTCGGCTTCACCGGCGCGGTGTCGAGCTGTCACGGCTTGCTCACACGATCCGTCAGCGAGGCAATCGAAGCTGGATCGCGGCGCGTCATTGAGAATTCAACGCTCGATGCCGAAGTCCGGCGCCTGGTGAAAGGCTACTACGGCGATGACTATGACGGCGCCATGATCTCCACTTGCGAAGCCGCATTGTGGGTCTCCTTTGACGTCCTGTTTACGCCGCCCTTTACCGGACGCGGCGACAACTACCGGTCCCGGTACATTGCCCCCTATGAACGCCATCTCCATCATCAAGCCGGGTACGGACGGCCATTCCCGCCCCAATACAAGGACCTCTTTGCCGACCGCGGGGTTACCTCGGGCGAGCTGGGCTTTTACGGGAAGCGCCTGGAGAACCTCGACACGGTATTCGTCCCCATGGCCGGCGCGCGGTATGAATGCCATGGCATCAAGTATCACGTGTGCCCACTCCTGACGCGGGTTGACCCCGAGGGGACGGCCAGGGCGCTCGCGGAACAAGCCGCGATCCATGCGCCGCTGCTCGCCGGGTTCGCTTCGCTTGGCTACGACACTCCCGGATATGGATATGATGCCCGCGATGGCGACGGCGTTCCCTTGTTGCAGAAACGTATCGCGGCGCTGGCGCAACGTTACAACGTGCCTTACGTCACCGACAATGCGTGGGGCGTCCCCTTCATCGGCACAGACATCCGAGCAACCGGAGCCGATGTGATGACCTACAGCATGGACAAGGCGGCGGGTGCGCCGACTGTTGGACTCATCATCGGCAAGGAACGCGTGATGGTCCCGATCCGGCGCGCCCTCGGCATCCACGGCGAGCGTTGGGGCACCACCCGGTCTCATGGAAAGGCCGCGTATGTGACAGTCGACCCAGGCAAAGAGGCTCTGCTCGGCGGCATCGCGGCGATGCGAGTCATACTGGAACAGGGCGAGACATTCCGCGAGCCGTTGGATGGCTTACACGACATTGTGAGCGAAGAATTCCGCCGCAGCGAGTTGGGAGCCCATGGGGATGGCTGGCTGATCACAAAGTCCTATAATTCGATGGCCGTGGAAATCAACTATGAGCGCACGTGGGATGGCCCCGACCTGGGCTTTCCCATTTTCCCGATCGAGGACATGTATGCCGGCAGCAACATCGTGCAGAATTGCATGAAAGCCGCGGGCCTGATCCCGACGGTCGGCTACGATGCGAATATTTTCGTTTCGCTTGGCATGGGGACGACGGACGACGATGGCCGGCTGAAGGAACGCGAGGCGAGGGCCATGGCCCGGGCGTTGTTCCGATCGCTTGAGATCATCGGAAAATATGCGGCAACAGCCAGTCGTCCGAGGGAGGTTGCCCATACGTGATCAAGATTCAGCCGATTCAACTCCGGCGCGGGAGCGGGATCGGGATCATGGTCGAACTGCCCAAGACCAGAGCACTGAGCATTAGCACGGACAAAGGGTACGTCATGTGCGGCGTGTTGGACGTTCCATTCCTGGATGAACTCCACGCTGATCGGAAGATCGTCGCCGCACGCGTGACAGGCGTACGCGAGTTGGAGGAACTCCTCACCGCCCGTGTCAGGGACTGCACGGTCGCGGCCGCAGAGCTCGGCATCCAGCCTGGCATGACGGGGGCCGAAGCTCTGGACTTGATGATGTGAGTGCTGCCCCGAGTCGAGCGCCGTGCCGACCGATCCGTACCTCACGAATCTCCTCAAGGGCGACAGTTTCTACGCCCAAAAGACCCCGGTCACCGGCCGGCTGACCGTCATTCTTCGGGGCCACCTTGACGACCGGGGACTGGAACTGATACCCCAGCGCTCCCGCGTCGTCACGGTTGGAGAAGTCCATGAGCTTCTTATCGTGGACGACCCCCATGCAGGCCCAGGGCGGACGGTGAGCCGGATCGCGGCGCTCGGCTTTGTGGAATTCACGAGCGGGGGCGTCCTCCTGGTGGGCGACCGTGTGTCGGTGCGGGAAGAGGTAATCGGACACCTCGTCGGGTACGATATGACCCATATGCCGAACCATATGAACATTGTGATCGGTGACGTCCGGGCACGATCGGGGGAAGAACTGGGACTGGAGTTGAGTGCCGTGGTGACGTTTGCGATGCCGCACGATGCCTAGGATCAGCTAAACCAGAAGCGGACTCACAGATTAGCGATCATGGCGACCGAGCAGACGACCAGAACGACATCGAGCGAGCACATGAAGCGGATCATCCTACGTTTGATCGCGGAAAGCAAAGCTCCGATCGGCCAAGGGAACCTGAGCCTGTTGCTTCGCAAGGAAGGGCTGTCTGTCAGTGTGCCCACGATCGGTCGCAGGTTGCAGGAGATGGAGTTCGAAGGTCTGCTGCAAAAGGCCAGCGTGGATGGACGCGTCATCACTGACCGGGGTCGTGAGACGCTGAAATCATGGGAAGCAGAGAACCGGCTTCGCCGATCCGGCGATGCACTCGTCGACCTCCTCAAACGCGCAGACAAGAAGCACATTGTCGACCTGCTATCCGCCCGGCGCGTTATCGAGGGAGAAACCGCGGCGCTGGCCGCCCTCCATGCGTCACCAGAGTCAATCCGTCGGATGGAGGAGCTGCTCGATGAGCAAGCCAGGCGTGTAGCTGAGGGTGAACTCGGCATTCCGCAGGATGTGATGCTACACCGAGAGATTGCGCGGGCGTCCAACAACCCGGTTCTCTATTCGGTCGTCTCGCTTCTCCGGAATCACGAGCGCTATGACTTCATCATCGCGTCGATGCGAACGACGGTGGGAACTCAGCTGGTGGAAGACCATCGATCAATCTTGGAAGGCATCCGGGAACACAACCCGGACAAAGCTCGCGCAGCGATGGATGAGCACCTGCGAAAGTTGATCGATGACATCGACCGCTACTGGCGCCGATCCCAAGGAAGCAAACACGCCAACGCCGGCAGATGACGAATGCTGAAGCGATCGCCGAGACACTCGCTGAGGCCGGCATCGACATCGCATTCGGGCACCCCGGGGGGGAAGTCGTCCTCCTGATCGACGCCTGCCGGCGGGCCGGGATCCGCTTCATGCTGACTGGGCATGAGGCCAGCGCCGCGTTCATGGCCGATGTGACGGGGCAGATCACGGGACGGCCGGGCGTTTGTATCTCCACACTCGGGCCGGGAGCACTTAACCTGACCACCGGTGTCGCCAACGCGTATCTGGATCGGTCACCGGTTCTGGCACTAACGGCTGAGATCTCGACTGAGCTTCAGCCGCATTTTCCTCACCAACGGATTCCTCTGACGCGGATCTTCTCGCCAATCTGCAAACTCAGTGTGGTCGCGGATGGCAACGGCACGGCAGAATTAACGCATCAGTGCCTCAGCTTGGCAGCTGAACCTCGCCCTGGTCCCGTGCACCTAGCTCTCCCAAGCAACCTAGCCGCTCGTCCTTCGAATCCAAGAAGACCAGAGATCGAGGGCCTCCCGTCTCACCAACGCTCTTCCGGGGGACTACACGAGATCGCGGCGGCCCTAAACCGAGCAATCTCCCCACTGATTGTACTTGGGGTTGGCTGCCCACCGGGCGCGAGAAGTTCTTTACAGCGTTTTGTTCAGCAGACCCAGATACCCTACGTCACCACCCCGAAGGGGAAGGGGCTTTTGTCTGAAGACTCAGACCATTTCCTGGGCGTTGCGGGTGGTATGGCGTTGGACAACCTGGTCCTGGAAACAATCGAACATGCCGACTTGCTGGTCGGGATTGGTTTCGACCCCGTGGAGTGTGACAAGGACTGGTACGTGTCAAGAACGGTCGTGAATCTCTCTGAGGCAGTAACCGGAGAAGGCCGATACCGTCCTCTGGAGTACATCGGGGCGATTGACCATGCCCTGGATGAACTAACAGGTGCTGTCGAGGCCAAGCCATGGCCGGCAGACCTGTTAGCGGCGCGCCGCCGGCGTGTCCGGCCGCAAACCTTGCACCCGAAGCACGGTGTGAGTCCTCTGATGGCGATTCGGACGCTCCGTGAATTGCTGCCACGAGAGGCGGTGCTTACCTGTGATGTAGGCTCCCACAAGTATTTCGCGGGTCAGTTCTGGGAGACATACCTGCCCCATACCTTCTTCATGTCGAACGGGTTATCCAGTATGGGATACGGAATTCCTGCGGCTATCGCCGCAAAGCTTCAGTTCCCCAGCCGTCCGGTAGTCGCGCTGGTCGGTGACGGTGGGTTTCTGATGACTCTCCACAATTTGGTGTTTCTCACGCAGTACCGTGTCCCGATCCTCATCATATGTTTTGTCGACCATAGTCTCAGCCTGATCCGACTCGGCCAATCACGCCGCGGAATCAGTCCCTACGGTGTGGACTTCCCGGCCCCGGACTTCTGGAGGGTGGCTGAGGGTTTCGGGATCAAATCGACCCATGCGACATCCATCGAGCAAGTCGCTGGTGCGATTGAGACCTTCTTACACTCTGACGAACCCCACGTAGTACACGTCGATATCGATACGAACGAATACGAACGCTATGCGTAAGGCACCGCACAGGAACAAGCAGCACGGACAGGATTTGCATGTGTGTCATCAGCAAAGAACCTCATCGAATACCCGCAGTAAGTTGCCACCCATTATCCGCTCCACGTCCCCGGGCCCAAACCCGGACCGAAGGAGGGCCGCGGTCAGCGCCGGATACTTCGTTGCATCCTCGAGCCCGGCCGGCGCGAGGTCCAGCCCATAGTAGTCGGCGCCGAAGCCCACGTGGTCCACCCCAGCGACCTTGGCGATGTAGGTGATCTGATCGACGATGGCGTCGAGGCTGGGTCGCTTCACGCCGATGGCGCAGATCACTCCACCCTGAGCCGCCACTGCGCGCAGTTGGTCGTCATCTAGACGATGCCAGTCGCCCCAGGTGCGGCAGTGGGAGCCGATAATTGGTCCTCGCGCGGCTTCCAGGACCTCCCAGAAGCTCGGTTTTGCCAGATGCGCAATGTCCACGACCATCCCCAGCTTGCCCATTTCTTCAACGAGCGCGAGCCCGAAGGGAGTGAGCCCTCTGGGGATCCGAGACGCATCCCACCCATCGGCAGCAGCGTTTCGCCAGTTCCAGGTGAGCCCGATCACCCTGATCCCGAGCTCGTAGAACACGCGGACCAGCGAGACGTCGGTACCGAGCGGCTCGGCGCCCTCCAGCCCAAGCAGCATGGCAATCTTTCCTTGTTGCTTCGCACGGCGGATATCAGAGGCGCGTCTAGCCAGGATCATCGCGTCGGAGTTCTCCGCGAGTTCGCGGTGGAATGCTGCCGTCATATCGAGGGCCCGGCGCAGCGGATTGTCGTGGAAGGGCTCCTCCACGAAAATCGCCAGGATTTGCCCACTGATCCCTCCTTCCAACAACCTTGGGATGTCGACCTGACCGCGCACGCACGCAGTTGTCGGGCCGGCAGGCTCGTATCGTTGGCCGAGGCGGGAGTGTCCATCGGTGATATCGATCAGGATGTCGGAGTGCGCATCGATAACGGTGAGCGTGTCGTGAAATGTAGGGGGATCGACCCCGGTCGCCATGATGCTGCGATCAAACGGCGGTGCGTGTCGTCAACTTCGGCAGCACAGCCTCGACGCAGACGGCGAGCTGACCCAACGGATTCCAGGACGCCAGCCGGACAATCGGCACCTGGCAGCCGGCGTTGATGAAGTCCTGCAATGCGTCGGCGCAGCGCTGGGGGCTTCCAAAGATCCCCCAGCGGCTCAGTTCCTCCTCGGAGAAATCGGCGTCATAGTACGTATCCAGAAACACTTTCGCCTCGGTGCGCGCTGTTCGCTCATCGTCGTTGATGTTCAGCATGATGTGCTGGGCGGACGTCAGCGTCTCCGGGTCGCGTCCCGCGTCTACCGCGAGGTCCTGGATGATCCGCCAGCGCTGCGCAAACTCCTCCGGCCGGAGCAGCGCCGTCATCCACCCATCGGCAAGACGCGCCACGCGCTCCAACGCGTGGTGGAAACGCGGTTCCCCGATCAGCGCAGGATTCGGGCTGCTGGCGATCCACACCGGCGGACAGGGCTGCTGGACCGGACGCGGTTCGATGTGCACCCCCTCGAACCGGTAATAGCGGCCCTGATGGGTAACACGATCCTCCGTCCACAGCCGACGCAGGATCGCGATGCCCTCCTCCATGCGGCCCACGCGCTGGGAGAATTCGAAGCCCATCGCCCGCAGCTCGGTCTGATATGCGCCGGCACCGGCCCCCGGCCCGGTGGGTCCGCCGATGCAGGCGGCGAGAATCGTCCGCCCGTTGGAGATGACGTCGAGGGTCGCCCACTGCGCGGCAAACACGATCGGGTGCCGCAGGTTGAAGCTGGCCATGCAGGCAGGGCCGAGTTTCAGCCGCGTCGTGCGGGACGCAAACGCGGACAGCAACACGACCGATTCCGGCCGGGGTTTCGCGATGACGCTGTCGCCTACCCACAGGGAGCCCACGCTCTCACTCTGCTCGGCTACGGCGGCCATGGAGAGCATCTGCGGCCAGGTCAGGGCCCCGAAGAGCATCGCGCGGTTCGGTAGACTCAGCCCGACTTCCACCCGTGACTCCGCGGCGGCATGCATTGGGCTACGTGCCCGCGGCGCCCAGGACGACGATCCGGTCCCCAGGAACGACCACGCCGGAGGTCATAGTCCGCAGCACGATCCCGTCCGCGGGGCTCCGGACGATGGTTTCGCCCTCTGGAATCCCGACAATCCGGGCAACGGTAGCGCCCGATTCGATCCGGGCCCCCGGAGTCGTCAGCATGTACAGCAGTCCCCCCGCGGGACTGCGTACGTTGAGCATCGCGCTCGCCACGAACGGCTCGGGACATGGCTCCGCCGGACCGTCCACCATACCCAGAAATCTCAAGACGTTGACAGCTCCGCGAGTTCCCGTCTCGACGTGTCCGGCATTGAGCTTCCCGCCCTCGCCGATCTCAACGAGCACCGCGGGAATGCCGGCCTGCATGAGGATGTACAAGATACTCCGGTCAAACGCCGGCCCAAAGTGGAGCGGCAGATGGTCAGGGGCCACACGCACGATCGCGCCGACGGGGAAGCATCGCGCCACCGCCTCGGCCGCCGCCGCCCGCTCCGTCCCATCGTCGATGAGGATACACTGTGGAAACTCGTCGCCCCATTTCATGGCGCTGTGGATATCGAGCACGACGTCCGCCCGGGAAATCACCGAATGAAACAGGGTGTGGGCAAGCCGCTCGGTGAACGAACCGCCGGCATGACCCGGAAACGACTTCCCCAGGTCGCCGCCGTCCCACGGCGTCGTATACTGGAATGCCATGTATGATGGCACGTTCTGAATCGGGACGGCGATCAACGCGCCGCGCATCGCCGCCGGGTCCAGTTCGCTGGCCACGCGGCGCGTGATTTCGATCCCGTTGAGCTCTTCTCCGTGGACACCACCACCCACGAACAGCACCGGACCATCGTCCACCCCGTTCAGCACGGCGACGGGACACTGCACGGGTTGCCCGTCCGGCGCGCGGCCGACGTCGAGGCTGCCCCAGACGCGCGCCCCGGGCGGTGATGCGATGGATCCCACCTGGAACGTGCCGCGCATCCCGCTAGTCGGCGGCGGCGGCGAAGATGGAGTTGCTGAGCAGTACGTAAGTACTCCACCAGATGCCGCGGAAATCCGGGCTGATGCCGAACAATGTGGCCGTCCCGCGCCCATATTCGGAATGCACGACGGCGGGCGTCCTCCGCTCTGCAGAGAGCAGCTCCGGCGACGTGAACGATGTTTCCGCGGTGCCATCGTCGAAGCCAGCATACGCCGCCAGGACACGGACACCGGAACCGGCTACAAAGATTGGCCCGCCCTTGATGCCGGCTGTCAGTTCCGAGTAGTAGTAGCCTGGGATGATGGGCGCCTGCGACTCACCGTTGGAGATCGAGCCCTCGGCGAGACCTGCCATGATGGGGTGGTCCGGCGAGAGAATCCGGATCCTGACGCGGCCTTCACCGAGACTGTCCCGTTCGGTCTGCACATCGGCAAGACCGAGGAATTCGGTTCCGCCCAGCGTGGCGCCGCCGCATCCCAACCCCACATAACTGCCGCCGCGTTCGACGAACCGCCGAATGGCGGCCAGCCCGCGCTGCCCAATCCCGCGGCGAGGACCCTGTTGTTCCCAAGGCTCGCGCTGCCACGGCTGCGACTCTCCGCGACCGGCAACGATCTCCGCCGCGTCACCTCCCGGAACGATGAGCACGTCAAACCGCTTCAAAATGTCGAGGCGCACATCCGCCTCGGTGATCTCGATGGGAGAAAAACCCATCTGGAGACACGCCCACCGCGTGTCTCCGGTGACTGCCATGTAGCGGTCGTCCACCCCTTGCCCGACATAGAGGGCGACCCGCGGCGCGCGAAGCCGCCGGAGTACGCTCCGGTCGACCCTTCTGTCCAGGCGGGATACGACCGGGTGATTGCCATCCATCGCCTGCTCCACCACCTGCGCGGTCGAACCGTCGATGACGAATGTTCCGGTCTCAAGGCGCCGACCGGCTGCCTCGAGTGGAGCGGTCGTCCAGGACGTCCGGAGGCCGTACGCCCAGAGGCGGTTCAATGTCCTCACCCCGGCGACGGTATTTCGGATAGCCAGCTCCACCGCCGGCCGAGGCCGGCCGGGCACGCTGCCCACCGCCGGCCGAGGACCGAGGACCGGGGTAAGGGGCGCCGAAAATCTCGCGGCCCGTTCCGCCTCGGGAAGCCGCGAGGCCAACCCACCGCGAATTCCCAGCGACGGAATCATCGAGACGAAATTCCATCCCGCTGTTCCGAGCAGGCTGCGCACCAGGCGACCGTCGGGCTGGTGCGTCGGGATTACGTATGCCGGTGAGGGCGTGTCGGTCTCATAAATGCGGACCTCATGCAGCGCCAAGGTACCGACCAGCTGCCGCAGGGCATCGTGGTCCAGTTGGTCTTTCGGCACCACGTAAGCATCGTGCTCATCACCGGGCCTTCGGGATGCTCGGATGGCCTCGACGAATCGCGCCGGATCCCTGGCGACCATGGTCAGCACCGCGAAGGAGGCCATGACCTTCTGTTTCGTTCGGTCCTCCCAGGACTGGCTCCCCGGCGTGCGTGCGCTTTCCGTGATCAAGGCCGGCACGCCGTGGAGCGCCATACACAGATGGAACCGGCCTCCGAGACGAAACAAGGTCATAAAGCCGTGGTTGCCGTCGCGATCGTGCAGCATGTTGAACCCCTCGCGCCGCCACGCGTCCGCGATCGCGTTCCCCATCGCGTTGATCATCGCGACGACGGAGGGATGGAGTTCGGGATGGATGGGTCTCGAAAACGGGGGCGTCCAACAAATCTGCGGCCACCTCACGCCGAGGAGGTACATGTCCTCGTGCGGGTCGTACGCGGCAAGCGGGTGCCATTCTCGATAGACGTTCAGGAGCGCGCGGCTCTCAGGCTGCGTAAGCGCAAAGAAGTCCCGGTTCAACATGCTGCCCCAGGCGTTGACGCTGCCGACCAGTGCAGGAGAACGAGGGCGATCGGTCCACTCTCGCAACGCGGCTTCACGCCCGTCCGGGTTGATCAACGGAATGAGGATCGTGATGACACGGTCGAGGACGTCGCGAACGGAGGGGTCGTCAGAGTACGCCAGCTGATCGGCGACCTCAAGGATCGCTTCGGTATGCGCAGCTTCGTTGCCGAACGACGACCCGACGATGAGGACCGGTGGCCGCGCCACGGGAGCATCATCCGGGGGGTCGTACCGAAGCGCTGCCAGCGTCTCGAGTCGCTCAGCGGGGTGGAAGAGCCGGCGGGTCGCGCGGCGATGGTATTCGAGTTCGTTGATCGCGTCAGGAGAGGCGACGACAATGTACGGAATCTCACGTCCTTGATGTGAATACCCGGCGATTCCCGTCCAGACGCGCGGGCTTTCCCCGAGCCGTCGGATCCGTTCCAGCAGAACGGTGTGACTCACGAGCTGCGAGGCGGAAGGCTGGATCGCCGATGCCGCAGTGTTCATTGCACACTCCTCCCTGCCGACAATGTCATCATGGCGCCGCCGAGGGCTGGGTCCGGATCAGTGCAGCAACGGCGCCACACGTTCGACAAAACGCCGGACCTGCTCGCGCTGGTTCCACGAGGTGAACCGCAGACAAATCGTCGTTAGCCCTCGGTCGAAATAAGCTTGGAGTTTTTCAGCACACTCCTGGGGCGCGCCGAACGCCGTCATGCGATCGAGTTTGTCCTGCGGCCAGTCAAAGCTGTAGTACTCTCGCAGAAACGCTTTGTGCTCCTGGAGCGAGGCCTTGCGATTTTCGTCAACATTGATCATGTAGTGGATCGAGGAAGGAAACTGGTCGGAATCCTTCCCTATCTCGCCCAGACACCGGTGGATCTCGCGGAGGTCTGTGGCAAATTCCTCCGGTGTGACGCCCGCAGTCATCCACCCGTCACCCAGGCGCGCCACACGCTGGAAGAGCCGCCGCTGCGCCGCCGATGATGTGACGCCGACGCTATGCGGATTGGCCGTCACCCAGATAGGCGGGCAGGGTTGCTGGACCGGCTTCGGGCCCATGCGGACGGCCTCATAGTGGAAGAATCGCCCGTCGTGACTGGCCACATCTTGCGTCCACAGATTGCGTAAGATCTCGATACCTTCTTCCATCCGAGCAGCCCGCTGCCGAGGATCCGCTTGGAATGCGGCATACTCGGTGTCGAACTCGCCGGCGCCGCTCTTGGTCCCGCCACCAATGCATGCCACCATGACGGTCCGACCACCCGAGAGCAGGTCAAGGCTGGCCCATTGATACGCCAGGCTGATCGGATGTCGGAGCGGGAAGCTCGCAAAGCAGGCCGGGCCCAACGTGACTTTGCTGGTGCGTGCCGCCACGGCTGCCAGGAGTACGATGGAATCCACCCGGGGCTTCGCCAGTATGCTGTCGCCAACCCAGACCGAGTCGAAGACGCCGGACTGTTCAGCCTGTTCGCCCAGTGCCACCAACTCCGCCGGTGTAGTTGCCCCAAACATCACGCCACGGTTCGCTAAACTCAGGCCGTAGCGTCCGAAATGATTCACCGTTCACCCTCCTTTACGGCCGCTGCGCGCGTCACATCGCATCTCGAAGCACATCCACGACCTCCTCGCGGCGCTGGACGCGGCGGGGATTGGTAGGAAAACACGGATCGTCTTGAGCGGCATCGGCAATCTCCTCCAAGCTGTCTTCCCGCACGCCCAGGGCGTGGAGTCCCGTAGGAATTCCCAGGTCGACGAGGAGTTGCTCGATCTTGTCGATGCCCTGGCGCGCTCGGGATGTCAGATCGCCGGATCCCTTGACACCCAGGGCATCGGCGATAGCGGCCTGGGCGGCGACAACCGATTCATGGTTGAAGCGCATGACCGGAGCGATCAGCACGGCATGAACCAACGCGTGCGGCGCCCGCGAGTGCGCCCCCACGGCGTGGGCCAGGGCGTGTTCTAGTCCCACCGGAAGATTGTGCGACCCCATCGCAGCCAGCGCTCCGCCCACCTGGGCCCGTCCACGGGCGTTCACGTCAGCGTCGCTTTGGCGCACCTGCACGAGTGATTCGCTCAACAGCCCAAGCGCCTGCAGCAGGAAGGCGTCGGAAAATGGCGTGCTCTGTACCGAGCACACCCCCTCGACGCAGTGCGCAATGGCATTCAACCCGGATGCCAGGAACAGATCGCGCGGAGTCGTCAGCGCGACATCAGGATCGAGAACGACGGCGTCGCAGAAGAGATTGGGCCGGTAGATCTTCTTGATTGAGCCATGGCTGATCCCGGCCCCGCCGCTGAACTCCGCGCCGGACAGCGTCGTCGGCACCGCGACGTGGGGCAGCTGAGTCGCGCGCCGCTGGCGGTGAAAGTACGCCACGGCCTTTGCCGTATCCACACAACTGCCCCCGCCGAGACTGAGGAGGCCCTCGGCGTCAAGGTCGGCAACTTGTTCGGCCGCCTCCTCCACCGTTTCGATCGGTGAGTGCGGACGCACCCTGTCGAAAACGCCCGCAACCCTGTCACCGAGCGCCTCGGTCAGACGCCGCAGGAATTCGTGGCGTCGTACGGTCGGGCTCGTGATCATAAAGATACGCCTCAACCCAAGCTGGGTGAGCAGGTCGGGAACCTGCGTAAGGCGGTTCCGACCGTACCGCAGCACAGAGATCGGGTGGGGAACATAGTCAAAGCCGGCGGAGACCCAGCCCACGCCGCCGCTCAATCCAGGAAGACCGTTTCGACCGGGGCGGGCGCGAAGATTTCAATGAGCGTCAATCCGCTGTCGGCCGATGCCGAGAGCGAATGCCGCACGCCCGGGGGAATGAAGACCATGTCGTCTTTCTGCAGCAGGTACTCCTGACCGTCGGCGACAAATCGTCCGGATCCGGCGAGGACGATGTAGATGTTTTCGCTGCGAGGATGAAAGTGATAGGGCCCTCCCGCTGCTCCGGCCCGCAGGATGTTGACATGCACGTCGACCTGTCGCGACCCCGTCTCGGTATCGACGAGCGGGATCACTTCGCCGCGGCCTCCCAAGGGTGCGCGCGGGATCGCATTCAGATTTTTGATCACGAGCATGGAGTGGTCTCCTCCGGGACGTCGAATCGGTGCGTTCATCCCACGCGCCTGTTGAAGCTCGGATCGAGCGCTTCCTGGAGCGAATCACCAAGGAACGCGAAGGCCACCACCGTCACAGCGATGGCCAACCCCGGAAACGTTGCATACCACCAGTAGTCGAGCATGTACGTCCGGCCGTCGGCGATCATCGCGCCCCACTCCGGCGTGGGCGGCTGCACGCCGAGCCCGATGAAGCTGAGCCCCGCGGCCGTGAGCAGGACGTGGCCCATGTCGGTCGTCACTTTGGCGACCAGCGGCGGGGCGGCGTTCGGCAGGATGTGCCTGGCGAGGATACGCCAGTGCCCGGCGCCCAGCGCGCGCGCGGCTTCAACGTATGGCTGCTGCCGGACTGCCAGGACCTGGCCCCGCATCAGCCGCATGTACGACGGCCACCAGACGGCCGCCACGGCAATGGTCGTGTTGACGATGCTGGGCCCGAGCGCGGCATTGATCGCCATCGCCAGCACGAGCGCCGGAAAGGCAAAGAACATGTCGGTCACCCGTGCCATCAGCGCGTCGAAGCGTCCACCCTGGTATCCGGCCGCGGCGCCGAGCGCCGTGCCCACCGGCACCGCCATGCCGAGGATGAGAAACACGATCCCCAGCGAGATCCGGCTTCCGTACAGGACCCGCGAGAATACGTCGCGCCCGAGCGCGTCCGTGCCGAACCAGTGCCGCCAGCTCGGCGGCTGCAGGCGGTTTGGCACGTCCGGCTGCAGCGGCGGAAAGGGCGCGACCCAGGGAGCGGCGAGGGCGACCCCGATGAGTCCGGCCACGATGAGACTGCTGGCCCAAAGCACCCAATTCGTACGGAGGCGGCGTGCTACCATCCCCGAATACGTCGGGATCGGAGCCGGCTCGAACTCGCGCACGGCATCGCGCATCATGCCCCGGAGCCCTGCCCTGTTGATGGCGCCGGCGCGGCCGAGGGAATCACACCGCGATCCTCGGATCGAGCACTTTGTACAGCGCGTCGACCAGGCTGTTGACGAATACAAAGATCACTGACAACACCATCGCAACGGCAACGATTGGGTTGAAATCCAGCGCCACGATTGACCGGACTGCGTAATCCCCCAGGCCCGGCCAGGAGAAAATCCACTCCACGAGTACGGCGCCGCTGAGCAGATACCCGACCTGCAGGCCCGCCATGGTCGTCACCGGAATCAGCGCGTTGCGCAGCCCATGGCGAAACAGCACGGCGAACGGGCGCAACCCTTTCGCCATCGCGGTGCGGATGTAGTCTTGCCCCAGCACGTCCAGCATGCTCACACGGGTCATCCGGATGAGCGTTGCCCACCGCCCAAACGCCAGGACACACGCCGGGAGGACGATGTGCTGCAGTGAACTGGCGAAGGCCGCGCGGTTCGCGGTGAGGAGACTGTCGAACAGGTATAGTCCGGTGATATGAGTGGGTGGCAGCACGCCGCTCCCGATCCGGCCCGCGGCCGGGAACCATCCGAGATCCCGGTAGAAGAAGAGCTGGACGATCAGCGCCAGCCAGAAGACCGGCAGGGCGACGCCCGAAATCGCGGTCAGCCGGATCAGGAAATCGGTCGTCTTGCCCCGGTACACCGCCGCGAAGATGCCCAGGGGGATTCCCGTCACGAGGGCCAGGCACATGGCGACCAGTGTGAGCTCGATGGTCGCCGGGAGGTGGAACGCCAGGTCGGCCGCCACGGCGTTCTGCGTGCGCAGCGAGACGCCGAGATCGCCTCTCAACAATCCTGCCAAATACCGCACGTACTGCACGTAGAGCGGCTTGTCCAATCCCATCTTGATGCGCAGTTGCTGGACCTGCTCGGGCCGTACTTCCAGGCCCGCCGCGATCTGGGCCGGGTCCGCGGGGATGACCCGGGCTACGAAGAACGTGATGGTCGCTACCCCCCAGATGACCGCGGGAAGAGTAATGAGCCGCCGCAGAACCCGCATCACGGCATCTCGCTCAGCGACCTCGTCCCTCGATGTAGATCTCCTCGAGATTGACCGCGAACGGCAGCATCACGTTCGGCTTGAACCCTTTCACCCACGTACGACGCGCCATGATCGACGCCGGCTCCAGAACGAATATGGCAGGAGCGTCACCGACGATGATCCGCTGGGCCCGTCGGTAGAGGGCGAGACGGCGGGCGGGATCGATGCTCGTACTCGCCTCGGTCAGCACCTTGTCCAGCAGCACGTTTGTGTACCAGGCCCAATTGTAGATTTTTCCGATCGCGTCTGAGTGGTACCCTTCGTAGAGAATCCGGTCGGGCGTCGGGCCCGCGGTGTCGAGAACGAGAAACGCCATATCGGTGGCGGCTGTTTCATTTCGAAACTTCGTGACCATCGCCGGAAATGTGAGTTCTTGAATGCTCACATTGATGTTCAGCGCGGCCAGGGCGCTTTGGAAGAGCTCGGCAGGGATTCGTTCCACGGCCAGGGCCTGCACCATCACCAGGTTCAGCGACAGGCCGCCGGTCGGGTACCCAGCTTCAGCAAGCAACCGGCGCGCCCTGGTCAGGTCCTGCTTGTAGATCGGCAGGGTATCGTCGTGCTCCGGCACTGAGCGCGGCAGCGGCCCCTGCGCCGGGCCGGCGAGCCCGTCGAGGGCTGCCAGCACCTGCTCGTAGGGAAAGGCGTAGGTCAGCGCCTCCCGCAGTTTGCGGTTCGCCAGCGGTCCACGGTCGCTGCGCATCGTGATGATCTCGATCCGGGCCGGCGTCCAGATGTCTAGCCGCAGCGCGGGATTCTGGCGCAGCGCGGGAACGTCCTGCGGGAGGACCTGGTCCACGATCATATCTCCATCGCCGCGCTCCAGCAGCTGGCGCTGCGTTGCCGGCTCCACGACCCGATTGTAGACGACCGTGTCGAGGTGGGGGCCGCGCCAGGGCTTCCAGTAGCCCGGAAAACGCTTGAAGACGATGTCATTCTGTTCCGGGGCCCACCTCACAAGCTGAAAGGGCCCGGTCCCTGCCGCGTTCGAGACGAGCCACTGCTGCGCCAGATCTCCGTTGAGATCGTGCTCCTTGATCGCTTTCGGACTGATGATCTTGATCCGGAACGTCGTGTAGAGGAAGAACGGGGTGGGCTGCGATAGGACGATGCGCACCGTCACCGGGTCGACGACGTCCGTCCGGGCGACGGCGGTGAGCAGATACGCCAGGCCGAGATTGATGCGCTTGGCGCGGTCGTATGTGCCCTTTACCGCCTCCGCGGTGAGCATCGCGCCGTCGTGGAACCGCACGCCGCGCCGCAATTTGAACGTATACTGCAACCCGTCGGGGGAGACGATCCACGACTCCGCGAGCGACGCCCGATAGGCTTTCGCGCCCGGATCGTAGACTACCAGCCCTTCGTACAGCGGCTCAATAAACTTGTCGACGGAGGACCCCACCTGGATGAGCGGATCGAGGCCCCCCTGCCCTGTGCTCCGGACCAGGATAACCAACCGTTGGGTATCCGATCCCGGCGCCGTCGTGGCCAGGCCCGCGGAGCACAGTATGAGGACCGCCGCCGCCGCTCCCAGAACCAGGACCAACCCGCTGTGGCTTCGTCGACGCATTCAGATCCTCCGATCTGGCGTGGCCGGGAACACCGTCCGAGAACTCGACAGCCGTGAGATTCCACGCAGCAGGAGGGCCGCGCGATCTTCGTGCGGCCCTCGGCCGACGGACGAGCGGCTAGCGCCCCCGTCCCTCAATGTACATGTCTTCCAGGTTGAGCCTGAACGGCGAGATGAGATCCGGTTTGAACCCCTGAACCCACTTCCTGCGGGCGTAGACTTGCGCCGGCTCCATCACGAAGATCGCGGGCGCGTCGCCGACGATGATCCGCTGGGCGCGATGGTACAACCCCGTACGCTGCCGGACGTCAACGGTCACCGCTGCCTGCGTCAGGACCTTATCCAGCAACTCGTTCTTGTACCACCCCCAGTTGAAGACCTTGCCACGCGACCCTGAGAAGAATGCCTCGATCAGGATCTTGTCCGGGGCCGGTCCGGCGGAGTCCATCACGAGGAAGGACATGTCACCCGCCTCGTTCTCGTTCCGGAATTTCGCCACCAGCACGGGCCACACGAGTTCCTGGATGTTCAACCGAATGTTCAGTTGAGCGAGCGCCGTCTGGAAGAGCTCCGCCGAGATGCGCTCGATCGCCAGCGCCTCGACCATGCTGGCCGTGAACGTCAACCCCCCGTTCGGGTGCCCCGCCTCGGCCAGGAGCCGCCTGGCTCGGGCGAGATCCTGCTTGTAGACGGGCAGCGCGTCGTCGTGCTCCGGCAGGGACCTGGGCAGCGGTCCCTGCGCCGGGCCGGCCAGGCCGCCGAGCGCCTTGTACACGTCCTCATACGGAAACGCGTAGGTCAGCGCCTCGCGCAGCTTCCGGTTCGCGAGGACCCCGCGATCGCTGCGCATCGTGAGAAACATGATCAGCGCGGCCGTCCAGATGTCAACCTGGACGTCGCGGTTGCGCTGCAGAGCCGGCACGTCCTGCGGCAGCACCTGGTCAATGATCATGTCGGCGTCCCCACGCTCCAGCAGCTGCCGCTGCGTCGCGGGTTCGGGAATCCGACGATAACTGATGGTGTCGAGATGCTTGCCCTTCCATCCCGCCCAATACTGAGGGAATCGCTTGAAGATGATCTCGGTCTCGGGCTGCCACTTCACGAGCTGAAATGGCCCGGTGCCCGCCTCATTCGACTTCAACCACTCTTGCGCGAGGTCGCCCCGCACGTCATGTGCCTGGATGGCCGCCGGGCTGACCATCTTGATTTTGAAGGTCGTATAGAGGAAGTACGGCGTCGGCTCACGGAGGACGATCTTCACGGTGTAGGGATCGATGACCTCAACCCGTTCATAGGACACGAGCAGGTACGCGAGGCCCAGGTTGAGCGCCTTCGTCCGCTCGTAGTTCACTTTGACGGCCTGTGCGTTGAATTCGGAACCGTCGTGGAACTTCGCGCCGCGCCGCAGCTTGAAGGTGTACTCGAGGCCGTTCTTGGAAATCGTCCAGGACTCGGCCAGCGACGGCTTGTACGCCTTGGCGTTCGAATCATAGAAGACCAAACCTTCATACAGCGGTTCCACGAACTTTTGGGCGGACGACCCCACCTGGATCACGGGGTCGATGCCTCCCTGGGTCGGCGTTCTGACCAGGATCACCATCGCCTGGGAGTCCGACGAAGGGGCAGAGATGCCGGACCCGGCGATCAGACCGAGCACCAGTGCCATCACCGTAACAACCACCACACCTCGGACGGCGTTCTCGCGGCGCTTCATTGTTCCGCCCTCCTCCTCGCAATGCCGCTTCAGAATAGGCCTATTCCGATTATCGGAATGGGCGAGGGAATTTGTAGCGCATTCGACGATGAGACGAGATGTCCTCTTCCGACGACAGGAGCTTGCGCAGAGCGGCTCGGTCAGCGGCCTGCCGATGGCTGGGGGGAGCGGTCGGCGCGCAGGTACGCGAGGACCTCGGGGAGAGAGATGACGTCCGCGTATTTCTGATGCATATCGAAGAGATTGATCTTGTGCGTGATCGAGATCCGGTCAAACGTACATTCCTCAACGACCTTGACCCGGAAGCCGTACGAAAATGCGTCGACGACCGTGGCTCGCACGCACCCACTGGTCGACTGCCCTCCAACGATCAGGGTGTCGATCCGGAGCTTGATCAGATAGCTCACCAACTGCGTGCCGAAGAAGACGCTGGGCTGCTGTTTGTAGACGATCCAGTCGTCAGGCCTCGGCGCCACCTCCGGGATGAACGGCGCGATGTGTCCGGCCCGGGCCCTCGCCTGACTCAATGCGGCTGCATTCTTCTCGCCCCACCCGATAATATCGGCGCCGTCCGCGCGATGGAGATTGTTCGAATAGAAGATGGGTACCGCCCCGGCCCGCGCCGCCTCGAGCAGCCGCCGAATCGCCTCGATGTTCGCGCTGACCCCACTGGGAAGGGGATCGTGGAATGAGTCGTCGTCGAGCAGGTGGAAATCCGTCGAATACAGATCGATCAGCAACACGGCGGGGCGTTCTCCAAATCCGCCGCCGCGTCCAAATCCGGCAGCCGTATAGACCCGGCTGTCCGCTTCACTGATGACGTCGTCCCAAATCCGGCCCACGTCGTGTCCTCCTCCGTCGATCACCGTGCGAGCAGTTTCCGCGGTCGCGCACGTGTTTCGGCCCGGCGGGTACCGGGGGCAAAACTCGTGAGCGGCTTGAATGCGGCGGCGATCTCCGCTGCCGATTTGACGACCAGGCGGCGGAGTTTGACCAAACGCGACTCGCTCAGACGTGTGTCTGGTATGGAAATGCCCAGGCTCGCAACGACTTGGCCGCCGCGGTCGTAGATCGGAGCGGCCACCCCCGTGGTTCCGGCCACCGCTTCGCCCCTGCTGATAGCGTAGCCTTTCCTCCGAATCTGGCCCAACTCGCGATACAGATCCCCCGGTTCTGTGATTGTCTGGGCGGTGAGGCGTGGCAGGCCCACCTCCCGGACCACGTAATCGATTTCCTCGCCGGAGAGGTTCGCCAGCAGCATCTTGCGGGTGGACGACGCGTGGAGAAACCCCTGTTGCTGCAGGCGGGGTCGGACGTTACCGGGATCGATCGCGTCGAGGATGTGAATATACGCTCCGCGCCACGTCTGCTTGTCGACGACGGCGAGCAGGACGGCTTCTCCGGTGATCTCGTTCACCCGCTGCATGATCGGCTGTGCGGCAACCATCAACCGATTGTAGTTCGCCGCAGTGGCACCCAACTCGAGGACCTGGAGTCCCAGGGAGTATCTCCGGCTGCGCGCCTCACGGTCGAGAAATCCTGCCAGGCACAGCGAATTGACGATCCGCTGCACGACGGCCACCGGCAGCCCCATCCGCCGCGAGAGATCGGTGATCCCGAGGAACGGCGGCCCCTTCATGAATTCGGTCAGGATGCGCAGGGCCTTAGTAACCGTCTTGGAGCGCCGACCTTCGCTCGAGGGCGACCAGGGAATGCTCCTGTTATCGGAATTCTTCATTGTGCTGCCACGCTCTTCGCCGGCCTCGGGACCCCCCCTGCCTGGCAAGAGAATGTCAGCGGAGATTGTCGATCGGAATCGGCGGAATCAGGTCGGCGGGAGTGAAGGCAAAACACCGCGAGTAGAAATACAGTTCCGCCTCAAGGGTCCGCTGGATCGTCCGGGCCCGCCGGAAGCCGTGCTGCTCGCCGTCGAAGAGCACATAGGCTACAGGGATGCCCGCGGCCCGCAAGGCCTCGGCCATCATTTCGGACTGGTTCGGGGGCACGATCTTGTCCTCGCGGCCTTGAAAGAAGATCACCGGCACACGGATGCGATCGGCGTGGTGGATCGGCGAGCGCGCGCGATACAAGGCCGCGGCGGCCGGCAACGGACCGATCAGCCGTTGATCATACTGCGCCTCGAATTTATGCGTCTCCCGATGCATGGCTTCCAGGTCGCTCACCCCGAAGTGCGACGCCCCCGCGTGGAAGACGTCCCGAAAGGCCAGCGCGCACAGCGTCGTGTATCCTCCCGCGCTCCCCCCTCGAATCGCCAGCCGGTTCTTGTCGGCAAACCCCAGGTCCACCAAGTACATCGCCGCGCTGATGCAGTCGTCGACGTCCACGATCCCCCATTTCCCCCGCAGCCTGTTTCGATACGATCGCCCGTAACCGGTGCTTCCGCCGTAGTTTACGTCGACTACGGCGAACCCGCGGCTCGTCCAGTACTGGAACTCGAGGCGGAGAATCGCTGGAGAGAAACTGGTCGGTCCGCCGTGACTGACCACGAGCAGAGGCGGCCGTTCCTCGTCGGGGCCAGCGAAGTCCTTGTTGGCGGGAGGATAGTACCATGCGTGTGCGGTGAGACCGCCGGCAGTGGGAAACTCGATCGCCTGCGGGATCGAGAGGTACCCGGTATCGACGGTCAACGACGATGAACGACGTATGACTTCTGTGTCCCGCGTCTTCGGATCCAGGCGCATCAGCGCCGCGGGCGCGGTCGGCGAAGCTGCGATGAAGTACACGCCACCGGGGCCCGTTGTAATCTGGGCGAAATCAGTGTACGGGAGATCCAGGGGCTCGAACCGGCCCGTCTCGACGTCCAGAAGCGCCAGGGTCCGTACCCCATGCGACATGAACACGCACGCGATCGTTCCGGCCCCGATGAAACCATACGTCGACGTGCGCAGGGACCATTGGGGGCGGCCGAATTCCGCCTCCATCGGGGCGAGGGCTTCCGCGGCCTGGCGGTCCTCACGCCAGCGGTACAGGTTCCACCACTCGGTCCGGTCCGAGACGAAGAACAGATCCCCGTCTGGGGACCATTCGGGCTGAAAAATTGACTCGTCGCTCCCTCCCGCCACGTGGATCGGTCCGGCCACCGATCCATCGGGCTGCACGGCGGCGACCCAGAGCTCGGAACCATCCCAAGGCATGTTCGGATGGTTCCAGCTCAGCCAGGCCAGGCGTGTGCCATCGGGACTGAGCCGCGGTGACGAGTAGAAATCCGATCCCTCGACCAGGATGCGGGCAGCACCACCATCCATTGGCACAGCGGCAAGCGCGTTGCGGGCGTCTTGCTCGCCCGGAGTGTGATCTTCAAGGACGCAGATGATGCGCCGGCGCGCGCCGTCCGCGACCCCGTCCGCGTAGCGGTAAAGTCCCGGCGGGGTGACCGCCTCCGGGGACGTGCCCGGATCGACACGGTACAGGCGCTGATCAGTGAAATTCGAGAAGAACGCCGAGTGCGCGAAGACGGTAAAGTCACCGCCTCCGTACTCGTGAACACGGGTCCGCGCGTTGAAATGCGGCGGCGTGATCACAACCGTGCGGCCATCTGCAGCACGCTGGACGAGAGCCTTGCGGCCGCCTTCCCTCGGGCGGAGCTCGGTCCAGTAGACGTCGGTCCCATCCACCACTATCTCGGAGAGAACGACCGCATCGCCGGCCGCCACGTCCGACGTAACGGGCGATACCCAGCTGCCGTAGGGGGCGGTTCGAGTCACCTCAGGGGAATTTGTCCCAGTCCACGCCGACCCCTTGTGTCGATGCGAAAGACACCCATGGTGCCGGGGGACCGGAACCGTTCGTTCCAAACACCTGCAGTCCATATTCATCTGATGGACCGCCCGAGATGGAAGCGCGGCATCGACCGGGTCATCCGACGCGAATGGGAACTGAATGCTTATTGATACTCCTTTCAAGCCGTGCGGCGTACCCGTCGGCGGCCTTGTTCCATTCTCCATTCCGCGATACCGAGGAGCATCATCACGAACGGAATGCGACCATGCCCACCTGGACGATGGCGAGAAGCGGTCAAAATGGTTGCGCTGAAGGTTTCCTAGTGGCTCTTGCGCCTGCCCTCTAGAAAATTCGCGGGGTTCACCCTGTTGCTCTCCCCTTCGAACCCACGTGGGGGCTTGACAATAGAATAAAGAACAAGTAGGTTGCTGTTAATCAGTGATGATTAGCCCTTCGAGAGTAGAAAACGCAACGTCAGCGTCAACAGTTCTACTCTACGCTATATCGGGCGCGGGCCAGCAATTGTCGCAGTTCTCCCGGCCAAACGGATGTCAGGGCCGGCAGTAACACTACGCCGAACAAGAGAGAAGACTATGGTCACCGATCAAACCACAAGGGTCGCACCCAGCGATGAAATGAGGCGCACCATACTTAGCCTGATCGCAGAGAGCAGGTCTCCTATCGGCCAAGGGAACCTCAGTCTGCTACTTCGGAAGAAAGAATATTCCGTTAGCGTCCCGACGATCGGCCGGCGACTACAGGAGATGGAGTTTGAGGGACTCCTCAAGAAGGCCAGCGTAGACGGGCGGGTGATTACTCCGCGAGGCCGCGCGACCCTCCAGACATGGGAAACCCAGAACCGGCTTCGCCGGCACGGCGACGCGCTGATCGACCTGCTGAAGCGCGGGGATAAGCAGCACATCGTCGACCTCTTGACCGCCCGCCGGATCATTGAAGGCGAAACGGCCGCGCTGGCCGCGCGGAATGCGTCGCCTGAGTCCATACAGAAGATGGAACAGCTGCTGGATGAGCAAGCCGGGAACGTGGCCGCCGGTCAGCTCGGTGTCGTCGAAGACGCCGCCCTCCATCGGGAGATCGCGCTGGCATCAGGGAATTCCGTCCTCTACTCCATCGTGTCCGTGCTGCGGAGTCATCAGCGCTATGACTTTGACGTCGTGCCGACTCTCTTTACCATTCACGGGGCACGGCTCGTAGAAGATCACCGATCGATCCTTGACGCCATCCGCCAGCATGACCCAGAACAGGCGCGCGCCGCGATGGATGAGCACCTGCGAAAGTTGACCGACGACATCGAACGTTACTGGCGCCGGTCCAAGAAACACAAGACGCTCTGAAGAATCCGGCGAGAGAGGACCGATCGATGGAGACTCGGAACCTGCCCCTCCTTCGTTCGAGGCTGGAAGCCGCGGAATTGGATGCCATCGTTGCCATAAACCGAAAGAGTGTCATCTACCTGTCCAACGCGCCAACGGCGTCGAGCCATCAGCAGCTCCGCGCCGATGGTCCCCGGATTTGCTTCGTCGTCTGGCCCGCCGAGGGAAACCCCGTCTTGATCGTCGGGGAGTTGGAGCGGGAGGTCACGGCGGAATTCGCGTGGATCCCAACGATTGAGACCTACCCCGAGTACGCGCAGACCCCCTACCAGAAGCTGTCGGAGGTGCTCGACGCCCTCGGACTCCGCGGCAAGCGCATCGGCATCGAGCGGCGGGCCGTCGGAGTCCCATACTGGGAGCGCTTCGCGGCATCGCAGCCCGGCACGACCTTCATCGAAGCGGGCCCCTTGCTGGACGCCGTGCGCGCCCAGAAAACCGAGGCCGAGATCGCGATCTTCCGCCGTTCCTGCTCGCTCCTCGACCGCGTCTTCCTCTCCGTGTTCTCGATGGCCCGGCCGGG
>DASYRL010000021.1:0-1568 GCA_036004445.1 bacterium
CGACGCGGGCGCGGACGTCAATGCGGTCAACGAAGCCGACTTCACCGCGCTTCACGGTGCGGCCTACCGTGGACTGAACGAAGTGATCCAGATCCTGGTCGAGCATGGCGCCAACATCAACGCGCGCGACTACAGGGGCCGTACTCCCTACCGCCTGGCAGAAGGCAATAAGCAGGCGTTTTACTTTCAGGAATACCCGGAAGCCGCGGAATTCCTCAAGACCCTGGGCGCCGATCCGGACGCCGGGCTTCGAGGGATTGCTCAGGAGCGCCTGCGCGACGTAGAGACTGCGAGTGCCGACAAGCAGGAATAACCAGAATCCGGCATCGCACCGCGGAGCCCACTGAGTTGAGGCAGGCCGCATCGTTAGCTAAGAAAGACCCGGCGTAACTAGTCAGCGGGTCCGGTCTAATGCACCGTGGCGAGCGCCGGCGAGACGACAGGTTTAGGGGCTCGTAAGAGTTCGACGAGGACGTCGCGCGGATCCGGCCCGCGCAAGCGCGCGGTCCGGACGAGGCTGCTCAAGATCTGTTGAGTCGCGGCGCCGCGTTGCGAGCGATTGCCACCGGACACCTTCCGATTGACGACCGCCGGCCGAAGCGCCTGCTCGGCGCGCCAGTTCGTCGCGTCGACCGTGGGATCAAAGAGAAAGCTGAAGAGCGCGGGCAGTTCAATGGTGAGATGCGCCGCGAGTCGGTGGCAGTCGGCCAGTCCGTCCGGGGCGTCGAGCAATTCGAGGAGCTGCGAAGTGAGCTGGCCGCGGGCAATGGCCGCGCCATGCGCGGAGATCTCACCAGTGGCCAGTCCCGCACGTCGACCGCGTCTTGGAGAATGCTTTTAACCCGCCGCGGCCAGCCGGCTCGCGGATGGGCCTCCGCGATCTCGCGGCAGCGGCGGATCAGATGCGCGAGACAGGTCTGATGGCCGGCCTGCTCAAACTGGCGATACAGTGCCCATCCGTCGCGCACCAGGACGCCCTCGAAGTCGGCACCCAGGACCGCCGCCGCTTCGTCGAAGCCGCGGCCATGCTGAATGGCATAGACCACGGTCGTCGCGGTCGCGAAGGCCCACAACCACCAGAGCTCGCCCGCCACTTTCCAGCTCGTTTCATCGGGACTCACAACCGGGCTGCCGCGCACTTGCTCGCGCAAGGCCTCGTAGGTCGGCGCCGCCTGCCGGGCGGCGCGGTGGAGCGCATGCGTGACGCGCTCGGACGGACGTGCAGGCCGAACCAGTCACGCAGCAGCACCGCGATCTTGCCGTGCGACAGCCCGAGCTGCTTATTGAGCAGCACGATCAACGCGACCGCGTGCGGGCCCAGATGTGCTCGCGGCACCCAGCGCATCAGTCGTCTGCAGCGGATGGCGTCCCTGCACGCGGCGTCCACAGCGGCAGCAGCAGCCGACGTGCACGTCAAAGCGGCGTATATGGGGACGCACGACAGGCAGATCCTCTTGAATCTGGATCGCCACGCGCGTTTCAGCGACGCCCCCGCCGCAGTGCAGACACACGTTCGGGAGCGGCACGTCGATGACCTCATCGATGCTGGCTGGCGCCCGACGATGACC
>DASYRL010000022.1:0-66151 GCA_036004445.1 bacterium
GTCGGAGGCGGCCAGCAGGCTGCCGGTGTGCGACTGCGTCGCACGCACGCCCGCGGCGGACCGCCCGCTCTTGACCGCGATGATGGGCTTGGTGCGCCCGACCCGCCGCGCGATGCGCGAAAACTTGCGCGGGTTGCCGAATGACAGGAGCGCCGCTTCATCGGCGGGGGTCAGGGATCGGATGGAGACCGTGGATCCGTCTCGCAGCACCGCGTTGGTGCGGCCGGCCCGCAGCACCGTCGCCATCGCAGCCGCTCAGCTCACGGCGGAGTCCCGCACCTCGGCGGGCTCAGACGGCAGCGGAGCCAGATTGATGACGTTGATGCCGCGCTCGATCAGCGTCTGCACGACGTGCAGCGGGTACGGCGTATCGACCCGGATGACCAATTGCGTTCCCCCGTCCACCGGGTAGGCGGCCAGACTGCGGATGCGCACGTCACAATCCCGGACCGCATGGACCACGTCGTCCAGCGCCCCGATCCGGTCGGGCAGTTCGATGGTGAGCCGGGCGCCGCCGCTGCGGAGGCCCATCAGGTCGATGAACGCGTCGAACAGGTCCGACTCCGTAATGATACCCACGAGCTGGCCGTGCTCCACGACGGGGAGCCCACCAATCTTGTACCGCCGCATCAGCACCGCGGCGTGCTCGATCGTGGCGGTGGGGACGACCGTGATCAGCTCGCGGCTCATGATCTGGCCGACCTGCTCGTGCATCAGCAGCTGCGGGATCTCCCACGCGGACAGCGACGTCGCGTGGGACGGCGAGGCCCGCATCACGTCGGTCCAGGTGACGATGCCCACCAACCGGCCCCGCTGGAGCACGGGCAGGCGGCGGATCCGGCGCGACTGCATCAGCGCCAGCGCGTCGTGGACCGACGTCTTGGGGTCAACCGTCAGCACGGGCGAGACCATGCGGTCTTTGATCAGCATCGTCGTTCCCTCTTGTCTCCCACGATAGCGGATGGGACCGGCTCGACCTATCGGGCTGCAGCCCGATTTGGCCGCCAGGCTAGTGTCTGACGGTAAGTTTGGAATACCCGGAGACCTCGGCCCGGGCGCGAATGAACTCCAGCAGCGGCGCCTCCAGCGCGCCGGCACGAGTGACGGTAAGCGGCAGATCGATCAGCGTCCAGTCTCCCTGCCGGATGGTCAGCCGGTCGGTCCTTCCATCCTCGATCAGCTGTTTGACCGCATCCGCCAGCCCGTCCGGGGTGAGCGCCGAAGGGTTCAGGGTTTCGGCCGGCAGGACCACCGATCGGCTGACTGAGCGTCCCCGCTGCAGCCGTGAACGCGCCGTACTGATGCCCAGGAGACGGTAGATTAGGCACTTTCCCGTCACGCCGTTGAGCAGCGCGCTGACCGCCACCACCATCAGCAGGGCCCCCCAGGCGTTGGATGCGACGAACGCCGCATACACCAGTGCGGTGCCCAAGATCAGCCTGATCATCCGGTCGGTGGATCCGAGGTTGATGTCCATGTCGTATCTCCTCTGCGTTATGCTGACACTGCGATCGGGGCGAGCTTGTCCTCCACCGGCGCCTGTTCTGTCACCACAATTTCGTATGAGATTGCGGCGGTGGACCGCAGCATTGCCGAGACCGAGCAGTATTTGTCCTGGGAGAGCGCGACCGCGCGCGCAAGCTGCGCCTCGGTCAGTCCTCTTCCCCAGGCCCCATACACCAGGTGGATCCGCGTGAGGACCTTCGGGTGCTCGGTGGCCCGCTCGGCCACGGCCGAGATGATCAGGCCGTCGAGGGGGGCCCGCATCTTCCGCAGGATCCCCGCGACGTCCATCCCGGTGCACCCCAGCAGCGCCATCAGCACCGTCTCCATCGGCGTGGGGCCGATGCCCCGGCCGGCATGGTCCGACCGCGTGTCCATCACGAGCCGGCCGCCGTCGGACTCCGCGTTGAACTGCATCGGGGCGATCCACCGGGCCTGTGCGATCATCGGTGCCCTCCTCACCCGCCCTCTCCGAGGGCCGGGTTGAGTCCACTGTACGAAGCGAGCAACCGGGCCACTATCCGCTGCTGGTCGGATTTGGGCTCGGGTCTGCGATGGATGGGCGCCATCCCAGCAGGCGCAGGCCGTTCAGCACGACGATGACGGTGCTCCCTTCGTGGCCCACGACGCCGAATGCGAGCCGCAGCCCGAGCCCCAGCGCTACGCCGATCAAGGCGGCGATGACCAGCGAGGCAAACACCAGACTCTGGATCATGACCGCGCGCGAGCGCCGGCTGAGCGCGATCGCCGCGGGCAGGCGGCGGAGGTCATCACCCATCAGCACCACGTCGGCGGTCTCCATGGCCGCGTCGGTACCGGCGCCGCCCATGGCAATCCCGACGTCGGCGGTCGCCAGCGCCGGCGCGTCGTTGACGCCGTCGCCGACCATCACCACGATTCCGTCATCACGGTAGTCTCCGACGGCCGCGGCCTTCTCGTCGGGCAGCAGACCGGCACGGACCTCGTCGATCCCCAGCTGCGCCGCGACGCTGCGGGCGACGTCGGTATGGTCACCGGTAAGCAGCACGATTCGCCGGATGCCCATATCGCGCAGCATCCGGACGGTCTGCGCGGCCTGGGGACGCAGGGTATCGGCGACAGCCAGGATCCCCAGCAGGGCTTGGTCCGCGACGACGATCGGGGTCTTGCCTTCGTGCCGGAGCAGTGCGAGTCGCGCGCGCACGCCGTGGGACAGCACGACGCCTTCCTGCCGGATGAACTCCTCCGATCCCGCCCGAACGCGCCGGCCGTCG
Source organism: bacterium (assembly GCA_036004445.1). GTDB lineage: Bacteria > Sysuimicrobiota > Sysuimicrobiia > Sysuimicrobiales > Kaftiobacteriaceae > DASXUC01. Next base: position 2,757 of record DASYRL010000022.1, read on the forward strand.
ACGCGCGCGCGGATTCCGCGCCCCGTGATCGCTTCGAAGCCGTCGGGCACTCCGACGGCGACGCCCCGCGTCCGGCATTCCCGCACGACGGCATCGGCCAGCGCGTGCTCCGAACGGCTTTCCAGCGTCCCTGCCAGCGCGAGCAGCGTGTCCTCGGCCACGCCCTCCGCGGGAAGCATGTCGGTCACCGCCGGTCGGCCGACCGTCAGCGTCCCGGTTTTGTCGAACACCACCGTACGGGCAAGTGCCAGCTGTTCCATGTGCGCGCCGCCTTTGATCAACACTCCGGCCCGCGCCGCCGCGGCGATCGCCGACAGCACCGCAGCGGGGGTCGCGATGACGACGGCGCACGGGGATGCCACGACCAGGAGGGTGATGGCGCGGTAGAGCGCCGTCTGCGCCGGGGCACCGGCCAGCAGGAAGGCATCGTAGGTGGCCACCGCCCCGGCGATGACCACGAGCGCGTAGACTGCTCCGACGCGGTCGATCAGGCGCTGCGTGGGTGAGCGGGCCGACTGCGCGTGCTCCACCATCGCGATGATCCTGGCGAGCGTACTGTCGTGCGGATCGCGGGTGACGTCGATCTCCAGGCTGCCCCGCTGATTGATCGTGCCGGCCAAGACCTTCGAGCCGGGACCGACGTCAACGGGAATGGACTCCCCGGTGATCGGCGACTGGTCGACGCTGGAGGCTCCGGCGCGGACGACGCCGTCGGCGGCCAGCCGTTCGGCCGGCTTCACGATCATCGTATCGCCGATCCGCAGCGACTCCACGGGCAGGACGGCGTCCGTGCCATCCCGGCGAACCAGCGCTTCGGCCGGGCGGAGTTCCATCAGCGCGCGGATCGCCCTCCGCGTCCGTCCCATCGCGTAGAATTCCAGCGCGTTGCTCGTGGAAAACAGGAAGAGCAGGATCCCGCCCTCGGCCCACTCGCCAAGCACCGCGGCGCCGCCCGCGGCGATCAGCATCAAGAGATTGACGTCGACGCGGAACGCGCGCAGCGCCGCCACTGCGGTGATCGCGCTCCCCGTCCCTCCGGCGACATAGGCCAGCACGTACAGCGGTAGCGCCGCGGCCGCCCCGGCGGTGCGCTCCAGACTCACTCCCCCAATGAGGAACAGCGTGCAGAGGATGGGTTGCAGACCCGGCAGGACTCGACGCAAGGGGGATGCGTCGGTCAGATCGCGGGGCGCGGACGCAGGGGGCGTCGCCTGGATTCGTTCACCGAGCCGTGTGGCCGCGGGCGTTCCTCCCTCACGTCGAGGCCTGATGTGCGTCGACGCAGAAGGAGCGCCACGCCCAGGGCGGTTCGCCGTCTTCAGCCGTTGCCGGTGCCTGGTCTTCCTTCGCTCTTTGGAGAAACTCCAAAGTGCGACTGGTGACGCTCGGCCTTCTCGGCTGCGGCGTGTGACTCGGCTGCGTTGCCTGGTCGCCCGCGCTCCCTGTGACCCACAGTAGACATCCGCCGCGCGAGGTGCATCGGGCGGAGGTCGGATTTTGGCTTACGCGGCCATCCGAAACGCCTCGTGCAGGATGGCATCGGTCGCGCTCGTGCCGATGACATCGGCGCCCGCGCGGACCATCGCCACCGCCTCGGCATAGGTATGGATCCCCCCGGCGGCTTTGATCCGAACGCGTGGCTCGGTGGCCCGCCGCATCAGCGCGACGTCCTCGACCGCGGCGCCCGTCGGCCCAAAGCCGGTGCTCGTCTTCACGTACGCCGCGCCGGCCTTGCTGGCGAGGTGGCAGGCGAGCGCCTTCTCTTCATCGGTCAGGTATGCGGTTTCCAGGATGACTTTGACCGGACGGCCGTCCGCCGCGGCGACGACCGACCGGATCTCCAGAAGCACGTCGGAGATCTGCCGCTGCCTCAGCGCGCCGAGATTGAGCACCATGTCGATCTCGCTCGCTCCGGCGCCCACGGCCTGGCGCGTCTCCAACACTTTCGTCTCAGTGGTCTGCGACCCATGCGGAAACCCCACCACGCTGACCAGCAGCACGTGCGAGCGCGCCAGCAGGCGGGCGGCGGCTTTCACGTGGCAGGGTTTCACCACCAGCGCGCGGACGCCCCAGCGCTCGGCCGTACGCACAGCGGCGAGCAGGTCATCGTACGTCGCCTGGGGCGTCAGGACGGCGTGCTCGATCCGGCCGGCGAGTTCCGCGACCGGGGCGGCCGGGATGTCGAAGGCCGGATGTTCCGCCTCGAACACCTCGCGATCCCGGTCCATCTGCTCGTTGTAGTCGCGCATCTTCACCTGCGCCTCCATCTCGGCCAGCGACATGAATGTTCCCCCTACGTGGCGGTCGCTGCGTGCACCGGCGCGGGCTGCACCGGAAGGACGATCGCCCGCATCGGGACGATCAACACGGGGAAGGCCGCGTGGCGCAGCACTCTTCGGCGACGCTGCCGAGGATCGTCCGCATGACGCCGGTCCGGGCGTGCGTCCCCATGACGATCGCTTCGGCGCCGAACCGCTGCGCCGCCTCGAGGATCGCCCGGCTGACCACGTGCCCCTCGACGACCTCCGTGCGAACCCACATCCCGGCCGGATCCTCCCCGCGAAAGAGGCGGATGAGGCCGTGCTCCAGCGCGTCGACGTACTGGTCGATGGCCATGCCCGACTCCGCCAGCGTCTGCAGCAGCACGTCCGGATCGTACACGTGCACCGCAACGAGCTCCGCATGCATCGCCCGGGCCAGTTCGGCCGCCCGGATGGCAGTAAGTTCTGAGGCCTCCGACAGGTCAACGGCCACCAGAATGCGCTTCATGGTCGTCACCTCCAGTTGCACGTCCCCTTCCATAATCCGCGGCAAGGACTCGTGCCGGCATCGGGCGGGGAGCCGATTCGCCTTGCCCTTTCGGACGGATGCCACCTGCGGTACCAGGCCCTATACTCGAACCATGAGGAAGAAAGGCGCGGGAGCCGGGGGAATTGCCGTACGGCGAATCCTCGTTCCGACCGATTTCTCGCGCGATGCGGATCTGGCGGTGCGATGGGCGGTCCGGCTGGGCACGGCCCTGAAGGCCGAGGTGACCGTACTGTTCGTACTGGACCTGTCGCTGGGCGCGGTTGCCGGGCTTCCTCCGGAGATGGCCAGCATGTACGCGACCGGCGACCTGCTGGCTCAAGTGCGGCGAGAAGCGGTGGATGAGATGGCCGTTCTGGGCCGCCGCTATCCCCGGGTCAAGACGCTGATCCGCGAGGGATCGCCGCGGCCGACGATCCTGCGGACAGCCAACCGCCTGCGGGCGGATCTGATCGTGATCGGCACGCACGGCCGCACGGGCCTCGCGCATGTCGTCTTCGGCAGCGTAGCCGAGCATGTCGTCCGGTACGCCCGGATGCCGGTATTGACCGTGAGAAAGACACGACGATCCTGAGGAGGAGGATACGATGATGCCCGTACCAGATTACAAGCCGACCGATACCTGCGCGCAGTGTGGTCTCCAGCGGCGGACTCGTGAACTGGAGCAGGAAGGCATCATCTTGCGGTTGTGCGACGACTGCTATTGGGGCCGAGAGTTCGCCGAGCCTGCCCCTGAGCGGAAGAATAACGGAAAGAACGCGCCAGCCGCCTGACCAACAGATCAGACGGCCGACGTTGTTTCACCCACTGGCGACAGGATTTCTCGCCTTCCCGGTTCCGCGTTCCCTGTTCCCGTAGTTCAGTGTTTGCCGGGCATCCCCGGTTTGATCGGCTCGAAGATCCCCGCCGGACCCGATCCATCGACCTTCAACTGACCCGCGGCCCCAATGTCGATCCGGAAGATGCTGTGGTCCACGAGCAGATACGTCCCCGGGACGTCGACCTTGAATTCCACGATCGCGGCGCCGCCGGAGGGCACCAGCGTCGTCTGTACGTTCGTCATCGGGGCGCTTCCCACCGCGCCCTCCGGGTAGACCCGGTCGAAGATTTCGCCGATGACGTGGAACGACGACACCAGATTCGGCCCGCCGTTGCCGACGAAGATCCGTACGGTCTGCCCGGCACGGGCCACCAGCGCCCCGCTGCCGGTGAGCGCGCCCACCTTTCCATTGAACACCACGTAGCCGGGCTGCTCGATCCGTCCCTTGCTCGAATCGTAGGCCTGCAGGCCCTTCTCCCCAAAGGCGCCGCGGGTGTAGAACTCGCCCTGCATGACATAGTACTCCCGGTCCACCGCGCCCAGCCCGGCGGCCGGCTCGACCAGGATGAGTCCGTACATCCCGTTGGCGATGTGGGTCGGGATGTGCGGACTCGCGCAGTGGTAGACGTACAAACCCGGATTCAGCGCCTTGAAGCGGAACGCGGTCTCCTGGCCCGGGGCGGTCTGGGTGAGCGTGGCGCCGCCGCCGGGACCGTTCACCGCGTGGAAGTCAATCGAGTGGATCTGCTTGCTGGTCGTGCTGTTCCGCAGCCGGAATTCCACATCATCACCAACGCGGACCCTGATCATCGGCCCCGGCACGGTCCCGTTGAACGTCCAGAACACGTACTCGACGCCGTCCGCGAGCGTGCCCCGCACTTCCGTGGTTTCGAGGGTGACAAGCACCTTGCCCGGTCCGCGGCGCACCGGAGCGGGAACCGCCGGAGGCGCGGCCAGCCTGGCTGTCGTCACCCCGGGCGCCCCCGCGACCGCCGGCCAACCGCCGGGAAATGTGATGACCAGCAGTCCCACGGCCACTGCCACGCGTACCCACACCGTGCGCCGCATCAATCCTTTCATCGGCCCGCCCCTCCTCTTCACGGTCGCGATCTCTATTTGACGACCAGCGTCATCTCCATCCCCGCTTCCTTGTGGCCGGGCACGTCGCAGACGACGTGGTAGGTGCCCGCCGGAAGGTCGAGATCGAGATCGAAGTCTGTCCCCGGCTTGATCATCGGCGTGCCCTTGCTCAACTCCGGGATCAGCATGGTGTGCTCAACGGCCCCGGTGTTGTTGAAGTGGAACCTCACCGGGCCCGCCTGCACCTCGACGATCGCGGGCTGGAACTTGAACTCGCTCAAGGTGATCTGCACGTCTTGCCTCTGCGACGCCGACGGCGCGGGCCCCGACGGTGCTCCTGACTGGCTCCCCTGGCAACCCGCAAGCAGCAGGGCCGCCGCGACTGCGATGACGATCCTCACTGTTGAATCCCCCTCGATGTGATTGGCTTAACGTTTCCAGCGTGATCTGCTCCAGCTCGTGCTCAACCGTTGCGTGCATTCCGGCCAGCGCCGTGCGAACCGAACAGGGCAGCATGCACGGGCAGTCTTCCCACAACCACGCACAGTGTGCGTGACGGGACAGCCGCATCGGGAACTGGACAAACAAGGTCCTGTTTATCTCACTCGGAGCCTACGGAAAACGGAAACGCGCCACAATCAGACAGACGTCTGAACCTGATGTCGGGTCGAGGCCCGATGCGCTATGACGGGGGAATCCGGACGAGGAGCAGGGGAATTCCGGTGTGGCCGATCACTCTGGACGCGACGCTACCCGCCCAGGTTCCCGCCAGTCCCGAGCGGCCATGCGTCGCCATCACGATCAGATCGGCCTCACTGACTTTCGCCGCATCGAGAAGCATCCGCACTGCCTCTCCCCGCTCGACCAGCCCCGACGCGCTGACGCCGTCCGCCGCGAGGGTCGCTGTAAGCTCGGTGAGATACGCTTGCATGTGCGCCGCCTCCAGGTCGAGCACTTCCGCCGCCGCCGACGGCATCAGACGCGTCGCCGCGGCGCGCTCCGGCGGGGCGGTCTCAGGGGTCGGCACCACGGACACGAGCCGCAGGGAGGCTCCGCAGGCGCGCGCGATCGCCGCGGCAGCCGGCAGCGCCGCCGCGGCCGCCTCGCTGCCATCCAACGGCACCACGACGGTTCGGCAGACGAAGTCCAACGGGCGGTCGGGCTTGAACAGCAGCACGGGGGTCGTCCCGTGCTGCAGCACCTGTTGGGCCACGCTGCCGAACAGCACGTCGCGCAGCCCCCCATGCCCGTGCGTGCACAGCACGATGAGCTCGGCATGCGCCTCCGCCGCCTCCTCGGCAACCGCCGCGGCGACGTTTACAGAACCACCGCGCACACGCGCCGAGGCCTGTACGCCTTGGGCAGCCAGTTGCGCGACGATGTGCTCCAGATAGACACCGGCGTCCTCGGCCCGCGTGAGATGCCGGTCGCCGTGGACGGTCACAGGCGCGTGGGGCTCGACGACGTGAAGGAAGGTCACCCGCGCGGGCAGGCGGCGGGCGAGAAGGATGACCGCGGGAAGCACGCTCTCCGCGAGCGCCGACCCGTCGAGCGGGACCAGGAGATGGGAGAACATCGACTAGCCTCCTCCGACCAGCCGGATCAGCAGCCAGCCGTTGAGCGCGATGATGCCGGCGGTGACGACGGTTGCGACCACGGTCGTGACGCGGGAGTTGGCCAGGCCGCCCATCAAATCACGCCGGCTCGTGAACCAGACCAGGGGGGCCAGCGCAAACGGCAGCCCGAAGCTGAGGACGACCTGGCTGATCACCAGGGTGCGGGTCGGTTCGAGTCCGAGCGCGATCACAATGAACGCGGGCGTCATCGTGACCAGCCGGCGGACCCACACGGGAATGCGCCGGTGAAGAAACCCCTGCATGATGACCTGGCCGGCCATCGTGCCGACCGTCGACGACGACAGGCCCGATGCGAGCAGGGAAATCGCGAACACCACGCTGCTGGCCCCGCCCAGCAGCGGGGCCAGCGTGCGGTGCGCCTCCTCGATGGTCGCGACCTGGGTCAGCCCGTGGGCGTAGAACGTTGATGCGGCCATGATCAGCATCGCTCCGTTCACCAACCCGGCCAGCCCCATCGCCAGCAGCACGTCGACAACTTCAAACCGAAACAGCCGCCGGGCCTGGGTTTCATCCTGTGGAACGATCCGCCGCTGGGTCAGCGCCGAATGGAGGAACACGACGTGCGGCATCACCGTCGCGCCGAGAATGCCGGTCGCCAGCAGGATGCTGTCGGTCCCGGCAAAGCGCGGGACAAACGCCCCGGCCGCCACCGCGCCCCACGCGGGCTGGTCCAGGATGGTTTCGATGACATAGGAGACGGCGATCACCCCGACGAGCGCCGTAATGACGGCTTCCACGGGCCGGAACCCATGGCGTTCCAGCGTGAGGATCCCCAGCGTCAGCACTCCCGCCAGCACAGCGGCAAGCGGCAGCGGCATCCCGAACAGCAGGTACAGACCCAGCGCGGCCCCCAGGAACTCGGCGAGATCGGTCGCCATCGCGACGAACTCGCTGATGACCCACATGGCCCAGACGACGGGACGGGGAAACTGTTCGCGGCACTGTTCCGCAAGATTGAGTCCGGTCGCGATGCCGAGTTTGGCCGACAGCGCCTGGACCAGCACCGCAATCAGGTTGCTCGCGACGATCACCCACAGCAGGAGATAGCCGAACTGCGCCCCACCCTGGATGTTCGTGGCGAAATTACCGGGATCGACGTAGGCGACGCTGGCGACGAACGCGGGCCCAAGAAACGGCAGCAGGCGGGCAAGGCGCCCCCGCGGACCACGGCCGGCCAGGACCGCACCGCCAGACCCGGCGGTGGTCAGGGCGTCCCGGCGGCCTTGCACACGACGCCTTTACCCAGAACGGTCAGGCCGTGCGCTGGGTCAGTACGCGGATCTCGAACGTGCACCGCGGATCGCCGCGGATGATCCACTCCGTCTGCCCGACGTCCTGGCCGGTCAGCCCGGAGAGGATCGCCCGGGCCGCGCAGCATAGTTCGCGGAATTCCAGTGCCGTCTCCGCCAGCGGGCACTCGTGGATCGAGAACTGGATGCCCTCGTCGGTGCGAGCCACCGCCGACGAGTCCATGCCGGCGAAGACCACCTGCCGGGCGACGTCCAGCTTGGCCGCGACATCCGGAAGGCGCCTGATCTGCGGGTGCAGTCCAGCCAGCAGCCGCGCGATCGCCGGGAACGTCGCTTCGATCTGCTCGGGCTGCATCGTCCGCAGGCGCGCGAACAGCGCCTCCAGTAGCGCCGGATACGAGCCCGCCGCCGCCAGTTCCATCGGGGCGGTGAGCGCGAACACTTGGGTCGGCCGTCCGGTCCGGGACCGGATCGTCCGCGCCGCGATGGCCCCCGAACGCGCAAGGGCGTCGAGATGGCGCCGGACGGTCGATCGCGAGAGAGCGGTTTCCCGCCGCAGCGCACTGACCGTGCAGCCCCCGCTGCGGCGCATCGCCGCAATCAGCCGGACCCGGCTTGAAGAAGGTTGTGCCATGGGAATCACCCTATCTAACGACGAACACGGCCTTCATGCCCGCCTCATAATGGCCCTCGACGTGGCAGCCGATCTCAAACGTCCCCCTCCGGTTCGGCGTGAAGATCAGCACCGCCGTCTTGCCGGGCTTGACTTCGACCTCGAAGATACTCGTCCCGGCGATCGCGCCCGTCCCCTCAAACTCGCCTTTGATCTCGCCCATGTTCTGGAAGTAGGTGTTGGGCATGATGTGCGCGTCCCAATCTGCCACTTTGCCCTTAGGCGCTGGGTACACCATGAACTCGTGTTCGACTTTGCCCTTGTTGACGATGACGATCTCGGCCTCCACCCCGGCCTTCAGCGTGATCGTCCCCGGCGTGAATTTGAAATCGGTCAGCGTAATCGTAACCTTCTGCACGGTGGGGGCGCCCGCCGCGGGACCAAAGACCAGCAATACCAGTGCGAGCACGATAGCAATGACACCGATGAATCTGCTCAGCATCTCCTAACCTCCGCTTCCCCTGCCTGTGTCGCACCAAGGGACTACGGCTTCACGTTACTCTGACCGCCAGACACGCTACCATCCGGCGGTCAGAGTATTCCGATATCGGCAGTAAACCATCTAACGGGCGGCCTGGTCTCCCGTCAGGTCGATGACGAACATGACGGACTCGACGTACTCGGGCAGGTCGCTCGAAACCAGGATCGGGAGCCGCTGGTTCTCGGGCTGGGTCCCGCCGTAGTTGACCGTGAGCGGGCCCCGGAAGATGGCCGGCCAGATCCCAATCACGCGGCGCCCCGGACCGCCCACCGCCGTCAGGTAGATGTTGATGGTCCCCTTTTCCTCTCCCAGAGCGCAGGCATACCCGGTGTACCCGTTGTCCCACGTCACTGCGGCCGTGTTTTCCCAGGATCGCCATCCGGCCCCGGTGATCCGGATGTGAATCTGCGTTCCCGGGGGGCCCGACAGCGGACTGACGGTAATCGCGCGGACCAGCCCAAACCGCCCGGCGGCGGTCATCGACGCTGCCCGGGCCAGCATCGGATGCCATCCCCCCGCCGCCGACGGAATGGTAGTGTTGAACCACACGCGGCCGTCCGGACCCGCCGCCGCAGCGGCGATCACGGTGTCCACGAGCTTGAACCCGCCTTCTTGAATGTACGCGCCGGTGATGGATTGCCAGACCAGCTCGACGCGTTCCCCCGGGCGGAACCCGGCGGCCGTGGCGCGCACGCTGGTGCCCACCGGCCCGCTTGCCGGTGACAGCATCAACGGCGGCCCGTCAGCAAGCGCCGGGACGGGGCCCGCGACCCGGGTGCTGAGGAATCGGCCGCGGGCGGCAGTGCTGCTCAGCGGAGCCCGGCCGTTCGTCAGCGCGAAGTTCCAGCCCCAGCGGGGTACTTCAGCGTACTCCCTGAACCCGTCGTGGTTGTTCAGGTACGCCGGCCCGTAGAAGTTTGGGTAGACGTCGATGCGGTGCAGCCCCGGCTCTCCCGCGGCGTAGATCGTGAACTGCACGGTGCCGCGGGTGGCCACACCCGAGACGATCCCCATGTACCGGTTGTCGTAGATCACGTGGAACTGGCTGTCCGTGGTGCCGAGCCCGAAGCCCTCGCCGGCGAAGCTGATTGGCGTGCCCACGGGCCCCTGCGTCGTCGAGATGCGCAGACTCGGCCACAGCCGGAATCCGGCTCTCGCCGCCTCCGTCCCATCCAATCGGGCAACGACGTTGTGCATGCCGCCGTAATCGCGTGGGACCGTCAGCCGTGATACAAACGTACCGTCGGCACGGACCGTCACCTGGGCAAGCGGCAGCGTGGCGGCCTCGATCGTTCGGCCTCCGTAGAGGTTGCCGGCGGCAATAACCGCGCCGCGGGACGTTTCCCAGATCAGCGCAATGGTCCGCCCCACCGGAAAACCCCGGCCGGTGACCATGACCGGCTTTCCCACCGTGCCCTCGGTCGGCGACAGCACCAGCACTCCCTGGCTGCTCTCTGCCGCGTTCAGAGGGAGCGGGAAGGGCCAAACCGCGGTCACCGCCACGAGCACCGCCAGCAGGACGCTCCACGTTCTCCACGACGCGTGTGTCATCTGCCTTACCTCCTCAATCCTCAGCGGCTGAACACGATCGTGCTCAGGCTGAATCCGGTGTTGTCGAACTTATCTTTGGCAAAGATCGCGACCGAGTACGAACCGGGTGCAGCGCCCGCAGGGACGGTGAACGACGCCCGCCAGATTTCTCGGGCCAGGTCGTACGCCAGGGGGACGGTCGCCAGCACGCCGCCGGAAAACGTCTGAGTTCCCTGCACGAAGGAGCCCTGGCCGATGATTGCGCGCACCGTCACGTCCTGGGTGAGTGGAGCGCCCTTGGTCGCCACGATCCCGGTCCCGGTCAGCTCGCGGTCCGCCTTGCCATAGGCGTAGGCATCTCCGCGGGCAGGACGGCTGATCTTGGCGCCGATCCGCAGCGACGCCCCTGCCCTCGCCTCTGTCACGGGGTTGCCCGACGCGGTGTCAGTCAGCTGCGCGTCCACCTTGATGGGCCCCGGGATGATCGTCAGAAGGCGGTTGGTCATGTACGAGGCCGGCTTCCAGTCGGTAAGCGTTCCCTGAGCATTCTTGACGACGATGTGCCATGGGAGGTTGCCCGTCGGCATGTCCCAGACGATCGGCAGCGGTGCCGCCCAGAACTTTGAGCCGGGGTTGTACGTCGCCTTCACCTCGTACTTCCCGACGAACACGGTCATGTCCAGGCCCGACGTGATCTCCTGGGCCGCCGCGTTGGTGGCTTTGATGAGCCAGATCACCTGATCTCCTCGCATGACCTGGTTGCGGTCCACGCATCCGGCGAGATGGGCGACCATCTGCACGCTCAGGGTCAGGGCGGGTGCGGCCCCGATGCCAGCCGGCTGCAGCGGCACGATCAGCGCGGCGGCCACGATCAGGAATGCGACATGCATCCAACCGAATCTGCTCTTCATTGCGATTTCGCCTCCTTTGTTATGGGTAGTAGCGCTTGTGCCGGGTGCCCGGCACTTCCACCTCTCTTTCGGGCAGGGTGAACACTTGGTAGAGCGTATAGCCGAAGGTCAACCACACCCCGGCCAGCACGGCCCACAGCAGGCCGATCCCGATCACTGGGATGTGCACCGCCGCCGGTGGCTTCCACCACGTGGCGAGGCCCGGAAGGTCCACTGCCGCCGCGGCTTGCGTGGGACCGTAGCGGACGGTGCCCTCAAAGACTGCCCGGACCTGCACCTTCAGGGCGTCACCGAACGGCCGGTATTCGAGCCGCGCGACACCGCGGTCATCGGTGCGCACCCTTCCGATAGGGGTCCAACCCGTCTTCACCAACGTCGCCTGCTGATCAAACCGGACGATGACGCCTTCCACCGGCAACCCGGCAGATGTCAGCTGGGCCCGCAGCGCCGCCATCGCGCCTGGAGCCTCGGGTGGGGCCGCCACAAGCTGCAGGGCAGTCGCAGCCGCGGCCGCCTGAGCCGAGCCGGCAGCCGTGGGGGGGCGGACGTTGACGTACCCTTCCTGCAGCCGGTCGTGTCCGTGACAGTATGCCACGCACTTGAACCGCAGCCGCCCGCTGCGCTCCGCCGTGAAGCGCAGCGTCGCCTGGGGGTTGCTCAGGCTGAGCACGGGCGACTCGATGCCGAGGCCCTCAATGACGATGATGTGAGGGTTGTCCTCTCCGTTCGGGTCGTCGCCGTAGACGAGGGTCAGCTCGACGAGCTCGCCCTCGGTCACCTCGACGATCGGGGGATCAAATCCATGCCCGCTGACGACGACCCGCACCTGTTGAGCGGCACCGACGGGAGATGGGGCGGCCGCGAGCACGGCCACCATCGTGATCAGGATCGCGACCAGCCGCGGGGTGCTCATGGCGCGGCCTCCGCTGCGCGCAGAGGCCGATCGCGTCCGCCGGATGGCTCGGCGGTGCCGGCCTCATGGGCCTCCCTGACTTCCCACAACGAGATGATGGGGAAGACTCGCGAAAACACGAGGTACAGCAGCGCAAAGCCTGCGAACGTCCCCGCCAGAATCGACCACTCGACCCACGTCGGCCGGTACCCAATCGCCTCGATGGGGGTCTGGGCGACCGCGAGTGAGGGGACCACGATCAGGTAGCGTTTCAGCCACATGCCGACGGTGATCAGGATCGACGCGATGACCAGGCTGGTCACCGGCCGCGCCTGCAGGATCGGGATCAGACTGATGACGAGGACCGCGGCCAGTCCCAACAGTGGCCACTGCAGGAATTCCCAGTTCAGCCAGATCGGCAGCGCCGCAGTCGGACCCGGAATCCCCAGGAGGCGGAAGAGGAAGATGCTGCCCGCGACGCTGGCCGCGGCCAGCGCCACCGGGACCGGACGCAGGACGGGAACAGCCGCGAGGCGCCGGAGAGACGGCACAGACGGGAGGACGATCAACAGCGCGGGGGTGACCAGGCCACCGATCACCATGAGCCAGAAGAGCCGCCCGTACGCCCCGGAGAAGAGCAGCTGCAGCAGGACTGCCTCGGCCTCGTCCGGCTGGTACCCGATCGTCAGGTACTCGGAGAACGTGAAGTACAGATAGATCAGGTTCAACGCGAGCAGCAGCCATCCGAGTTTCCGAAAATGGTCGTCGGTGATCCATGCGTGCAGCCGGTAAATCCGGCGGAACACGGCCATAGCGAGAATGATGCCGGCGATCCCCGAGAAGATCGCCCCCACCACGAAGTACGGGCCGAAGATGCTGCTGTGCCACCCCACCCGCAGGGTCATGCTGAACACGAAGGAGACCACGGTGTGGACCGAAACGGCAATCGGAATGATCAGCACCGCCATGATGGCCAGCACCCGCTCCAACCGTGCGCGCTGCCGCGGGGTCCCCTGCCAGCCCATCGCCAGCACGCGGTAGAGCCAGCGCTGCCATCGCGGGGCGTCCGGGCCCAGCCGCTGGTAGAGCAAGGCCAGGTCCGGGATGAGTGGGATGTAGAGGTAGATCAGGCTCCCCATCAGGTAGGTCGACACCGACAACACGTCCCAGATGATCGGGGAGCTGAGCCGGCCGAACCCATAGCGCACCACGTTCAGCAGCCGGTCTGGGCGGCCCATGTCGACCACGACCATCGCCGCGCCGGTCATCAGCGCGACGACGGTGATGACCTCCGCCATGCGCGTAATCGGCCGGCGCCACTCGGCGCCGGTGATGCGCAGGATCGCGGACACCAGGGTGCCGGCATGACTGATGCCGATCAGGAAGACGAAGTTGATGATGTAGAAGCCCCACGGGACGCGGTTGTGCAGCCCCGTCACGCCCAATCCGATGCGGTACTGCACGGTCCAGGCGTAGACGCCCCAGGCCGCGACGGCGGCCAGCAACATGACGGCCAGCGGATACCAGCGCGGCGGCCGGCGCACGATGCCGATCAGATGCGCGTCCAGGGGCGCCTCGTTCATGAACCCGCCCTCCGTCCGAACGCCTCGCCGTGACCGGGGATGTAGTACACGCGCGGGTGGGTCCCCAACTCGTTCTTGTACCGGGTGGCGTGGTTCTCGCTGAGGAAGGCGGACAGTTGGACCACTTCGTCCCCGTTGGTCGCGACGTCGCTGACCAGATCACCCAGATAGATGGCCTTCATCGGGCACCCCGATGCGCACGCCGGCAGCTCGCCGTGCGCGGTGCGGTGGGCGCAGAGCATGCACTTGGATACGGTGCCTTTCCGATGCGGCAGCGGGAACTCCGGTGAGTAGGTGGCCAGCGCCGCCCCGGGCGGGTTCGCCGGCTGGGTCCAGTTGAAGACACGCACGTCGTAGGGACAGGCGGCCATGCACAGCCGGCAGCCGATGCATCGGTCCTGATTGACCAGCACGACGCCGGCGGCGTCGTGGAAGTTCGCGCCGACCGGACAGACAGCCACGCAGGGAGCGTTCTCGCACTGCATGCACGGAATCGGCCGAAAGAAGGTACCGCGCTCGTCTTGCTCGGAGACGACCCGGATCCACTGCTGGCCTTCCGGGAGGTGGTGAGTCTTCTGACACGCCGCGACGCACTGCGGTGACTTGTTGATGGTCGTGCACCCCTCGCACTTCCGCAGGTCGATGACCATGGCCCACTGCCGGTTGGTGCGTCCGGCCGGGGTGGCGGCTGCCGACGGCCGGGAGCGCAGCGCCAGTACGGGAAGCGCTGCGGTTGCCCCCGCCGCGGCCACGGCGGAGATCAGCTGGCGCCGCGTGATCCTCGCGCGAGGACTCCCGCTCACCGCGCGCCTCCGCCGTCGATCACGACCAGGTGCCCGACCATCCGGTCGTGGTCCGGCGCGCACGTCGCCGTCGCCGGATCATAGGGCAGGTAGCAGCGGTAGGTGAAGATGCCGGGTGTGTCCGCCACAAACGTCAGGACTTCCGAGGAGTGCTCTCCCCCCGTCAGCGGGCCCGTCCGGACGTCATAGCCCACGACCTCGATCGCGTGGCGGTAGAACGATTGGTTGATGACCCGAAGGCGGATGGTGTCGCCGCGCCGGGCCACCAGAAGCTGAGGGTGGTACAGATGGCTCAGCGCCGGCCCGCCGATCGACCCCTCACCGGTGATGAGCAGCGAGAAGTCCATCGCCGCCGGCGGCGCGGGCGGGGAGGCGGCGGGCGCGAGGATCACCAGCAGGCCCAGCGCGATGGCCACGAGAGAGAGGGTCAGCGCAATTCCTGCCACGACGGACTTGGAGCCGTTCATCGCCACACCTATTCCGTCACGATGAGATATCCCAGCATCACGTCATGGTCGGGAGTACAGTGCCCCGCGGCGGGGTCGTACGGCAGAATGCACCGGTACGCGAAGACCCCACTGCGCTCGGCGACAAAGCGCAGGCGGTCGGTGCTGCCGGGGGTGAGGACTTTGGTCCGTAGGTTGTAGCCGGTCAGCTCGAGCTGATGGCTGACCTTGTCTGGGTTGCCGACGGCAAGGTCGACCGTGTCACCCTGGCGCACGACCAGCATCGTCGGATACCAGCGGTGGGCGGCCATCCCCTGTCCGCTGAACGTGGCCACCACCATCGAGAGTTTGAGCATCGCCGGCGACCGGGCCGGGTTTGAGGTGACCGCCGTGGTCGCCCGGCGGGCGTAGGCAACCCCGCCGACCGCAAGCGCGACCGCGGCGACGACCAGGGCGAAGTAGCCGATCCCGTTGCTGCGCCGTTCCATGCCGCACCCCGTGTGCCGATCCTGCTGCCCTCACGGTACGATGGAGCACGCACGCCTCACAACACGCGGGCGGGTGGTCTTCCGGGCAGACACCTACCCGGGAAGGTAGGCAGAGGTTCTGGCGGGACGGATCACTCGGAGGATTCGGCGGGGGGAGTCGGGGGGAGCGGCCACGCCTTGCGCGCGGCGTAGGCAATCACCTCGCCGCGGCTGCGCAGATGCAGCTTGTCGAGGATATTCTTCATGTGGAACTTCACCGTATTCTCAGATATGAACAGGGCCGCCGCGACTTCCCGGTTGGTGGCTCCGCGGCTCACGGCGCGCAGCACGTCCTGCTCGCGCTCGGTCAGTTCGTCCCGCGGGCCGGCATCTGCCGGCGCGGGCCGCTGGCGGCTGAACTCCTCAAGAATTCTCCCGGCGAGCACGCGCGAGATGGGCGCCTCACCGCGATCGATCCCGCCCAGCAGGTCGAAGAACTCTTTCGCCTGGAGGTCTTTCAGCAGATACCCCTGCGCGCCGCTCTTGATGGCCTCGAAGAGCATGCGGTCATCGTCGGAGACCGTCAGCATGACGATCTTGATCTCGGGCGCCTGGGCTTTGATCAGCCGCGTGGCCTCCAATCCCGTCATCGTCGGCATCGTGATGTCCATCAGCACCACGTCCGGCCGCAGCCGTACGGCGGCCTCGACGGCCTCCCGGCCGTCGCCGGCCTCCCCGACGACCTGCGTCCCTCGCGCTTCGAGGAGACTGCGCACACCGTCGCGGAAGAGCGGATGATCGTCAGCCAGCAGCACGCGCACGGGCGTCCCTCCCCTCCGGCCCCAGGCGGACCTGCACCTCGGTCCCTCCCCCCGCCCGGGAGCTGATGGTCAACGTCCCGCCGACTGCCTCGGCCCGCTCCCGCATCGTCTGCAGGCCGAATCCGAACCGGTGCCCCGTAGACCGGTCGGTAAACGGGAAACCCACGCCGTCATCCGCGATGGTGACCAGCGCGGCGCCGCCGTCAGTGGACAGGTGCACCAGCGCCGACCGGGCCCCGGCGTGCTTCCGGATGTTCGTCAAGGCTTCCTGGATGATGCGGAGGAGATGCAGTTCGGCCGTCGCGGAAAAGGCATAGCGGGCAGGGTCGCCATCGACCTCGACGCGCACATCGACCCCGCTGAGCGCGGCGAACCGGTCCGCGTACTCGGTGACCACGGGGACCAACTGCCCGCCGGACCCGGTCGTGGCACGCAGGCCGAGGATCGCCTCGCGCAGATCCCGGTAGACGCCGCGGGCAGCCAGCTCGAGTTGGGTGAGCTGGGTCTGAGCTTCTGCGACGCGTCCCGTTTCCAGCAGCGCGGTCACGGCCTGCGCCTTCGTGTTCACGTAGCCCAACACCTGACCGACGCTGTCGTGCATCTCGCGGGCGATGCGCTCGCGTTCTTCGACCACCGCCACCGACTGCAGGCGCTCCTGGAGCTGGGCGTTCTCGTCCAACGAACGCCGGAGTTGCTGGCGCATGGTTTCAAAGCTGCGGGCCAGCGAACCGATCTCATCCCCCCGGCGGACATCGATCCGGTATTCGAGGTCACCCTCGGCGATGCGTTCCGACGCCGCCCTCAGCATCGCCAGGGGGGCGGCGACCGCGCTCGTGTCGATCCACGCAAACAAGACCGCGGCGACGAGGACAATGAGTTCAAACGCAATCACACGATCTCGCAGGCGCCGAATCGGACCAAACGTTTCGTCCTCGGTCTGTCCGATCCCGAGCCCCCACGGGACCGTCGCGACGGGGGCGAACGCCATGACGTGCATCTCGCTGGGCACGCCCGGGCCGTGATTCTCCCTGGCCGACCCGACGATCGGACGGCCGCCCGCAATAAACCGGGCAAAGAAGTCCGGGTGCTCATTGCGCGTGAACAACTCGTCTTCGTCGGTGCTGGCCAGGACCCGACCATCGCGGGCGACGATCGCAGCATGACCGCTCGCGCCCTGAATGACGCCGGAGATGAAGGCAAGCAGGGTCGGCTCCGACAGGTCGATGACTCCGCCGGCGGCGGCGACGATGTCCCCCGACGCGACGATCGGCACGACCAGGAACACGATCGGGTGCCCGTCCACACTGCGCTCGATCCCGCTGCTCTGCGGTTTCCGCGTTCGGAAAACGGCAGCGAGGGTCGGGCTGTTGACGAGGACCGGGGTTCGCAGGCTCGACGCCGGGGCCGGCGCCAGAACCGTGCCGACCCGGTCTGCGAGAAACAGGCCGCCGGAAAACAGAGATGCCGGTCCGGAACGGATCGTGAATTCCCTCTGGAGGGCCTGCGGGGACCTCAGGCTCCAGACCGCGCCAAGTTGGAGGCTGATCTGGTCCAACCGCGACCATCCCTGGGCCAGCTGCCGGCCGAGGTGGTGCGCCATCGCCCGCGTGAGAGACAGGCGCTCATCGAGCACCTGGTCGGTCGCCGCACGGACCATGCCCAGGCCCATCACGCCCAGGGGAATCGTGGCAATCAGCAGGCCGATTGCCACCAGCAGCATGATGCGATTGCGGAGGCTCATCTCGCTCAGCGCGAGGGCGCGTCGAGGACGACCAGATGGCCAACCATCCTGTCATGGTCCGGCGAGCATGTCCCGGTGGCCGGATCGTAGGGCAGACCGCAGCGGTAGACGAAGATGCCGGGTTTGTCGGCGACGAATGTGAGGACCCCAGAGGCGCGCTCGCCGCCCTCCAACGGCCCCGTGCTCACCCCGTACTCGGGAATCTCGATACTGTGGCGGAAGAAGGACTGGTTGATCGCCCGCAGGCGGACGGTGTCGCCCCGCCGCGCGACGAGCAACTGTGGGTCAAACAGGTGGCTGACCGACGGACCGCCGATGGGCCCTTCGGTCGTGATCAACATGGAGAGATCGATCGTCGCGACGGCCGGCGGCGGGACTGGGAGCGGTGGTGCCAGCAGGACCAGCAGGCTGAGGGCGATGGCCGACGCGGAGACGAGCAGCGAAATTCCGGTTGCCGACTGGCTGCCCTCCATCGCCGCGTTACTCCGTCACGATGAGATACCCGCGCATCAGCTCATGGTCAGGCGTGCAGTTGCCCTTCGCCGGATCGTACGGCAGGATGCAGTGGTAGAGGAGGACGCCGTCCCGGTCTGCCACGAAGCGAAGGTCGTCGGTACTGCCCGGCGTCAAGACCTTGGTCTTCAGCCCGTAGCCGGTAATCTCCAATCGGTGGGAGACCTTATCCGGATTCCCCACGGCCAGGTCGACCACGTCGCCTTTTCGCACAACCAGCATCGTGGGGAACCAACGATGTGCGGCCATCCCTTGCCCGCTGAAGGTCGCGACCACCATCGACAGTGTGAGGGTAGCCGGGGCCCGAGCCGGAATCGGGGGAGCCGTCGCCCGGCGCGCGTAGGCGATGACGCTGATTGCCAGGGCCAGAATCGAGATCAGTACCGCGAAGAGTACCGTCGCATTGCCGCGCCGGTCCATGTCGTCATCTCCCCCGCCCGGTCGTGGTGCCCGTTGCCCTCACTCTATCGGTGCGCTTTGTACCCAGGCCATCGGGCCGCGGCCTTATTCGGGCCTCAGGCGGGGACCGAGGTACAAATGGGCCCTCCGTCTTATGGGCGTGGTTCGGACGGATGGCTATCCTGACCGTGGGAAAAGGACAGAGCGCACAGAGTCAGCACCAGCGCTCACCCGAGGAGGACGAGATAATGGCAAGGGAAGCCGTCAAGACAGCCGAGTTCTACGGCGATCCGCCGGTGGCGCGCGTCTTGTTCAACACCACCAGGTTCGCCTGGCTGTGGGCCATCATCCGGATCTGGCTGGGCTACCAGTGGATCGACGCGGCCCGGCACAAGATCGGTGAAGCGGCGTGGACCGGAGGCGGTACCGCCCTGCGAGCGTACTGGGAGCGCGCGGTCGCGATTCCACAGCCGCCCGCGCGGCCGGCGATTGCGTTTGACTGGTACCGGACCTTTCTCCAGTACCTGCTGGACATCCAAGCGTACACCTGGTTCGCGAAGATCGTCGCCTACGGTGAACTGCTGGTGGGAATCGCGCTCATCGTGGGCGCGTTTGTGGGGATCGCCGCACTCTTCGGCGCGGTGATGAACTGGAACTTCATGATGGCGGGATCGGCGAGCACTAACCCGATGCTCTTCATCACGGCCGTCCTGTTGATCCTGGCCTGGAAGGTTGCCGGGTTCTACGGGCTGGATCGCGTCCTGCTGCCGCTCCTCGGCACGCCGTGGAAGCCGGGCCGGGTGTTCAACGGGAAGCTGGTGACAACGGCGTAAGGAGGGCCTCATGAGCATCAGCCTGAGAGAATTGTGGACGGTGTTGCATGGCCTCGTGTTTGGTTCGGCGTTCCTCCTCGCCTTTGCCGGCGGGGTGGCGGGACTGTACAGCCTGAGGCCTGAGTGGGTCACGGTGCAGGGAGTCCGGGAACGCCTGACCCGCCTGTTAGCCGGCACCTGGATCATGGCCATCGTGGCCTGGATCACGGTCGTCAGCGGCACGTACATCGTCTACCCCTGGTACCGGGCGCAGGGGCCGGAGAGTGCGCGCTCGGTGCTGCTCGCCAGCGAGACGACGCGGGCCTGGCATACGTTCGGGATGGAATGGAAAGAGCACATCGGGTGGTTTGCACCCATCCTGGCTACCGCCGTGGCGTATATCGTCACCCGTTATGGGCCTGAACTAGCCCGGAACGACAGACTGCGCCGGGCGACGCTGTGGGTGTTCGTCTTTGCCTTCACTGCGGCCGGCATTGCCGGACTCTTTGGGGCGTTCCTGAACAAGGTCGCTCCCGTCCGTTAGGAGGAAGAAACCGATGGCAACCCAAGTGACAGCCAAACCCACGGGACCGGCCGCCGCGGCCTTGATTTCAGCCGGAATCGGCACATTTGCGGTCGGTGCGCTCACGTCCCTCGCGGAAGCCTCCGCAGGATTGAAGGACTCATTGAACTTCTACAATCCGGCCGGACCCCTGTCGGGAAAAACCGGCGTGGCGATCATGATCTGGCTCGCCGCATGGATCATCCTGCACAGTGCGTGGAAGACTCGCAATCCGGACATCGGACGCATTTTCACCTGGACGCTGGTGTTGATCGGACTCGGCTTCCTCCTGACGTTTCCGCCGATCTTCGAAGCCTTCGCCCGCGAATAACGCACAAAACACACATTGCACGCCTAGAGGGCCGGGATAGCTGGTCCGGCCCTCTCTCGTCTGTCGGATCCCTCGCAGGAGTCCCGCCGATCGCGGAAAAATACGAAGGAATAATGGCCGAACTTCCCCCGCCAACCGAATCCCAACAGGTGGGCAGGCGTCTGGGGCTTCTCATCCTCGCGATGGTGCTCGTCGGCGGCGTCGGCTCGTTCCTGTGGGCGACGCGCGTCTGGTGGCTGCCTCCGGTGGCTTCGCAGCAAGGCATCGAGGTCGACCGGCTGTTCACGATCACCCTCATTGTCACCGGCCTCGCCTTCATCGTCGTGCACCTCGCCCTGGGCGTGTTCGCCTGGCGCTACGCTGACCGGGGCCAGCCGACCCAGCGGGCCTTCTACTGGCACGACAACCGCACCTTAGAACTCACGTGGACGCTGGTGCCGGCCGCCGTGCTGGTCACGCTGATCTCCATGGGCGCGCTGGTGTGGACGCGGGTGCACAGCGCGCCGCCGGTTGGGGCGATGATGGTGGACGTCCGCGCGCTGCAGTTCGGCTGGATGTTCCGCTATCCGGGTCCGGATGGAACGTTCGGGAAGGCCGGTACCGAACACGTCAACCCGGGTTCGAACCCGTTCGGGGTCGATCCCGCCGACCCGGCAGGCGCGGACGACATCGTCACCAAGGAGCTGCACATTGTCCTGGGTGAGCCGGTCGTGGTACGGATGACGTCCCACGACGTCATCCACAGTTTCTTCCTCCCGAATTTTCGCGTGAAGCAGGACGTCGTGCCCGGGATGTTCACGACAGTTTGGTTCGTCCCCACGGCGTCGGGGAAGTTCGAGATTGCCTGCGCCGAGTTATGCGGGGTGGGCCATTACATCATGCGCAACACCGTCACGGTCGAACCGACCAGGGCGGCCTTCGAGGCATGGCTGGCCCAACAGAAGAAGTGACGGGAACGCGGGAACGCGGGAACGCGGGAACAAGACCGAAGAGGGGCGTGCAGTAGATGGCTGTGAAGCCCGAAGTGGCGCACGCGGAGCACGAGCACGAACATCCCCGCAGCTTCTGGAAGAAGTACGTCTTCAGCCAGGACCACAAGATCATCGGCATCCAGTACCTGATGACGTCGTTCTTCATGGCGCTCGTCGGCGGCTTCCTAGCGATGCTGATCCGCATGCAGCTGGGCTTCCCGGGCCTGAAGTTCTACTGGGCGCAGTGGCTGTTCCCCAACGGCTTCTCCGGGGACCAGATGAAGCCGGACTTCTACCTGGCGATGGTGACCATGCACGGGACGATCATGATCTTCTTCGTGCTGACGACGGCCCTGTCGGGCGGGTTCGGCAACCTGCTGATTCCTCTGCAGATCGGCGCCCGGGACATGGCGTTCCCGTGGCTGAACATGATGTCGTACTGGCTGTACCCGCCGGCGATCCTCATCTTGCTGGCGTCGTTCTTCGTCACGGGGGGCGCGGCCAGCGCCGGGTGGACGTCGTATCCCCCGTTGTCGGCGCTGCGGAATGCCGTGCCCGGGTCGCTCTACGGCCAGACGTTGTGGCTGATCAGTCTGGCGCTGCTCATCGTCGCGTTCCTGTTCGGGTCGCTCAACTACATCACCACCGTCCTGCAGCTGCGCACGCGGGGCATGTCGATGAGCCGGTTGCCCCTGTTGACGTGGGCGCAGTTCATCACCGCCATCCTGATGCTGCTCTCGTTCCCGGTGCTGTTGGCCGCCGCGATCATGATGCTGTTCGACCGGCACCTCGGCACGAGTTTCTTTATCCCCGGTGGCCTCATCGTCGGCGGCCAGCCCGTGCCGCATTCGGGCGGCGACCCGATCCTCTGGCAGCACCTGTTCTGGTTCTTGGGTCATCCCGAAGTGTACGTGCTGATCCTGCCGCCGATGGGCATCGTCTCCGAGGTCCTCTCGACGAACGGCCGCAAGCCGATCTTCGGCTACTTCTTTATGATCGGCAGTCTGGCCTCGATCGCGTTCCTCAGTTTCCTCGTGTGGGGCCACCACATGTTCACCAGCGGCATGGACCCGCTGCTGGGCACGGCATTCATGACGACGACGCTGGTTATCGCGGTCCCGTCGGCGATCAAGACGTTCAACTGGCTGGCCACGCTGTGGCGGGCGAAGATCCGCTACACGACGGCGACGATGTTCGCGGTGGGGTTCATCTCGCTGTTCGTCACCGGTGGGCTGACCGGCATCTTCCTGGCCTCGCCGGCCATCGACATCCACTTCCAGGACACGTTCTTCGTCGTCGCACACTTCCACTTCGTAATGGCCAGCGCCGCGCTGTTCGGCCTGTTCGCGGGCAGTTACCACTGGTTTCCGAAGATGTTCGGGCGGCTGATGAACGAACGGCTCGGCAAGATTCACTTCTGGCTCACGTTTATCGGCGTCTATGCCACGTTCTTCCCGATGCACTTCGCCGGCACGGCGGGGATGATGCGGCGGATCTTCTCCACGCAGATGTACCAGTTTCTGCAGCCGCTGGCCGGACTGAACATCTTCATCTCGATTGCCGGATTCATGCTGGGCATCGCGCAATTGCTCTTCGCCTACAACTTCATCTACAGCGCGTTCCGCGGGCCGAAGGCCGGCAGCAATCCGTGGCAGGCGAACACGCTGGAGTGGCAGGCGCCTTCGCCGCCGCCGCACGGCAACTGGGGGGCGACGCTGCCCGTCGTCCACCGTTGGCCGTATGACTACAGCGTGCCCGGCGCCGAGCAGGACTTCCTCCCGCAGACCGCACCCGAGCAGGCCGCCCCGACGGCGCTGGGCGCCGACGGGGCGGGTTCGGCGTCCCTGCAGGTGAAGCCGCGAGGGGAAGAAGCTTAGATGGCTGCGCGGATTCCGACGCTCGAGAAACCACCCGCGCCGCCTCGAGGGCCCGGCGGCCCCGCCGGCGATCGCGGGCCCGGCCACGGCGGTGAGGACGCGGTTGCGCCGGCCACCCCGGCGAAGGTGTTCGTCTGGCTGTTCGTTGGTACCGTCATCGTCCTGTTTGCGGCCTTCACGAGCACTTATCTCGCGCGCCGCGGGCAGCCCGGCTGGACGGAAGTCCCCCTGCCTCCGGTCCTCTGGCTAAGCACTGTCATTCTCGCGGTCAGCAGCGCGGTGCTGGAGTGGGCACGGCGCCAGGGTCGCGCCGGACGGCTGGACGGGCTGCGCCGGGGGCTGGTCCTGACGACGGTCCTCGGCATCGGCTTCCTGGCGTCGCAGCTGGTGGCCTGGCGGCAGCTGGTGTCGGCGGGACTGTACCTGAGTACCGACCCGCACAGTTCCTTCTTCTATTTGCTCACCGGCGCGCATGGACTGCACCTGCTGGGCGGACTCGGGGCCCTGCTCTACACCGGCTGGAAGGTACACCAGATCCGCCAGTCCGCGCCGGCGGTCGCCTTTACCGACCCGACCGCCACGTACTGGCACTTTCTCGGAATACTCTGGGTGTATCTGTTTGGATTGCTGTTCTGGCTATGATCGGTTGATGGGGTGCTCGCAGTGGCCGTAGAGAAGCACGAGGCGCCGGGGATGGAAGCGCACGCGGCCGACCAGGACCGCGTGCTGGCCTCCCCATGGGGCGGCGGCCGGTCGCCGTTTGCCGTGGGGTGGCCGAAACTCATGATGTGGCTGTTCCTGGTCTCCGACACGCTGACGTTCGCCGGGCTGCTCAGCGGGTACGGCGTCATGCGCCTGTCCTTGGGCGATTGGCCGGCCCAGTCGGAGATCTTCAATATCTGGCTGGTCGGGACGATGACCTTCATCCTGATCTGCAGCAGTGCCACGATGGCCATCGCCGTCGCGGCCGCCCGGATCGGCGACTACCGGACGGTCATGCGCTTCCTGCTCCTGACGGTGCTCGGCGGGCTGTTCTTCCTTGGGGCGCAGGCCTATGAGTGGACGCACTTCATCGGCGAAGGCGCCCGGCTCTTTACAAACCCCTGGGGGGTCCCGCAGTTCAGCGCAACGTTCTTCATCATTACGGGATTCCACGGCGGGCACGTCACCGCCGGAGTCATCTATCTGGCGATCACGGCGCTGCGGTGGAAGCGCCGGCGCCTCCAGCCCGAGAGCGTGGAAATCGCCGGGCTGTACTGGCACTTTGTTGATCTGGTGTGGGTCTTTATCTTTACGCTGCTCTACTTGATTTGACTACGGGATCATGGGATCAAAGGGATCAATGGGATCTGCAACCTTACGGTAAATAGGAGTGGTCGCCTGATCCCTGTGATCCCCCTGATCCCTTCGATCCCGTCTTCAATGTTGCATTGGAGGTAGACCGTGGCAGAGTCGCAGCAGGAAGAACACGCGCACCAGCAGGGAGGCTACCGAGTCTACGTCATCGTGTGGTTCTGGCTGCTCGTGTTCACGCTGATCGAGGTCGGCGTCGTGGTGATCGGCGTCCCGCAGTGGATCCTCGTGAGCTCTCTGCTCATCCTGGCGCTGATGAAGGCCGCGCTGATCATCGCCTATTTCATGCACCTGCGCTACGAGCGGCTGAGCCTCGTCTACATCGTGATCACGCCGCTGCTGCTGGGATTCGTGCTCTTCGGCGCCCTCGGACCCGACGCCCTGCACGTCTTCTTCTCGCGCTGACTGAGCAATCTCGCGGACCAGACTGCGTCTTCACAGTCTACCCTGTCTACCCAGTCTACCCAGTCCACCTGCATGGAGATCCTGGTTGGAGACTGGGAAGACAGGGAGGACTGTGAAGACTGGGTAGACGCCCTTCAGTCTAGGGGTACCACTTCTTCAGCCAGCTCCTCAGCATTGCGGCCTCGGCTGTCTCGATTTTGACGATGCCGGCGGCGAACGCCCGCAGGTCCGGACGGTTCGCCCGCTGCACGGCCAGGGCGGCCAGCCGGGCGCTGTACTCCAGGTGGGCCGCGATCGTCGGTAGGTACACTCGCTCCAGGGCGGCGTCCTTCAGCGACCGCATCCGCTTCACCGGAGGCGTGAACACCCCGACGTTGCGCCGGCCCGGGGCGGCCCCCGCTTCCTTCAGCCAGCCGAGCATGCGGCGGACCTGCTCGTTCTTGCGCTCGACGAGCACCTGATTCCACTTCAGCAACTCGACGTGATCGGCGTTCAGCGTCGCGGCGAGCGCGATCTCGACGGCTTCCTCGTTCACCGGGATCAGGGCGCGCATGAAGGCTGTGTCAAACGCGGCCCCGCTGAGCTTCGACAGGCTGGCAATGGTTGGGTCCGGTGGTGGAGCGGCCGGCATGGCCGCCAGAACGGCAGGAGCGAGCAGTCCGAGGAGCACGACGGTGGCACAGAATCCCCGCATCGGTTCACCTCTCGCGGTTTGCACTGTCCTCCTTATACCCCCGCTCCCTTGCCACGTAGACGACCGTGGGTAAAACCCTTTGGAAGACGATCGTCGAAAAGGAGATCTCCTGATGAGACTATCCACCCTGCTGGTGATCCTGATCCTGGCCGCGGCGGGCATCTTCGCCTATCAGAATGAACCCCTGCTTCGTCAGGTCCACACGGTGGTCGTGCCCGGCGGAACGCAGACAGTCCCGCTCGTGGGGCTCCTGCTGGCGGTTCTCGCGGCGGGAGTAGTGCTGATGTGGCTGATCGATGCGGCGGATACCGCCGCGGCGGTGGCAGGTCGGCGGCGGGCGGAAGCGCGCCTGGCCGAACGCGAGCACGAGATTGCCGATCTGAAGGCCCACGTCTACGATGAGACGTCGCGCAAAATCGACGATCTCTCCCGCAAGCTCGACGAACGGCTGGAGAAAGACCAGGAGCAAACAACCATCTGGCGCCGGACGGGAAGTTAACCTTCAAACCCGCGCGGACGCCGGCGTGCGGCGGTCGACAACGTAGAACACGATGAGCACCAGCGGCCACATCAAGTAGGCCGCCGGCCGGCTCACCAGGGCCACCGGGATTGAGAGCAGGAAGACGATGCCGACGACTAGCATGCGGATGTTCACGTGGCGGAAGACACGCGGGTCGGTGTCCTCGCGGACGAGGCGAGTGCGCGCGGCGAAGTTCCACATGCCGACGCAGGCCAGGGCCGTGGCCGCCTGGGCCGCGGCGAACAAGATGACAGTGGTCGTCGACGCCGGGTAGTCCCCGAACGTGACGATCGCAAACGGCAGGAAGGCCACGCACAGCAGCACCACCATATTCCAGACCAGCAGACCCTGATTCATCTGATTGATGTGGCGAAACATGCGGTGGTGGGTGATCCAGAAGAACGAGAGGATCCAGAACCCGAACACAAAGCTCAGAAAGTCCGGAAGTTCCCCAGCGAGCCGGCCGGGCACTTCCGCCAGGGCCAGGTCGTGCGGCAGATCGAACCCCAGCACGATCAGTGTAATCGCGATCGCAAAAACGGCATCGCTGAAGAGGTAGATCCGGCCCAGGGCGGGTCCCAGCTCTGTTTCCACACCATGGTCGGCGCCCCGCAACCGTTTCATTTCAGTCCCGCACCCGCGTACCGCCGGCTGAGCTGTCCCTGGATGATGCCGATGAGCCCCAGGCTGACGTACGCGGCCGTCACGTTCACGAACGCGAGCAGCGCCGACACCACAAAGATCACCGGCGCCACAAGGGCCCGCCACGCGAAGTGGCGGATCACCTCGGGAGGAGTGTCGGCGCCGACCAGCTCGCGCCGCACCGCGTACGTCCACAGCGCGGCCGATGCGAA
The DNA here is from genome assembly GCA_036004445.1 of bacterium. Lineage (GTDB taxonomy): Bacteria > Sysuimicrobiota > Sysuimicrobiia > Sysuimicrobiales > Kaftiobacteriaceae > DASXUC01. The sequence continues at coordinate 29,991 of DASYRL010000022.1, forward strand.
CCCGACGAAGGCCATCGATGCCGCGTAGAACGCCGCGGCAGCCGGCAGGTCGCCATACCGCCCGACCAGTTCAACCGGATAGGGCAGAAACGCGACGCCGAAGAGCATCAAGAAATTCAACACGAGGAGCGTGGTATCGTAGCGGACGATGTACTGAAACATGCGGTGATGCGCCATCCAGAATATCGCCACCATCAGGAAACTGAACGCGTAGGAGGCGAATCGGGGCGCCTGGTCGAGCAGCGCCGGCACCAACCCCCGGCCGGCGAGGCCGGCAGGAATGTCGGGTACATCGAGGCTTACCACCAGCAGGGTGATCGCAAAGGCAAAGATCCCATCGCTGAACGCGACGACGCGATCCATCGCTTTGCCACTGGCTGTGGGATCACGCGCCGGGCGCCGATCCATCAATCCCTGCAGGGAGGATCGGGGGCCGGACTGAACTCATGTCTGATCATGGACAACCTCACGAAGCTGCTGGTCGTGTTCTTCGGGGTCATCAATCCGCTCATGACCCTGGTGACGTTTCCATCGCTGACACGCGGGATGAACCGGGGTACCCAGGCCGCGACGGCCCTGCTGGCGACCGTTGTCGCGTTCGGCATCGTGGTCGTGTTCGCGGTCGCCGGCGACGACGTCTTGCGGTTCCTCGATGTCAGCCTTCCTTCATTTCGCATTGCCGGCGGGCTCGTCCTGGGCCTCGCCGCAGTGCACTTGATCCAGCACGGCGAGCCCACTCCGCCTTCGGGCGAAGCGGCAAAGGCTCCCACGGATGTGCTGGTGCCGCTCGCGACGCCACTCATCGCCGGTCCCGCCACAATCACGGCCACCGTCGCCTACGCCCACGTGTACAACGACCTGGAAACCATTGTGGCCGGCGCGATCATCCTCTTGATCACGCTGGCCGTCATGCTGGCCAGCGGATGGCTGAGCAACCGCATCCCACGCTCCGCGCTCTCGGTGGCGGCCAGGCTGATGGGATTACTCCTGCTCGCGCTGGCGTTCGACCTCGCCGCCGACGGAATCAAAGCCCACTTCATGCCCTGACCTATCTCCCATCCGGAGGCAGCTGCCTCAGGACCTTGATGAAGGCCCAGACGAAGTCCATCGGCAGCATCCGGAGGCTGCCGTCGGGATTGAAGAACCAGGACCGATCGGGGACGCCCAGGTTGCCCTGCAGAGGCTGCCGCGACCGGAACACATTGAGCGTCATGCCTGCCCCGTTCACGGTCGACCGCGCATGGCACGTCATGCACGATGCGGTGGGGACGAAACCCTCCTCCAGCTGCGAGTTGCCCAGCCGGATCGGGTTCCCCGTCACGTCAACAAAGTCGGTCTGCGTGCCCTTGAGCCGGTAGTTGTACCACTCCGGTCCCATCCCAGCGCGCCGGAACATTGCCACGAGCGCTGCGGTGGGCCGGCCGGCATCGTACAGTCCGCCGTCGGTCGCCTTCGGCGGTACGTTGAAGGGCGTGGAACCGAACGTATCGTGGCAGCCGATGAAGTCACACCGGCCGATGTTGTCGACGTGCTCGAAGGTGGCCCAGAACCAGGCCGGGATGTCCTTGGTCATGATGTGCAGCGCGGTCAGGCCGTACAGCCGGCCGTCGGAGGCGTAGTTCCAGTGGTAGCGGGGTTTGTCACGGACGTTGATCTCGACCCAGATCGCCTTGGTCTCGATGCCGTTGATGGGGAAGGCGACCGTGAAGTCGCCCGCCTGCGCCCGCCGGAACGCGTCGATCAGGCCGTCTCGGAACCAGAGGTTGTTGGACACGATGTAGTCGTAAGCCGGCTTGTTCCGGTAGACGACTTCCTGCGGCTCGCTGCGCACGCCGGCGGCCAGTTGCTTCGCCACCGGCTGGAGCTCGTCGCGGCGGTGTTTCGCGCCTGGCCACGTCGGGCAGCGCTTCGGATCCGTTCGCGTGCCTACGCACGCGGACGGATCGCCAGTGGGTGGAAAGGTGTCGGGGTCGGTCGCCCAGGTCTCCCAGACCACGTCGTTGGAACCGTTGTTGGCGGATCGGTTGATTTCGACAAACACCTTCCAGGCAAAGGCATGGGGATGGTTCATGGCCGGGTTCGTATCCTGCTGCGTTCCCCAAGCCAGGGTAAACCCTGCGACGACGAGGATGAGGCCAAGCGCGAGCACGATGATTCCGGATCGCCGTCCGCCCATGAGACCTCCCGCCGCCGCTGTGATTTGACCGCCAGGCACAGTCCACCGGTTGTGCGACAGTGGAGACGCGATTTCCTCCTGCTCAACCGGCCCAACGACTGAACGTCTTAGGAAAAGTCGCAGGCCGGCAGCCTGCGGTTACATCGGCAGCCGACGAAGGCGGAGCGAGGGTGAGCCCAGAGCAACCAGCCCGGCAGAAAGGCGGTAGCGCGATCAAACTGACCAAGACTCAAGCGAGGAACCTTTGAGTGGAGCCGCCGATCGGATTCGAACCGATAACCCCCTCATTACAAGTGAGGCGCTCTGCCGGGTTGAGCTACGGCGGCCCGTCGAAGACCACTATACTACGGGATTCGCGATCAGGGGTTGGGGCTGTAATTGCGCGCGGCGATCCGGAACTCCAGGGCGTCCTCATTCGCCTTCAACCCGCTGTAGAGGTGGACGAACGGCAGCAGGACAAGGCCGCTGAGCAGATACAACCCGGCCATGATGGTGGCGTGGACCCACAGGCCGCGCGCTGCGTACCACACCGGCCCCAAAACAAAGGCCGCCCAGTTCCAGGACAGTCTGGGCGGCATGGGGCGATGATAGAGCGGAGGGATCGGGTTGTCCACGCTATCCTTCTTCGTCCTCGTCGTCTTCGTCCCCGCCCCGCAGACGGCCCGGCCGCTCTTCCGGGGCGAGCTTCCCGGTCGTGAGATCGATGGTCTCCTCAATCTGGAGACAGATCGCGCACGTACCCTTGAGCAGCCCGTGCGGGCAGCGCTCGAGCTTGATCCTGGGCCGTGTTGCCGTAATGGCACGGGCCGATTTGGTTCTGCCGGTCGCAGTTCTCCTGGTCGCTACCTTGGCCACGGAGTCATCCTCGCTTTCTCGGGTTCCCACTGACTCGAGCGCCCGAGTTGTCTTCGCTCACTAGGTGATTATTCTACCCATCCTTTGTGTCGGCGCAACCCCAGAACAGAAGGTTTTCGGTCAAGGGTTAGTTTACCTTCGCTGTACTCCCGGCGTCTAGCCCGGGGGCTCGGGCACGGGCTCCACGAGCAGCCCTGACTCGCCCTCGACGACAACCTCTCCGCGCTGGTTCCGGCACACCGTCTTCAGCGTCAAGATCCGCTTGTCCGCCCGGTAGCTGAGGACCTCCGCCGAGGCCGTCACCGTATCCCCGATCCGGACCGGCTTCACGAACTTCAGGGTCTGGCTCAAGAAGATCCCGCCCGGCCCCGGCAACCGCATTCCCAGCACCGCCGAAATCAGCCCGGCGGTGAGCATCCCATGGGCGATCCGCTCCCCAAACCGCGACCGCGCGGCATATTCCGCATCCACGTGCAACGGGTTGAAATCTCCGGTTATTCCGGCAAAGGCATAGATGTCCCGCTCCGTGATCGTCTTCGCGAACGTGGCCCGCTGCCCGGGCTCAAACTCCGGCATGGTGCCCTCCCTGTTCCCTGTTCCCTGCTCCCTGTTCCCGGTTCAGTGCGCCGTCCACCCGCCGTCAATCGGCAGCGCCGCGCCCGTGATGCCGGCTGCCGCGTCGCTGCAGAGGAATACCGTCAGCGCGGCAACCTCATCGGGCTCCAGCAGCCGCTTCAACGCCGCCGGCTGGAGCATGATGCGTTCGACTACCTCGGCGGCCGGAATCCCGTGCACCTTTGCCTGGTCGGCGATCTGCCGTTCGACCAGCGGGGTGCGTACGTATCCCGGGCAGATCGCGTTGACGGTTACGTTCCGATCGGCGACCTCCCACGCGGCCACTTTCGTGAAGCCGACGATCCCGTGCTTGGCGGAGACGTAGGCCGACTTGAATGGAGAGGCGATGAGGCCATGGGCCGACGCGACGTTGACGACCCTGCCCCACTGCTGGTTCAGCATGGGCGGCAGAGCGTACTTGGTACAGAGGAAGGTCCCCGTCAGCATGATGCCGAGCAACTTGTGCCACTGGTCTTCCGGAAAGTCGACGATCGGTGCGACGTGCTGCAGCCCCGCGTTGTTCACGAGAATGTGCAGCCCGCCCAGCGTCTGAATCGTGCGCGTCACCATGTCCTGGACCGCGGCAGAATCAGACACGTCGGCACGCACGAACAGGCTATCGACCCCGTGGGGGCGGACCTCATCGGCGGTCTTACGTCCAGCCGCCTCGGCCACGTCAACCACGCACACCGCGGCGCCGGCCGCCGCCAGCGCGAGCGCGATGGCCCGCCCGATCCCCGACCCTGCCCCGGTCACGATGGCAACCTTCCCGGCCAAACCAGACGAACCTATCGGCCGGCTGTTCCCCGTTCCCTGTTCCCTGCTCCCGTAGTTAGAGTCCAAGGTAGGCCACCTTCACATGCTCATTGCGAAGCAGCTCCGGCCCGCTGCCCTCTAGGACAATGCGTCCATTTTCCAGCACGTACCCCCGGTCGGCCATTAGCAGCGTCTGGCGGACGTTCTGCTCCACCAGCAGGACCGTCACCCCGCGCCGGTTGATCTGCCGCAGCGCGGTGAACAGCGTCTGCACCAGCACCGGCGCCAGCCCCAACGACGGTTCGTCGACCATCAGCAGGACTGGCCGGGTCATCAGCGCCCGTCCCACCGCCAGCATCTGTTGCTCACCACCGCTCATCGTACCGGCCAGCTGATGCAGGCGCTCACTCAGGCGGGGAAACAGAGCGAAGACCTCGTCCAGCGTCTCGCGCCGGCGTTCCCACGCGCCTGGCACGAACGCCGCACCCAGCTCGAGATGATCGAGCACCGACATCGCGGGAAAGAGCTGGCGCCCCTCCGGCACGTGGGCGATCCCCAGACGGGCGATCGCGGCCGTCGGCCGGCCAGCGAGCGGACGGCCCTGAAACCTGATCCGCCCACGCGAGCGCACGACGGCCGTAAGCGCGCGCAGCAGCGTCGTCTTTCCCGCCCCATTAGCTCCGACCAGGCATACGATCTCTCCTTCCCGCACCTGGAGGCCGATGTCCCACAGGACCTGGATATCCCCGTATCCGGCGGATAGCGCCTCAACCTCGAGGAGTGGCCGCGGGGCGTTCAGGGCTGCGCCTCGTCGACGCCCAGGTAGGCCTCGATCACCGTCGGTTCGGCCGCCACCGCGGCGAACGACCCGGACGCGATCAGGCGTCCGAAGTTCAGCACGGCGACGCGGTCGGCAAGATCGCGCACGCTGCTCATGACATGATCGATCAACACGACCGTGACACCGCCGTCCCGGACGGTCCGAATCGTCGCGATCGCCTGGCGAGATTCGGTCGGCGTCAGCCCCGCCATGACCTCGTCGAGGAGGAGCAGCCGGGGGTGCGTGGCCAGCGCCCGCGCCATCTCCAACCGTTTCAGGTCGGCCACCCCCAGGGCGGTCGCGGGACGAGCGGCGAGATGCGTCAGCGCGAGCTGCGCGCAGATCGTCTCCGCGTCGGCCCGCCCGGCCGCCAGCGACTTCGGAACGGCGTGGCCAAAGAGTTCCCCGACCATCACGTTCTCCAGCACGCTCATGTCGTGGAAGGGCTGCATCACTTGAAACGTCCGCCCGATCCCCAGATGCGCGCGCAGGGCTGGGGACATCGTGGTGATGTCCGCGCCGGCAAACCGGATCGTCCCGCGGTCGGGCGCGAGCAGGCCGGAGATCAGGTTGAACGTCGTCGACTTCCCCGCGCCGTTGGGCCCGATGATCGCCACGATCTCGCCGGGTTCGACGGTCAGCGACAGGTCGTTGACGGCGATGAGGCCGCCGAACGCCTTGGTGACGGATTCGAGCGCCAGCAGGCTCACGGCGCCCGCCTCGCCGTCCCGGGGCGGGTGAGCGAACGGTAGACGCCGATCAGCCCCCGCGGCATGAACAGAATCACCACCGTCAGGATGAGTCCGTAGATGATCAGGTAGCCGCTGCGCAGCGACGTCCGGAGCACCTCTTCGCCGACCCGCAGCCCGATCGCGCCGAGGAGCGGACCCGCCGTGGTGTACAGCCCGCCGAAGATCGGCGCCACGAGTGCCCCGACGGACACGGCGAGGCTGTAGCTCTCGACGGGGCTGATGAACAGGAACACGTGCGCGTAGTACGCGCCGGTCACGCCGGCGAAAAATGCGCTGATCATGAACGCGAGGACCTTGAAGCGCACGACGTCGACGCCCATCGTGGCCGCCACTTCCTCGTTCGTCCGGATCGCGGTGAACGCAAAATGCCAGCGCGAGCGGTTGATCAGCCACGACACGAGGACCAACAGCGCCAGCACACCCAGGATAGCGAGGTACTGCGCCACGCGCTGGCCTCCCAGCAGAGACGGTACGACGAGGCCGGTGGCCGCCCCAGTGAAGCGCAGCTGGTTCGTCGTGACGCGCAGCGTCTCGCTGAACGCCAGCGTGGCAATCGCGAAATAGATGCCGCGCAGGCGGAGCGTGAGGATGCCGAGCCCGGCCGCGGCGCCGATGGCGAGCAGTCCCCCCGCGAGGATGCCCACCGGGATGGGAATGGACAGCCGCAGGGTGAGCAGCGCCGACGTGTACGCGCCCAGCCCATAGAAGGCGGCGTGGGCCAGCGACAGCTGGCCGGTGCGCGCCAGCAGGTCCCACGACAGCGCCAGGGTCGCGAAGATGAGGACGTTGATGGCGATCTGCAGGTAGTACGGTTGGGCCCGGTCCGCCCAGTAGGGAAAGACGACCGCCGCCGCGAGCGCGACGGCCGGCAGGATAGCCCGCCCGGCCCGCGCTGTCACCGGAACAACCCCCGCGGGCGGATCACCAACACGAGGAGGATGAGCAGGAAGAACACTCCTTCCGCCCAGCCGCCGCCGCCCGGAACGTAGAACTCGACGAACGCCTCCGACAGCCCGAGGATGAGACTCGCAGACACGACCCCGTTGATGTTGCCGAGGCCGGCGATCACGATGATCGCGAACGCCTTCAGCGTGTACTGCAAACCCATGAACGGCGACACCGACAGCTGGAGGGTAATCATCAGGCCGGCGGTGCCGGCCAGGGCCGTGCTGAGCCCGAAGGCCAGGAGGTAGACCCGGTCGACCTCGACCCCGACGAGCGCGGCGCCGAGGCGATTCTGGGCCACGGCGCGCATCGCTTTGCCGATGCGCGTCCGGCCCAAGACGGCGAAGAGGCTCAGCGTCAGCGCCATCGCGATGCCGAACACAATCAGCTGCGGCAGCCCGATCGTGAAGCCCCCCAGCGTGACCGCGGTCGCCTTGTAGGAAATCGTCGCCACCCGCGGATCGCCGGTCCAGAGAATGATCGCCAAGTTTTGCAGGAAGATGGACAGCCCGAACGTGAGGAGCATCTGGTTCAATTCGGGAGCCCGCAGCACGCGCTGAATGGCGGAGCGGTAGATCACGCCGCCCAGCGCGAAGAGGCCGACGGCGCCCAGCGGGATGGCCGCGAGCGGATCCACCCCGTAGGATACGTAGAGCCAATAGCCAAAGTACGCGCCCAGCATCAGGAACTCGCCGTGGGCGAAGTTCACGATGCCGATGACGCCGACGGAGAGGGCAAGCCCGACCGCCGCCAGGGAGTACAGCCCCGAGCGGAGCACGCCCAAGATCAGCATCTGCAGGAATGTTTCGATGGGCCGGCCCTCGAGGGAACGGGGGGTCGCGTTCCCGCGCTCCCCCGTTCCCGTGTTCCCGTCTCGTCGCTACCGTGCGAAGGGTACCAGCTTGGCGCCGGCAATCTCCTCCGGCCACACGACAACCTGCTTGCCGTTCTGCCACTGGAAGGCGATGAGCCTCGTGAATCCCTGGTTCTTTCCATAGATGGAGCGCTTGAACGTGAGGCGGATGCCGATTGGCCCCTCATAGTCCGTGGCCTTCATGGCCCGCACCACCGCGTCCATGTCCAGGGTCCCCGCGCGGCGGATGGCATCGACAACGGTAATCAGGTTCGTGTAGGCCAGCGGCCCCCAGTAGGACGCAGGCTCTTCCTTGAACCGTTCGCGGTAGCGCTGGACGTAGCGCCGCGACGCCGCGGACGGATTTTCCGCCGTCCACAGCGCCATCCCCGCGAAGTAGTTGCCGGCGGCCAGCTTCTCGAAGCCCACCGGCCACGACGGGGGGGCGGCCAGCATGAGCTTGGGCGCGAAAGCGATCTGCCGGGCCTGTGTCGCCAGTGGGACGACGTCCTGATCGAACCCGACGAATACGAAGGCATCCGCGTTGGTGGCCTTCGCCTTAGTCAGCATCGGTGTCAGGTCCGGCGAGCCCGTCTTGAACGTCTCCACCGACACCACGGTGATGCCGAATTGTTTGGCAAAGCCCCTCGCCTCGTCGGCGGCACTGCTGCCGAATGGCCCGTCCTCAACGGCGACGGTGGCGGTCTTCGCGCCGGTGCTGCGCACGAAGCGCCAGGTCGAATCGGCATTGTTGTACTGCCAGGGATGGTAGTGGAAGAACCAGTCGGCGTCCTTCAGGAGCTGCTCGACGAGCGGCGAGGCCGCCCCGGTCCAGGCCATCAGGATCGGCCGCTGCAGGGCCTGGCTGGCGACGGCGATGGAGACGTTCGACGCCAGCCCGCCGATCAGGGCGTTGACGCGGTCCCGGGTGACGAGCTTGAGGAAGGCGGCCGCGCCGGTGGGCGGATCGCCCCTGTCGTCCTCAACGATCAGCTCGACCCGCCGGCCGAGCACGCCCTGCCGGTTGATCTCGTCCATCGCGAGCTGGTAGCCTTTCTGCATCGCCTGCCCGCTCACGCCCGATGGCCCGGTCAGCGGAATGATCGCACCGATCCGGATCGGCTCCTGCTGCGCCGCCGCCGGCTGGTAGGCGGCGCTGAAGATCAGCGTCGCCGCGAGTGCCACGGCGGCTCCGATACGACCCCATCTGTTCATGTCCATCCTCCTTGGATAGTGTGGCCGTGCCTTTGCCTCGGTGAACCGTCCCACCTCCTGTCTACCCGGTCAGAAACTCCGCGATCATCTGATTGGCCGAACTGGACTGCTCCCAGAGAAACAGGTGTCCGGCATCTGGAAAGACGTGCAGCCGTGACCCCGCGATCCGCTGCGCCAGCAGCTCGCCGTTGGCCACCGGGACGACGCGGTCCTGACCTCCGTGGAGGATCAGGACGGGACCACGCCAGTCGCCGATCCGGCTCTCGGTATCGTGGCCGGTGGCGGCCATCAACTGCCGCTGGTAGGCGAACGGGGGCTGCGGGTGGGCCACGCGCCACGCCACGTAGTCGTCAATCTCCTCGGGATGCGTTTGAAGGAAATCGGTGCCGAACTGCACCGCGAGAAACGCGCGCAGATCGCGGGCGGGATCCCCGGTCCGGCTGAGGAGCACCTCGGCCGTCTGCGGGGGGATCGGCACGCTGCGCGGCCCGCCGAAGCTCGTGCAACACAGCACGACGCGCCTCGTCCGCTCCGGGTAGCCCAGCGCGAATTCCTGGACGATGAATCCGCCCAGCGATGCCCCCACGAGGTGCGCCGCGGGAATCTCCAGCGCGTCGAGCAATCCCGCCACGTCGCCGGCCATCATGCGGATGGTGTATGGTTCATCGGGTTTGTCGCTGCGGCATGCGCCCCGGTTGTCGAGCGTGATGACCTCGAACTGCCTTGAGAGCGAGGGGACCTGCCGGTACCAGAAATGGGCGTCTGCGCCCAGGCCGGACACCAGTACGACCGGCAGCCCCTCGCCGAGGCGCTCGTAGTAGAGCTGGATCCCGTTAGCGGTCGCGTACGGCATCGCGCCCGAACTGATCCCGGAGCGTTCGCTTCAGCACCTTGCCCGCCGCGTTCCGAGGAAGCGCCTCGACGAACTCGACCGCCTTGGGAATCTTGTAGCGGGCCAACTTCCCCTGGCAGAACGCGCGGAGGTCGTCCAGCGAGAGCGACTGGCCGGAACGCGTCACGACGACCGCAACCGGGACCTCACCCCACTGCGAATCGGCCCGACCGATCACTGCGACCTCGGCGATCGCGGGGTGCCGGTACAGGACGTCCTCGACCTCGGCCGGATAGACATTCTCGCCGCCGGAGATGATCATGTCCTTCTTGCGATCGGCGATGTAGAGAAAACCCTCTTCATCGACCCGTGCCAGATCCCCCGTCTTGAACCACCATCCCTCTCGGCCCGTTGCGGCAGCGCCCTCCTCAGGCGGCGCGAATGCCTCCGCCGTCGCTTCCGGCCACCGCCAGTACTCGCTGAAGAGATTCGGACCGCGAGTCCATACCTCGCCAACCTCGTCCGGGGATACGTCCTGTCCCTCCTCGTCGACCACCCTCAACTCGGCATGCAGCGCGGCCTTCCCTACCGATCCCTTCTTCCGGAACGCATCGGCCGCAGGGATCAGCGTGCAGGTGGGCGAGGTCTCAGTCAACCCATAGCCTTGCTGCAGCGGGAGTCCCCGCCGCTCGAATGCGTCGATGATCGTGAGGGGGCACGGGGCCCCCCCGGAGGCGAACCGAACGCCGGTTAGATCGGCGCGCTGAAACGCGTCCGACTCCAGGAGCCTTAGGTACATGGAGGGGACGGCGAGCATGGCGGTGACGCGATGGGCCGCGATCAACCGCACCGTGTCGTCGGGATCGAAGGCCCGCTGGATCACGGCGGTCGCGCCATGATGGAGCGACGGCAGTGTGTAGAGCCCGAGGCCGCCCGCATGGAACATCGGCAGTGCGTTCAGGGTGACGTCGTGGAAGGTCAGACCGATGGCCGTCCCGATGTTGATGCTGTTCCAGAACTGGGTGGCCTGGGTCAGCACCGCGCCCTTCGGACGGCCGGTGGTCCCCGAGGTGTACATGATCAGCAGTGGGTCCTCGGCCCGGCCCGCGGGACTGTGAACGGGCGTGATCGCCTCCCGCTCGTCGCCAAGAAGGTCGTAGGAGACATAATTCCTGATGGTCTGCGCCTCAGGTTGGACCCTCAATCCGGCGGCCAGCGATGCCAGACCGGGATCGATGAACAGCATCTTCGGTTCACTGTCCTTCACCTGGAAGGCAAGTTCCGTCGGGGTCAGGCGCCAGTTCAGCGGAACCACAATGGCTCCGACCCACGCGGCGGCAAAGATGGTCTCGATGTACTCAGCTCGATTGATCGACAGGATGGCGATCCGGTCCCCTCGGCGCAGGTCGGTGCCTTGTAGGTAGGCCGCAGCCCCAGCAACCCGCCTGTAGAGGTCGCGATACGTCAGCGAGCGCTCACGATCAATGAGCGCAGGTTTGCCGGGCCTAATGTCGGCCTGCCGTTCTAGCCAGTGCCAGATTCCCCACACTATCGGGTCCTCACCAGCGAATCGCCGTCGCCGCCCATGAGTAACCGGTTCCGCCGCTGACGGCCACCACAAGATCGCCCGAGCGCAGCCGTCCCGCGCGCTCTCCTTCGACCATCGAGACAAACGGATCGATCGCCGACATGTGACCGTAGTCGGCCAGGTAGAACGACTGCGATTCCTCCAGGCCCAGCGCGCGCAGCAAGGCCTCGAACAACGAGCGTTTCATGTGGAGCACGGCGAGGTATCTGATGTCCGCCACCGTCGCGTGGCTCCGTTCCACCGCCTGCGCGATCACCCCAACGAACCGGTCGAGCGCGATCGGATCGAGGCGGGCCTTCATCCCCTGGGGATCCATGACGTCGAGAAAGTGCATCCCCCGCTCCACGGTCTCGCCCGATGCACGGTGGACCGTGCCCCCTGCCGGAATCAAGACGTCCCGCCAAAACGACCCATCGGTCGCGATCGACGACGCCAGTACTTCGTGCCCCGCCTCGCCGCGACGCAGCACGGCCGCCGCCGCGCCATCGGCGAAGCTAAACGCAAAGCGTGACCGCTCGTTGCGGTAGTTGATCACCTCCGCCTCGCGCGACGCGCCGGCAAGCAGGATCGCGCGGAGATCCGGATCAGCGGCGAGCATGTCCCGTGCCACCTTGAGGGCGACAGGGCCGCAGGCGCTGGTATCCATGAGTTCAAACGTGAACGCCGACGAGAGGCCCAGTTCGAACTGGATCTTCGGCGCCACCGACCACAGGTAATAATCCTTGTGCGCGCTCCCAAAGTAGATCACCGCGCCGATCTCGCCGCGGTCGACCTCCTCGAGCGCGGCGCGTGCCGCGGCGATGGCCATGTCCGAGACGTGCTCGCCGGCCGCTGCAACGTGCTTCTGCCGCAGCCCGAACTTCCGCTCGACAACGTCGCGAGGAATGCCGGTGGCAGCGGCGATGGCGGCGCTGGTCTGGACGGCGGCTGGAAAGTACGTTCCGATGGCCGTAATTCCGACGCGCGTCACCGGGCCCGCCTGCCTTCCCCGTCCAGGCCGTGGAGCAGGAACTCCATCATCTCCTTGAGCACGGCGGCGTTCGGGCCGGACTTTTCCCACAACACCCACCGCATCCCGAGAAAGTCGGCGACGCCCATCAGACAGTACGCCAGCAGCTCGGGATCCATGGCCCGGATGTGGCCGGCTCGGATGCCGTCCTGCAGCCCGCGGACGTATCCCTCCGCGAACCGCTGGTAGTACCATCGGAACAACGTCGGATCGACGAATTCGGCCTGGCGGACGATGCGGTACATGTTGCGGTGGCGCTGGATGAACCGGAAGAATGACTCGAATCCCTTCCGCTCCACGTCGCGGCGGTCCACCAGCCCCCGCACGTCTTCCTGGATGGTCCGGCGCAGGTCGCGGTTCCGCTCACGCACCAACTCCGAGAAGACCGCCCGCTTGCCGTGGAAGTATACGTAGAAAGTGCCCTGCGCCACCCGGGCGCGCCGGGTGATGTCGGTGATGGACGTTTCGAAGTACCCCCGGCGGCCGAACTCCGCCTCCGCGGCATCGAGCAGGCGCCGCCGCGTGCGCTGCCCCCGCGCCTGTACGGGCCGTCGGACGGGCCTAGAAACTGACAACTGATTCACCTGTCAACTTGATGGGCCTCCCTTCGACCCGCCCTGGGATCCCTCCTGCAAGAGAAGGCGTCTGCTCAGTCTTCCCAGTCTTCCCGGTCTACCCAGTCTCAAACCGCAGAGCAGGTGGCTGGGAAGACCGGGCAGACCGGGTAGACTGGGGAGACGCAGTGCTATAATCCCCTATATCGCCGGGAGGAACGCGTTGAAAGACCAGTACGGTCGAGAACTCAGTGACCTGCGCATCTCGCTGACCGATCGCTGCAACTTGCGCTGCGTCTACTGCATGCCGGCGGAGGGGATCGACTTCCGGCCCGCCGAGGAACTGCTGTCCGACGATGAGCTGCTGACGCTGGTACGCATCGCCGCTGATCTCGGCGTGCGAAAGGTCCGCCTCACCGGGGGAGAACCGACGGTCCGCCGGGGGATCGTGGAGCTCACCCAGGCCATCAGCGGGATTCCCGGCATCGAGGACGTCGCGATGACAACCAACGGGCTGCTGCTCGACTACCTGGCGGCCCCGCTGGCCCGGGCAGGGCTCCGGCGGCTGAACGTGAGCCTGGATACGCTGGATCGGGAGAAGTACGCTCGCATCACCCGGGGCGGCCGGGTCGACAAGGTCCTGTCGGGCATCGCGGCGTCGGAGGCGGCGGGCTTGACGCCCATCAAGCTCAATGCCGTGGTCGTCCGCGGGTTCAACGATGGCGACGTCGTGCCCCTCGCCGCCCTGACGCTGGAGCGGCCGTGGGAAGTCCGGTTCATCGAGATGATGCCCTTCGGCAGCGTCGGAGACTTCGCCGACGCCGGGGTCGTGAAGAGCGAGGAGACGATGGACCGGATCGCGGCGGCGCTGGGCCCCCTCACCCCGGTCAATCTGTCCGCTGAAGATCCGGCGCGCACCTACCGGCTGGCAGACGCCGCCGGCAGTCTCGGATTTATCAGCCCGGTCAGCCAGCCGTTCTGCAGCAAATGCGGGCGGCTGCGGCTCACCGCCGACGGGCGGCTGCGGCTGTGCCTCCTGCGGGATGACGAGGAAGACCTGCTGACGCCCCTGCGCGCCGGCGCGAGCTACGAACAGATGCGCGAGATCTTCCGGGCGGCGGCGTTCCGCCGCCCCTACGGCCACGCCCTAGCTGAGAAGATGTTCCCCCAGGCCAGGGTCATGATTCAGATCGGCGGCTAGCCGGAGTCACCCCGCTCAGAGTCCCCAGGACTTCGCCCGTTCAACCCGCAGGCCGATCACCTGGTCAATATCGTCGTCCTTGTATTGCCTGTATTGCTTGAACTTCCGCTTGAGTAGCCGGCGAGCCCGCAGGAGTTCGCGTCCGCCGCGAATCGTTCGGGCGCGCACATGGGTCAGGAGGCCCCGGAGTCGATCCCAGTCCTCGAAGTAGTCGTCGCAGGCAACCGCGCCTCGGGGCCGTTGGCGCAGGTTCCGGGCGGTCCGACCATCCGTCCATACGTAGACCGTCTGATTGGCCCCGTCGAACGCATGGCACAGGGGCGCCAGGTGGGTCACGCCATCTCGGCCAACCGACGCCACCCTGCAGACCCTCGCGCGCGCAAGGTAGCGCTGCTCCTGTCTTGAGAGTCGGGCATGCACCTCAGTCACCTCCTATGTTCCTCGCCCAGCCAGGTAGAGCCAGGCCGATCCCGACCTGCCTGGCGCGATCTCATCGACTACCTCAATCTCATCGACGTGTCCGGCAACGCGGGTCAGGGTCGAGTCGAAATCCGGGGCACGGTCAGCGGACCAGTAGGCCAGGATTCCGCCCGGCACCAGGGCATCGAGAAAGTATCGAATCCCTTCCGAGCTGTAGATCCTGGCGTTGGCGGGGTTCACCAGCCAGTCGGGCCCGTTGTCGGTGTCGAGCAGCACGGCATCGTAGGTCCGCGCCGGCAGCGATACGTCGAAGAGGTCCGCGACGATTACGCGGGTGCGCGGGTCGTCGCACGGGGAGTGGCACAGCGCAGCGAAGAACTGCCGGTGCCAGTCCACGATCAGCGGCTCGATTTCGACGACGTCCACCTGCTGAACGCGGGAGTCCTCCAGCGCCGCTTCCAAGGTATACCCGATCCCTAATCCCCCGACGAGCACCCTGAGGCCCCGGTCCGCGAGCCTCGCCAGCGGCAGCTGAGCGAGCCGGCGGTCGGACTCCCGATTGTAAGTGGCCATCAGGAAGATGCCGTTGCAGATGATTTCGTAGTGCTCGCCCCGGCGCTGGAGCTGCCACTCGCCGGTCGGGGTCGTCACGCGGGCGATCACTTCGCGCCCGGACGGAACCGGATCGGGGAGGACCGACCCCGAGTCAATCATCTTCGGGATCCAGGATTTCCTCTTCGTCGGGCTCGAACGCCGTGGCGCAGCGCGGGCAGACGACCGTCTGCCCTTCCTCGGCAGGCGTGATCTGGAGGAACACGAAGCGACAATTGGGACACAGGATGCGGAACATTGCGTCGATGCTCTCAGTATAGATGAAGACCGTGTCCGCCCGTCCGACCCACCTTGCTGCAGCGCTCTCCGCGCTCGTCGTGACGGTGTTGTGGTCGACGTCGTTTCTGCTGGTGAAACTCTCCCTCCCCTTCGTTCCACCCGTCACCCTCGCCGCCGTCCGGTACCTCGTGGCGTTCCTGTTCCTGCTGGGATACGCGCTGCTGGTGGATCGGCGCCGGCCCGTGCGGCTGGCCTGGGTGACGCTGCTGGTCATCGGAGTCTTCAACTACGGAGTCAGCCAGGGGCTGCAGTACTCCGCCATGCGCACCCTGCCCGTGGCCACGATCGCGCTGCTCTTTTGCCTCCTCCCGCCGATCCAGGCCGTCGCTGACACGGTGTGGCTCGGCGAACCCCCGACCTTCGTCGAGCTGCTCGGGGCGGCCGTCACGCTGGGAGGCGTCGCCCTGTTCCTGCCGTGGGGCAGTTCAATCGACTGGGGCGGCCTGCTGCTGATGGGCGGGACCTTGGTCACGGTCACGATCGGAACGACGCTGTCGCGGAAGGTCGCCCGGGAAGGCTCCACCCCGACCCTGCACCTGACGCTGGTGAGTATCGGCGCCGGAGCCCTGTCGGTCCTGCCGGTGGGTCTGACAGTCGAACCGGCTCCGCGCTTCCCCCCGTTCGTCGTGGGGACCATACTGTGGCTGGCGCTGGCCAACACGGCGGTCGCCTGGTCGTTGTGGAACCACGCCCTGCGCACGCTGACGGCCTTCGAAGCGAACATCGTCGCCAACACGACGGTCTTCCAGGTCGGTGTGCTGGGCTGGATCTTCCTGGGAGAACCGCTCTCGGGTCGGCAGATCCTGGCGATGATCGTAGCCTTCTCCGGCGTGCTCCTGGCGCAGCTGCCCGCCCTCCGGGCACGCCGGCCTGCCGTCGCAACCCCGTCGACGTCATGACCACGGTTCCTCTCCGAGCCGCCCGACCGGAGCAAGGGCCCGCCCACTCGCCCCGCCGCCCAACGAAAAGGGGACGGGATTTTCTCCCGTCCCCTCTCAACTCTCAATTGAAGGCCGAATCTAGTCTTCTTCGCCCTCCAAATTCCGCTCCAGCTTTCGCTTCACGCGCTGCAAGGCGTTATCGATCGACTTCACGTGGCGGTTCAGCTCGTTAGCCATTTCCTGGTAGGACTTGCCTTCCAGGTACGCGGTGAGTACCCGGCACTCCAACTCGCTGAGGTTCTTGCGGATGCGCTCGCGCATCGTCGCCGAGGCTTCCTGATTGATGACCAGCTCCTCGGGATCGGATACCTTGATGCTGCTGATCACGTCCAGCAGCGTGCGGTCGGAGTCCTCGTCGTAGATCGGCTTGTTCAGCGAGATGTACGAGTTCAGCGGAATGTGCTTTTGCCGGGTGGCGGTCTTGATCGCGGTGATGATCTGGCGGGTGATGCACAGCTCGGCGAACGCCCGGAACGAGGAGAGCTTGTCCGCCCGGAAGTCGCGGATGGCCTTGTACAGGCCGATCATCCCTTCCTGAATGATGTCTTCACGATCGGCGCCGATGAGGAAGTAGGCCTTGGCCTTCACCCGGACGAAGTTGCGGTACTTATTGATGAGGTACTCGCTAGCGTGGTCGTCGCCGTTCTTTGCGGTAGCGACGAGATCTTCATCGAGCATTTCCTGGTACGTCGGAGCGTCCCGCCGCGCTAGAGCCACTCTTCGCCTCCGCTCGATCGGATTCGGCGCTATGATAACGACGCTTATTATACGGATACTATCGAGAATGCGTCAAGAAGAAGTTGCCGCCGTCACCGCATCGAACTCGGCTGCGCCGGCGGTTTCTTGGCACCGATCTTGATTGTCCGAGCGACCGGATTGTAGTAACTGCTCGCCACCAGCTCCCGCTTCACGACTTCGCCGCCGACTTTGACGATGCGGTACGTCCGCGCGCGATACCCCGGCAGCGCTTCCCGGATCACCGTCTTACCCTCGTCGAGCAGCGGATCTTTCTTCGTCACGGTATACGACGGTGCGGGGATCACGCTGCGCTCGGTGACGTAGATCGCCACTTCCTTCGCCGGATCGGGAGCGCCATAGGCCGAGAACGTCAGGCGCCGTCCGAGCAGCGATGCCCAGATCAGGACGTAGCGCCCGGTCGTGTTCTTGAATTGCAGGTCGAGTCCGCCGTACGTGACCGTGGCGTCGCGCCCGATCGGCAGATACGCGACCGGCCGCATGTGGTTCGTGCGGGCGAGGATCTGGAGGTCGGCCAGCAGCGCGACGTTGAACAACGTCGAGCTCACCTGGCAGACCCCGCCGCCGTCTCCGGGCACGAGCTCATTGTCGACGAGCACCGGCGCTTCGCGGAACCCACGCGCACCGGTGCGCGGTCCGACCGTTTTGTTGTAGGAAAACACCGCTCCGGGCGCCAGCAGAGTTCCGCGAATGTAGCCGGCTGCCAGGCCCACGTTGTGAACCCGGTTCGCCACACCTCCCACGTTGGTCGCATACGTCGCGAGCGGGGCCCGGATCTCTTGGGCCTGCGCGGTCGTAAACTTGGGCGCCACGATTTCAACGTCCGCCACCGCATTGTCTCCGCCGGCGTCGAGGGCGGCGACCATTCGCTGGGCCGTCACCGCCACGTTAAGGGCCCGACCTTCCTGGCTTTCCCTGGTGATTACCACGCGGCCGCCCTGCACCGTCACGGTGGCGTCCTGCGGCGTGGCGCTGAATCCTGCCGCCATCTTCGTGAGGACGGCGGTCACTGCCGGATCATTGCGGGAGAATCGCACGGGCTGATCGAGCGGCCTGCTGAGGAGCTCGAGACGCCGGATGACGCGGTCCACCAGCGTCCCCGTCCGGACCTGTGCGTAGGCCGCGGCGACCACTTCGTCGGGAAACGCCTGGACGCCGAGGTCGGCGTACGAGAAGGAGACCACATCCTGGCCGATCTGCAGCGCCAGCCGCTTGGTGAGAACGGCGTCCGCGGCGCGCTGCGCGACCGCCGCCGCCTCGGCGGGACTGAGCCCGGCGACGCTCGTGCCGGCGATCGACACTCCCGGGTAGATCCGCCCTTCGAAGAGGCGGGTATCCCGGACGAACGCCGCGGCGCCACCGGCCGCGGCACCGGCGAGCAGGATGACAATGGGCAGGATGACTCGCAGGTAGGCCCACCAGCCCGCGCGGCGAGGCTTCTTGGGCGCCGACGGTTTGGGCTGTGGGGCCTTGGCTGGAGGAAATTCTACCGATTCACGATTCACGAATTGCGCCTCTTGGAATTGTGCCCGCTCGCGGACTGTCTTAGTACTTCATAGAGTAGCACACCCGCCGCCACCGCCACGTTGAGCGACGCAAGATGTCCGCGCATTGGCAGCCGGACGAGGAAGTCGCAGTGCTCTCGGACGAGCCGGCTCAGTCCTCGTTCTTCTCCGCCCATCACGAGGGCCAGCGGCGGGACGAGGCGGGCGTCGGTGTACAGATCATCCGCCCCCGCGTCGGCGCCGGCGACCCACAGGCCGGCGGCTTTCAGCGCCTCGAGCGCCTGCACAAGATTCGTGACCTGAGCCACCGGCACGTGCTCGATCGCCCCGGCCGAGGTCTTGGCAACTGTTGCAGTGAGGCCGACGGCTCGGTGCCGGGGGATGATCACGCCGTGCACGCCCGTCCCCTCCGCCGTCCGCAGGATCGCTCCGAGGTTCGCGGGATTCTGGAGTCCGTCGAGGACGACGACCAGCGGCGGCTCTCCCTGCGCTCGCGCCTTGTCCAGAATCGCTTCGAGCGGTACGGCTGGCCGCGCCGATGCGAGGGCGATGACACCCTGGTGCGTCGCGCGCGGGGTGAGCGCATCGAGCCGGGCTGAGGCGACGAACTGGACGGCGACATGGCGCCGCCGGGCTTCGTCGAGGATGGACTGCACGATGCCACTGCGCGTCGTCCCTGCGGCAATCAGCAGCTTCCGTATTGGGCGGTCCGCGCGCAGCGACTCGAGCACGGCACGGCGGCCGGGAATGACGTCGTCGGTCGCCGCCTCGTGGGAATCAGCGGCGCCGGGACTCAACCGGCTCCTGCTCGGCCGTTGTCCGCCGCGTCAGGGGCGGCCACGACCCGCCAGCGAGGACCGGTGGGAAGATCCTCAACGAGAATGCCGGCTTCGGTAAGACGACCGCGGATGCGGTCGGCGGTGGCGAAATCGCGGGCCGCTCGGGCACGTTCCCGGCCCGCCAGCAGGTAGCCGACGAGTCCTTCCAGACCATCCTGCGGTTCCTCGGCGAACAGCTGCGGCGCCTGGTCGCGAAAGGACGCGGCGAGCGCGCGCACCCGCGTGGTGAGTTGCTCGTCCTCGGCCCGCCTTTCGAGTTGAAACCCGAGGATGCCGGTCATGTCCAGGAGCGCGCGGCGGGCTTCACTGAGCCCCGGCGCGGCCTGGACCGCCTCCACAGATCCCTTCAGCACCTGGTCGGTCACGCGGTTCATCTCCGAGGCCAGGTCGAAGACCGCCGCCAGCGCGCCGGAGGTATTGAGATCGTCGTCCATGGCCGCGGTGAAACCGCTTCGGGCCAGCTTCGCCGCGGCGGCCAGCGCGTGAGAGGGTTCGCCGTCTTCGGCCAGACCGGCCGCCCGCTGCAGCACGAGGTCGGCCGACGCCAGCGCCGCCTGCAGGCGGTCGACCGCCCGCGCCGCTTCCGTGAAGCGATCGGGGTCGTACTCCATGGGCTTGCGATAGTGCACCGAGACGAGGACGTACCGGATGACCGCGGGTGGATAGTGGCGCAGGGCCTCTCCGACGGAGACATAGTTGCGTTCGGACTTCGACATCTTCGCCCCGCCCAGTTGGAACATGGCATTGTGCACCCAGTAGCGGGCGAACGGCGCCGACCCCGCGTACGCCTCGGACTGCGCGATCTCATTTTCGTGGTGTGGGAAGATGAGATCGTCCCCGCCGCCGTGGATATCAAAACCCATTCCCAGGTATTTCAGCGACATCGCCGAGCACTCGATGTGCCAGCCGGGACGGCCCGGACCCCATGGACTCGGCCAGCTCGGCTCGCCGGGTTTGGCTTTCTTCCAGAGGGCGAAGTCCGCGGGATGGCGCTTGAACTCGCCGGGCTCGACCCGCGCGCCTGCCTTCAGGTCCTCGAGCACGCGGCCGGAAAGCTTACCGTAGTCCGGGAGGGTCGTGACGTCAAAGTACACGTCGCCCTCCGCGTAGTAAGCGTATCCGCGCGCGACCAACCGCTGGATCATTTCGATCATTTCAGGAACATGCTGCGTCGCCCGGGGCTCGACGTCGGGAGACAAGATGTTGAGCGCGCGCGCGGCCTGATGGTATTCCTCGCTGTACTGGCCGGTAATCCGCTCGGGCGGCACACCCTCGGCCTGCGCCCGGGCGATGATCTTGTCCTCGACGTCGGTGATGTTCTGGACGTGCGTGACGCGGTAGCCCTGCGCCTCCAGATACCGACGCAGCACGTCGAACACCACCGCCGCGCGCATGTGGCCGAGATGCGAACTGTCGTAGACCGTCGGGCCGCAGACATACATGGCGGCTGTGCCCGGCTCGCGCGGGACGAACTCTTCGGCCTTCTTGGTGAGGGTGTTGTGCAGGTGGAGCGTCACATCACACAGTGTACTTGGGTGATCGAACACGCCGCAAGCGGCCCGTATCGTTTCCTGGCTACCCGGCTACCGATTGGTGTGTTCGGGGAAATCGACCGCGTCCAGCACCGCGCAGATCTCCCACTCGCGGCGGGCGCGCAGGGTCCGGGGGTCACTGTGCATCCGGCGCCGGAGATCCATGCAGCCGTGATCGGTCACTACGCGCACGTACGCGATGCCGAGCTCGTGACGGCTCTCGACGATCTTGATGATGCGGTGGAATTCCTGATCGCGCCAAAAACCGGTGAGGCGGGGCCGGAACGCCCCGGGGTGGTCCACCTCGACGGCGACCGGCTCGGCGATCACCGCGCGCTCGATGAACAGGAGATGCGGAATTGACTCCTCGCCGCTGCGCCAATGCCGCACACGATTCATCGGCGCCGTCCTGCCGCAAGGGAACGGGGAACGGGGAACGGGGAACAACATCCAGACCGAATCGACGTCATTGACTGTTCCCTGTTCGCTGTTCCCTGTTCCCGATCAGGGTCGCCACGGCCTGCGCCGCGATGCCCTCGTGGCGGCCAATCGCTCCCAGCCCTTCCATGGTGGTCGCCTTGACGTTGACCGCGCCGGGGTCAATCCCCATCGCCTCGGCAAGCCGGCGGCGCATCTGCGCGACGTACGGCGCCAGCATGGGCGCTTCCGTGAGGACGGTGCTGTCGACGTGGGCGATCTGCCACCCTTCGGCCTGCAGCGCGGCCGTGACGTCGCGCAGCAGGTCGATGCTATCCGCATCACGGTAGTGGGGATCCCCAGGAGGAAACCGCATCCCGATGTCGCCCATCCCCGCCGCGCCCAGCAACGCGTCCATGACGGCGTGCGCGAGCACGTCGGCGTCGGAATGCCCGGCGAGTCCGCGGGGGCTGTCGATAGCCACCCCGCCGAGGACAAGCCGCCGTCCCATGACGAGCCGGTGCGCGTCGAAACCCAGGCCGGTGCGCAGGGTTGCCTCGGGGTGAGCCGTGGCCCGTAAGTACGCTTCGGCCAGCTCGAGATCTTCGGGGACCGTGATCTTCAGATTGGAGGGCGAGTCTTCGACCATGCGGACCGGATGTCCGGTGTACTCGACCAGCGCCGCGTCATCGGAGGCGCGTAGCCCGTCGGTCAGCGCGCGATCGTGCGCTTGGCGCAGCAGGTCGCTGCGGAAAGCCTGGGGCGTGTGCGCGGCCCACAACCGCGTCCGGTCAAGCGTTTCAATTACCTGGCCCTGTTCAACGAGCTTGACGGTCTGGCGAATTGGGATGCCGGCCGATGCGGCCCCGAACTCACCGGCGACACCGATGACGGCATCGATTAGCGAGGGGCGGACGAGCGGACGGACGCCATCGTGCACGGCCACGATTGGCGTCTCCCCGACAACAGAGAGTCCGGAGAACACAGAGGCCTGGCGGTCCTCACCGCCGGCGACGACCGCGTCGATCTTCGCGCACCGTGCCTGGGCGAGCTGCACCTGCGCGCGCGGGATGTCACGCAACTGGACTACAATAATGATGCGGTCAACGAGGGCGGCGGCCTCGAGCGCCCGGACCGTGTGAACGAGGACAGGCGTCCCCGCCAGGGTCAGGAACGGTTTGCCGTCGGGAGTGCCCATGCGGTCCCCCCGGCCGGCGGCCACGACCACGACCGCAGCCCTCATCGTCCCACCCCTGTCTGTAATACGCTGGTCAGGAACATGCCATGCTCCTCATCGAGCAGCGGAGTCATGCTCCGTGGCTGGGACAATTCGGTGGGCTCGTCCCAGGTCCCCGCCACCGCCTGGGGGAACCTCCCTCCCTACCGCAGTACAAAGAACACTGTGCGATTCACCACGGTGTTGTTCGATCTTGACGGGACGCTCGTCGACTCGTTCGAGCTGATCGTCCAGGGCTTCCGCCATGCCATCCGAGCGGTGCGGAACCGAGAGGCCACCGACGACGAGGTCTTCGCACGATGGGGGGAGCCGCTGCGGATCCGGCTGGAATCGATTGCTCCCCCTGAGCAGCTACCGGAGCTATTCACTGCCTACACCACCTTCTACCAGGAACATCACGATCGGCTGGCACGACTCTTTCCAGGCGTCGCGGAGATGATCGGGCAGCTGGCCCGCCTCGGCTGCGCGCTGGGCGTGGTGACGTCAAAGCGGCGGACCACGACCGAGCACGACCTGGAGGTATTTGGCCTGGCCCCGTTCATCCGCGCTGCGGTGACCTCGGACGATGTCAGCGTGTTCAAGCCGGCAGCCGATCCCGTGCAGGAAGCCCTGCGCCGGTTGGGCGGGGAAGCGCGGGACGCGTTGATGGTCGGCGATGCGGTCTTCGACATTTGCTCCGGCACGGCGGCGGGAGTCGCGACCGCGGCGGCGCTGTGGGGGACACGGGACCGGGAGGCGGTGCTCGCCGCCGCACCGGATTACGTCGTGGAGCGGCCGGAGGAAGTGCCGCCGCTGGTGGCGGGATAGATCGTCGCCTGCGTCACCGACAGGCGGACATTGTCGCCAGCCGGGACGGCGCTGCCGGCGGGGACCGCCACCCGAATCGTTTCCGATCCAACCTGGACCAGGTAGTCGACGACATCACCAAGGTACGTCCGCCGGATGATGCGCCCGTGCAGCGACCCCTCCGGGTCGAGCCGCAGCGCCTCCGGTCGGACGCAGACGAGCACGGCGCCTTCCACGGGACCTGGAAACGCGGATGGCGCCGGGATAGTGAACACATTGGGCGGTCCGTTACGCAGCCTCACCCGCACGCCCGCCGCATCCGACCCTACGACCTCCCCCGGGAGGAAATTCGCGACGCCGAGGAATGCCGCGACAAACGGCGTCGCCGCATGTTCGTAGATGGCCTCGGGGGTGCCGACCTGGACGATCTCTCCGAACGACATAACCGCGATGCGGTGCGACATCACCATCGCCTCGGCCTGATCGTGGGTCACGTAGACGACCGTAATGCCGAGCCGGCCCTGCAGCTCCTTGATTTCAAACCGCATCTCCTCGCGCAGGCGGGCGTCGAGGTTCGAGAGCGGTTCGTCCAGCAACAGCACCGCCGGTTCCATGACAAGCGCGCGGGCCAGTGCGATACGCTGCTGCTGGCCGCCGGAGAGTTCATGCGGATAGCGCCGGTCGAGCTGCCCCAGCTGCACGAGCGCGAGGGCACGCCGGGTGCGTGCGTCGATCTCCGACCGGCTCAGCCCGGCGCGCTTCAGCGGATAGGCCACGTTGTGAAACGCCGTCATGTGTGGCCAGACCGCGTAACTCTGGAACACCATCCCCATGCCGCGGCGCTCCGGAGGCGTCATCACGTTGTCCTCGGCCGAGGTTTGTCAACGAGGATGCGCCCCGTTGTGGGCCGGATGAAGCCGGCGATCATCCGCAGCGTCGTGGTCTTACCGCATCCGGACGGGCCCAGCAGTGTGACGAACTCGCCGTCGGCAACGGTGAGGGTGAGGTCACGAACGGCCCAGAGGTGACCGCCGTAGGACTTGCCGAGACGTTCGAGGCGCAGTTCGGCCATGCGGTCAGCGCACCACTTCCCGCACCGTGGCGATGCGCGTGACGAGGTGCAGCGTCACGAGCACGGTCGTCACCATCAGGGCGACCGCGGCCGACAGCGCGATCTTCCCTTCCTCATGCAGGCCGAAGACCACCACCCCGATCGTTTCGTTGCCGGCCGAGAACAGCAGAATGGACAGCGTCAGCTCGACCATCGCCGGCATGAACACGAGGAACCAGCCGGCGGCGATGCTGGGGCGGATGATCGGCAGCACGACGTCGCGGAACGCCTGCCCGCCCGTGGAGCCGCTGATGCGGGCCGCTTCCTCCAGCGAGTCGTGGACCTGCGTCATCCCGGCCATGACGGTCCGCACGCCAAAGACGAGGAATCGCGCGACGTATGCCAGGAGGATGATCCAGATGGTGTTGTACAGCCGTAGCTGGAGTACGGGAACCGGCCGCAGCCAGGCCAGGATCATCGCCAGGGCCACGACGGTTCCCGGCACGGCATAGGGAATCGAGATCAGCAGCTCCAGCACGTTCCCGCCCCGGACGCGGACCCGCGCGATCAGATAGGCGAGGGCGACCGACAGCGCCACGATGATCGTCGCGGCCCCGGCAGACAGCCCCAGACTGTTGAAGAACGCCCGCTGCACCTTCGGGATGCCGGTGAGCACGGTCGCAAAGTGCTGCAGCGTCAGGTTCTCCGCAGCCGGTGGCAGCCCGTAGGCCCGAATCACTGCCGTGAGGAGGGTGGCGCCCATGGGAAGGATGACACTGACGAACCCAAAGAGACCCAGCGCGCCGACCAGCGCCCACTTCCAACGCCCCAGCGTCACGCGCTGCACGCTCGTCGATTGCCCGGTGACCACCGCGAACCGTCCGCGGCGCAGGATAAGCCGCTGCAGCCAGAGGAGAATGCCCGCCGTCACGACCAGGTACATCGACAGCGCCGCGGCCACCTGCAGGTTGTTGGGCATGTCGAAGTTCAAGATCGTAGCGTAGATCTTGGTGGGCAGCACAAAGTAGCGGGCGGGGAACCCCAGCACGGCCGGGATCCCGAAATTCGCCAGCGATGACATGAACAGCAAGAGGCCTCCGGCCAGGATACCGGGCAGCATCAGCGGCAGCGTGATCTCTCGAAGGACGTGAACGGTCCGCGCGCCGGAGATGCGGGCGGCCTCCTCCAGCGCCGGATTCATCCGTTCCAACACGCCGCGCATCGCCGCATAGACGATCGGATAGCCGTACAGCGTGAGCACGAACACGATCCCCACCGGACCATAGATCACGAGCAGCGGGTCGGGGGAACCGGACAGCGCCATCCAGATCTGATTGAGGTACCCGACCGGGCTGAGCAGGTAGACCCACGCGATCGCCCCGATGAACGGCGGGATCATATACGGGAGCAGGACGACGGTCTCCCAGTACCGGCGTCCCGGCAGATCGGTCCGGCCGAGGAGCCACGCCAGCGCCGTGCCCAGCGCCGTGCCCAACACCGCGGATAGCGCCGACACCACTAGACTGTTGTACAGGGTGGCAAACGTGCCGGGATCCTGCACCGTCCGCAGCACGGTCGCCAGCGTTGGCCGGCCGTTGAGGAGAAAGGCATTCGCGACGAGGGTGATGGACGGGTAGACGATCAGAACGAGCAGGACGAGCCCCGCAGTGCTCCCCGCGCCGAGCGCGGCCCACCGCAGCAGGCCGCGGCCCGGCGCACCGGCGCGAGGAACCGTCAGGCTCAACGTCGGCTACGGCGTAATGCCGAAGATTTCCCCAAAGGTCTTGCGGATCAAATCGCGGTTCTTCTGGATGAAATCCAGGTTGACCCGGATGATCTTGAGCCCTGAAATGTCGGGCGTGCCCGGTGGGTACGGGATGCCGTCGAGCACCGGAATGTAGGAGCGGGACACGAACAGCCGCTGCGCCTCGGGTGTATACAGGTAGTTCACGAAGGCCTGCGCCGCCGCCACGTTCGACGTACCGTTGAGAATCGCAATCGGGGTTGGGATCAGCAGCGCGCCCTGCTCAGGCCAGATGTGGTCGACAGGCGACCCTTGCGCCTTGAGGTTGCGCACGAAGAAGTCCACGATCTGAGCGATCACAATCTCGCCGGATGCCAGCTTCTGCGCGACGTCGCCGTTGCTGTTCAACACGACCGCGCCGTTGGCGCGCAGCCGGCGGTAGTAGTCCCAGCCGAACTCCGGCATACTGGCAAACGTCCCGACATGATTGAATGCGGCCCCGGAGACGAACGGGCTGGGCATCCCGGCCTTCCCCCGGTAGCGGGTGGCCGCCAGGTCGTTCCAGCCGGTCGGCTTGAAGCGCACGATCCGGGTGTTGTAGGCGACGACGTTGAAAATCAGCCGCACCTCATGCATCTTGTTGTCGCCGTAATGGTAGCGGCTGTCAACGCGGCGGCCCGCGGGCGGGCTGTACGCCAGGAGCAGATCGCGTCCGGCCAGCATGCGGAAGAAGTCGATGTCCGCGAACCAGATCACGTCGGCCTGGATCTTGCCGGCTTGGAGCTCCGCCTGGATCTTGGACACCACTGGCCCCGACCCCGCGCGGAAGACGTTCACGCGCACGCCGGGATTGCGCTGCATGAAGTCGCGGGTGAGCAGGTTCACGTCGTCATCCGACTCCGAAGTGTACAGCGTGATCGTCCCCGACGGCGCCGGGGCGGCGGCGGCGGGAAGATTGACCACCATCAGCGCGGCCGCCAAACCGCACAGAATCAGCGCCTGCAACAGGCGAGTGATACGCATCGTTGTCCTCCTCCGACTGATGATTCGGTCTTCCTTCATGCGCGGGCGGATGCCTGCGCGTACTCCACCGATGCCCGCCACAACTCCTCAAACTGGGCTTTGTTCCAGCGCGCCAGCTCCACTCCGGCGCTGATCGAAAAACCCTCTAGGGCGATGGCCCCCCGGTACCGCTGCAGCGCACCCAGCACTCGGACCAGGTCGCGTTCTCCCTGCC
The DNA here is from genome assembly GCA_036004445.1 of bacterium. Classification (GTDB taxonomy): domain Bacteria; phylum Sysuimicrobiota; class Sysuimicrobiia; order Sysuimicrobiales; family Kaftiobacteriaceae; genus DASXUC01. The sequence goes on from DASYRL010000022.1 coordinate 57,518, forward strand.
CCAGCGGCAGGTGCAGCCGCGTCTCGTCCGCATCGCTGAGGTGAACGTGGATGACGCGGTCGAGCCCGCTGATAAACTCGACTTCGTCCTGGCCCCACGGGATGTGCGCGACGTCGAGCACCGTGCCGACGTTGGGGCGCCCCACCTCGTCGACCAGCCGGTTGGCCTGCTCGGGCAGGATCACGAATTCCGTCTGGCGGGCCTCCATGTGTTCTACGCCTACCCGCATCTGCAGGTTCGCCGCGTGGTCCGCGATCTCACGCACTCCGGTCACCAGCACCGGCCAGTACGTCTCTCCGTCATCATGGGGCGCGGTGGTGTGACCGGGGTGCATGACGATCAGCGACGTTCCCAGCGCCGCGGCCAGGTCCACCGATCGGTGCAGCGCATCCATCGACGCCGACGCGATGGCCTCGACGCGAGAGGTGACGTTGAGATCCCAGCTCAACAAGTGCACCGTCACGGCGAGACCGAGTGCGCGGATTCGCGCGGCAAGCGCCGCGGGGTCGGCTCCCTCCCGCAGCAGCTGGTACGCCCACAACTCGACGCCGTCATAGCCTAGCTCGTGCGCAACGTCGAGGATCTCGGTCGTCGCGTGCGCCCACAGCAGCGGTGCGCTCAGCAAGACCTGGCTGCGCCGCCGGATGGCCGGGAGGTCACCGATCACCGGCGGGACGGTGGACCGCGTCGGGGCGGCGCGGGATCGCCGCGGCCGGATGATGTCCATGGTGGTGCGCAGTTCGGCCGCCACGCGGAACGGCTTGGTCAGCACACGGCCGGGAAACGACGCGATGAAGTCCCGCGGACTGCGCATGAACTCGGTCGTGATGTCGAACGGCTTGGCCAGCAGTCGGCGCATCACGCTTTCCGTGTACTGTTCCATGAACTGCAGGGTGTGCACGACCTGGGCGCGGCCGCAGGTGATACAGGTCACGCGGGACAGGCCGCCCACGCCGGCGCTGACCAGATGCACCGTGGTCCGCCGGCACCGCGCGCAGTGCAGGGAAACTTCGTATCGTTCGCCGGCGGCAGGCACGCTCGGTTCACTCGTCGGGAAGCGACTCGCCCGGCTGCAGGATGTAGGCGATCACCGTGGCCACCGGCACCGTCTCGCCGGGAGCGGCGCGGATGCCGGTCAGAATCCCCGCGGCGGGCGCCTCGATTTCCATGTTGACTTTGTCGGTCTCCACTTCCACGAGCGGGTCCCCCTCACGGACCGGATGGCCTTCCCGCGCCAGCCAGCGGACGATGACGCCGGTTTCCATCATCATATCGAACTTCGGAAGGATGACGGGTTTGGCCATTACGCGGCCATGACCCGGCGCACCGCAGTGAGGATGTCCTCCTCCTGCGGCACCGCGGCGCGTTCCAACGCGCGGTTGTACGGGATTGGACACTCCGCACCGCCGAGGCGAACGATCGGGGCCGTGAGGTGCGAAACGGCATCGCTCTCGGCGATGCGGGCCGCAATCTCCGCCCCGATCCCCAGGGTCTTTACCGCTTCGTAGACGATCACCACACGGCCGGTCTTGCGGACCGACGCGACCAGCGTCTCGGCATCCAGCGGGCGGAGCGTGCGCGGATCGATGACTTCTGCGCTGATGCCTTCCTCCGCCAGCATGCCGGCGGCGGCTAGCGCACGCGGCACCATGACGCCGGTGGCGACGACGGTGACGTCGGCGCCCTCGCGCTTGACGTCGGCGACACCGAGGGGGACGGCCGTGGGGGCATCGGGTACCGGCCCTTTCGTCCGATAGAGCAGCTTGTGTTCGATGAAGATGACCGGGTTGTCGTCCCGGATGGCCGACAACAGCAGTCCTTTGGCGTCGGCCGGGGTGGACGGGGCCACCACCTTCAGGCCGGGCACGTGGGCAAACCAGGCCTCCAGGCTTTCCGAATGCTGCGCCGCCGCTCCGGTCCCTGATCCCCCCGGCGTCCGCAGGACCATCGGAACGGCCGCCGTCCCGCCGAACATGTACCGGATCTTGGCCGCCTGCAGCACCAGTTGCTCCATGCACAGCGTGATGAAATCCATGAACTGGATTTCCACCACCGGCCGCAACCCCGTGATCGCCCCGCCAATCGCGCAGCCGGTGATTGCGGCTTCGGAGATGGGCGTATCCCGCACGCGCCGGTCGCCGAATTCGTCCAGCAGGCCGTCGGTGACGCCAAAGGCGCCGCCGTAGACCCCGATGTCCTCGCCCAGAAGCACGACCCGCTCGTCCGCGCGCATCTCCTCGCGCAGCCCCTCGCGAATCGCCTCGGCGTAGGACATCAGCCGGGTCATGCGTAGACTCCGTCCAGCAGGGACGCCGGATCCGGCTCCGGACTCTCCTCAGCGAACCGCAGTGCGGCGTCGATCGCCGAGCGAGCCGCGGCCTCCAAGGCGTCAGCGTCAGCGTCGATCACTACACCGCCGGCGATCAGCCGCGCACGCAGCTGCGCAATCGGATCGCGGCGGCGCCAGGCCTCGACTTCGTCCCTTGTGCGGTAGCGCTGGCGGTCGCTCTTGCTGTGGCCTTTGTAGCGGTACGCGGCGCACTCCAGCAGCGTCGGGCCCCCGCCGGAGCGGGCCAGGGCCACGGCGGCTTCGGTTGCGTCGTAGACGGCCAGCACGTCGGTGCCGTCCACGGTCATGCCGGGGATGCCGTAGGCGGCGGCGCGGTCGCTGATCCGTGCGACCCGCATCGACTTCCGCACGGGCATCGACATCGCGTACTGGTTGTTCTCACACACGAAGACGACGGGGAGGGCCCAGATCGATGCCAGGTTGACGGACTCGTGGAATGCCCCCTCATTCGCGGCGCCGTCGCCGAAGAATGCCACACAGACCTGGCCCGTCTGCCGCACTTGGATGGAGAGACCCACGCCCGTCGCGATCGGCAGCCCGCCGGCGACGATGCCGTTGGCGCCCAGGTTGCCGCCCGACACGTCGGCGATGTGCATGCTGCCGCCGCGACCGCGGCAGTAGCCGGTTTCCTTTCCCAGAAACTCCGCCATCATGCGTCCGACGTCGGCGCCCTTGGCCAAACAGTGTCCGTGTCCGCGATGGGTGCTGAGGATGTAGTCCTCCGGCTTCAGCGCTGCGCAGACCCCCGTGGCAACGGCTTCCTGTCCGAGCCCGAGGTGCATCGTGCCGTGGACCCGGCCGAGGGCGAACAGTTCGTCGGCCTTTTCTTCAAACGCGCGGATCAGCAGCATCATGCGCAGCATCGACAGGGTTCGGTCGACGGCCGGCGGGACCGTCTTCATTCCACCACGCCCTGACTGAGGCGCGCCGCGCGCAGCATTGCCCGCGCGGCCAGGTGGTCGGTCACCAGGACGTCGACAAGACGCCCGCGGAGCGCTCCGGCGATGGCGTCGGCTTTCTCCAACCCGCCGGCGACGGCGACCACCGTGGGGATGCGCCGGATGTCCGCGAGCTCGACGGCCAGGATGCGCGCGTCCAGCGCAGGATCGACCGGCTCCCCGTCGCGGCCGAATGAGCGAGTGCAGATATCGCCTACGGCGCCGCGTCGCTTCAACGTTGACAGGTCCTCAGCGCTGAAATAGCCGCTCTGTACGAGCGTCGAGGACGGCACCAGCGCCCCGATGCCGACCAGCGCCAGCTGAACGCTTCGAGCCTGGGCCAGGACGCCCGCGATGTCCGGGTCTGACAGCAGAGCGTCGCGCACCGCGGGACGCGCCAGAATCGCCGGCGCGTGGAGCAGGTGCACGTCTCCCCCCTGCAGATCGGCGAGCCGCCGGGCAAGGTCGTTGGCGTGGATCTCCGACGCCACACGTCCAATGCCCCCGACCAGCGGCACGACGGCGGTGCGCAGCCGCCGGGGCCGCAGCGCGCCGATCACCGCGGCCAGCGTCGTGCCCCAGGAGATACCGATGCGTTCTCTCCCCTTCAGCGTCCGGGTCAGGTACGCCGCCGCCGCCTGCCCGAGCACCCGACGGGTCGCGACCGGAGATTCGCTGCGGCCGGTGACGACAATAGCTTCACGCAGCCCGTAGAGGTCCTCGAGGTCACGGCCTAGGTCATGGTGGGTACCTTCGGGCGTATCGAACTCAATCCGCACGATGCCCAGCGCGCGGGCGCGGCTCAGCAGGCGTGACACGGTCGGCCGTGACACGCCGAGCCGCACGGCAATCTGTTGCTGGGTCCGCCCGCGTACGTAGTACAGTTCAGCCGCCTTGGCCATCAGCGCCGTGTCCTCGCGCATCGGGATGCTACCCTGCGGGGACGGCGTGCTGCGCCGACCACACATCCTGCCGCTTCCGCAGCGCCACAATCGTCTGCGACTCGTCCAGCGTGACGTCGGCGGCGGTCAGCCGCGCCCCGCGAACCACGCTCCGGCGTATGCGCGCGCCATGCACCAGACCGATCGGCACCGCGCCCTCACGCCGGGCATCCGACGCGTCCACCGCCACTCCAAAGACGGTGCCACCGCCGATTCCATCGAGCGCATCACCGGCGGCAAGATCTCGCTTGGCGACGGCGACACACTCCGCCACCGGCGGCCCGGCAGCGGCCATCGTGGCCTCGCCGTAGAGGACTGCCCGCGCGACAGACAGTGGCGCTTCCAGGCTGGCAAGATGGAACGGACGTGACAGCAGATGGTATGGACCGTCCCCAAGCTTGAGATAGGCGATGTCTCGCCGCGCCGCGTCGTTGTGCGCAGCGACGATGAGAAATACTCCGGGGGCCACGTCGCCGACGGCGTATTCGACCACGCCGCGCCGCGAGAGAATGCCTCCGTCGATCCGCGGGATGAACACGCTCAGGAGATCGGTCAGGTCGGCGCGTGGGCCGTGCAGGCCGGGATGATCGATGCGCAGTCCGGTGGCGTTCGCCAGCGCCGCCATCTCCGCCATCGTCTTGGTCCCATCCACGAATGCCGTCAGCATGCGCGCACTCATGCCGCGGGTCTGGGCTTCGGCGGCGACGGTGGTTGGCGTGGCGAACGGATCGAGCCGGTTGTTCTTGCCCTTGCCCGCGCACACGACTTCCAGGTCGAGCAGACGCGCAAAATCCACCATCTCCGTCAGGACCGAGGGCTCGTCGCCGGCCGCGACCGTGTAGATCGTGCCCGCCTCACGAGCCAGGACGGCCAGGATCGGGCCGACGGTGACCTCGGCCTCGATGTTCATCGTCACAAATGGCTTGCGATGCTCACACGCCATGACGGCCAGCCGCGCGCCGACCTCCGGTTCACCGGTCGCGTCCATCACCGCGTCCACGTCGGGCGAGCCGGCGAGCCAATTCGCCGTGGCGGTCACGGCGACCCGCCCGTCCCGCATCAGGGCGTGGGCGTGGTCGAGGGATCCCGCCAGCTCCGCGCCAGCGCCCGCAGCGGAGGCCGCCGTCAGCGCGCGATCAACCATCAGGTCGCACAGCCCCGCCAGGGCGAGCCCTGGCATCGCCACGATCTGCCGGGCCAGTCCGCTGCCCATCTGCCCGGCGCCGATCACGGCGACGCGAATCGGACGACGCTGTTGCTCTAACAGGCGGAGGTGCTCAAGGAGCCTCACGATGCACCATCGTTCTGTAGTTGAACATATGTGCTCTTCTCTGGGTTCTCTGAGTGTCGGCTCGGGTCCTGCCGGGCGTGCGGACAGTGTCGACGGAAAGACGGTCCCCGCGGGAGAGAAAAGCTGGGCTTAGGCGGCCGCAGCCGTCATCGGCGCTCGGGGGTGGCTCCGTGCGCTTCCTGGCCGGCACGCGGGAGATCCTTGGGCCGGCCGAAGATCATGCGCCCCGCCACGGTCTGGAGCACGCTGGTCACGACGATGTCGGATGTTTCGCCGATGAGGCGCTTGCCGCCCTCCACCACCACCATCGTCCCGTCGTCAAGGTAGCCGATCCCCTGCCCCGCCTCTTTGCCGTCCTTGATGACCTGCACGGTCAGTTCCTCGCCTGGGAGCAGGATGGGCCGCAGCGACTGGGACAACTCGTTGATGTTGAGCACCCGAATGCCCTGCAGCTCCGCGACCTTGTTCAGGTTGAAGTCGTTCGTGACGATCGAGCCGCGCAGATGCTTCGCCAGGGAGACCAACCGGCCGTCCACGTCCACAGGAGCGTCGGCCGCGTCCTCGACGATCTGAACCGCCTGCATTTCCTGCTGCATGCGGTTCAAGATGTCCAACCCGCGTCGGCCGCGGTTCCGCCGGAGGGTGTCCGACGAATCGGCGATTCGCTGCAGCTCCGCAAGCACGGAGCGCGGGACGACCAGCGGGCCTTCGAGGAAGCCGGCGCGCACGACGTCGGCAATGCGCCCGTCGATGATCACGCTCGTGTCGAGGATCTTGGGGACGCCCCGCGGGCGGCCGCGTTCGCGGACCTGCCGATCCCCCCTGCCGATCTGGAGGTTCACTTCATCGCGCCGCTGCAGCGCCAGCTGCAGCCCCAGGTATCCGAACACCAGCGCGGCTGCAAGCGCGAGGTATGTGCCGATACCGGGGATCCGGGAGAGCGGATACCCAATCAGAAAGGCCAGCACCAGGCCGATGCCTAGACCGAGTGCGCCGAGCGCCATGTCCCGGATGGAGATGTGGGCGAAGCGGTCCAGGATCCATGCCATCGCCCGCTCGAACCAGCGCCACACCGACACGGCCACCAGTGACCCCAGAGCGGCGCCGACCAGCAGCGCGCCGACCACAATCGGGCGCGCGAAGGGCTGCAGGTTGTCGGAAAACCTGATCAGTACACCGGCGAGCTGGTTACCCACCACGGCGCCCAGAAGGGCTCCGGCGATGCGAATGAAGATTGTCATGAGTCCACCAGTGGATGAATGCTCAGTGTCTACTATATCGTCTTTCCCTGTAAGACGCCCGGCGCCGCCATGATGTTTAATCCATGCGCTGCCCCGCACCCCGAGCGAAGCGAGTGGGGCAGGGTTTCTTGACAGTAATTTCCGGGGAGGCCTATAATCAGTCGCAATGAGAGGCCCTGACGAGGTTCGGTTTCAAGAAAGCGTCTCGCAGTATTTGCTCCGCCATCGCAGCATCCTCGACGTACAGAGCAAGCTCACGGAGTCCGCGGCCCGCGTCAATCGCGCCCTCGCCAAGGCCGTCACCTCGTGCGGCTGCGTCAGCGTCGCCGCCGGCCGCCAGCGCTTTCCCGCCGACGTCAGTCTCAAGGAACTCAAGCAGTTCATGTCGACGCACCTCAACGGCGAACTCTGTGAGAAGTGCCGGGAGGCGGTCGAGACGGAGATCGGAACGACGCTGTTCTACCTCGCCGCCATGTGCGCGCTGCTGGGCCTCAACCTGCGCGACGTCGTGGAGAAGGAATACGACCGGGTGAGTGCGCTGGGAGTGTACAATCTAACCTGAAGGCAGGGAGCAGCGAGCAGGGAGCTGACAATTCAAGCACCGCACAAGATGGACTCCACGAATCTGGAGTCCTTTTCTGTTGGCTGCTCCCGGCTCCCTGTTCCCTGCTCCCGAACTACGGAATTAGTGTGGCCAGCGCCTGCGCGAGCTGTCCCACCTGAATCACTTCAATTCCGTCCACGGCAGGCGCCTCGGATGTGCGCGGGACCACGACCTTCCGAAAGCCCAGCCGGGCCGCCTCGGCCGCGCGGCGGGCCAGCTGCGGGACCGCCCGGATTTCACCCGATAGGCCGATCTCCCCGATCGCAACCGTCTCCGCATCCACGGGCCGGTCGCGGAGACTGCTCGCCACCGCCGCAGCGAGCCCGAGATCGATGGCGGGTTCGTCGACGTTCACGCCGCCGGCCACGCTGGCGTAGACGTCGTGGCTGCTGAGATGCAGGCCGGCCCGTTTCTCCAACACCGCCAGCATCAGCACCATCCGGTTATAATCCAGCCCCGACGCCGTCCGGCGCGGCATCCCGAAGACCGTGGGCGTGACGAGCGCCTGGACCTCCAGCAAGACCGGACGGGTGCCTTCCAGGGCACAGACCACGGCGGAGCCCGACGCGTCCGATGCCCGCTCGGACAGGAACGCCGCCGAGGGGTTGGCCACCTCGCGCAGGCCGTCCCCGCGCATTTCGAAGACGCCGATTTCGTTGGTGGATCCGAACCGGTTCTTGGTTGCCCGGAGGATCCGGTACGCGTGGTGCTGATCGCCTTCAAAGTACAGCACCGTGTCGACGATGTGCTCGAGGACGCGTGGCCCGGCCAGCTGGCCTTCCTTGGTGACGTGACCGACGATGAGAACCGTGACGTTCTGTCCTTTGGCCAGACGCATCAGCGCGGCCGCGCACTCGCGCACCTGCGCCACGCTGCCCGGGGCCGAGGTGACGTCGGCGGTATAGACCGTCTGGATGGAGTCGACGACCACGGCCGACGGGCGGATCCGCTCGACGGCGGCGATGATGGCCTGCAGGTCGTTCTCCGCCAGCAGCAGCAACGACGGCGCCGCCGCGCCCAGCCGCTGCCCCCGGAGCTTGATCTGTGCGGCGGACTCTTCGCCGCTGGCATACACTACCGTCTGTCCGCCAGCGGCCAGATGCTGGCAGGCCTGCAACAGCAATGTGCTCTTCCCGGCCCCCGGCTCGCCACCGACGAGCACGAGGGATCCAGCCACGAGCCCGCCGCCGAGCACCCGATCGAACTCACTGATTCCCGTTGCCGTCCGTGGCTCAGCGCCGGTCTCAACCGCGGTGATGGCAACCGGGG
>DASYRL010000023.1:0-6329 GCA_036004445.1 bacterium
CGACAACGTCGTGACGGTGGCGACCGACGGGTTCGACCGCTACCCATCGGTCATCGAGGATCTCAAACAGAGGGCCGGAAGCGCGCTGAACTCGCAGCTGGCCCGCTGGCGTGAGCGGCCGTTTGCGCAGTCGACGCCCGACGAAATTCTCGACGTCCGGGGGACTGCCCAGAAGAAGCGTCTCGCCCAGCAGAAGGAAACGGTTTGGCGGTCGTTGGGCTATTCGCGAGAACTGCTGCAGCGGATGGCTGGACGGGAGTATTGGGAAGAGGAAACCGAGCGCGTAGCGGAGGTGGACCGCCGCTACGCGCGGGTCCGTGGAGCGTTGATCAGGCCAGCCCTGGATTGAATCGGTCCCGCTGCAGGTAGCGGCCGGAGCCGGCCGACCCCGTGAATACTCCGCGGTCTACCACCCGGGTGCCGCGCACCCAGACCGCGGTGGGGAATCCCCGCACCGCCGTGCCTTCGAAGAGGTTGTAATCTACGCGCATGTGCTGCGTCTGCGCGCTGAGCGTATGCTCCGCCTTCGGGTCCCACAGCACGATGTCGGCATCCGATCCGACCTCGAGCGCACCCTTGCGCGGGTAGAGCCCGAACAACCGGGCCGGAGCCGTCGCCGTGACCTCGACGAAGCGCGGTAGGCTGATGCGTCCACCATTCACGCCCGCGTCGTACAGCATGACCACCCGGTCCTCGATCGCCGGGACACCGTTGGGGATTTTCGAGAAATCGTCTCGCCCCAATTGCTTTTCGGTCCGGAAGTTCCAGGGGCAGTGGTCGGTCGAGACCACCGAGAGCGTGCCGTCGGTGAGGCCGCCCCACAGCACGTCCTGATCCTGCGGAGTGCGGAAGGGCGGTGAGCACACGAACTTCGCCCCTTCGAAGTCCGGCCGATCCAAATCGTCGGCCGTGCGAAAGAGATACTGCACGCACGTCTCCGCCCACACCGTGCCGTTGCGCTGCTTGCCGGCCCGTACCTGATCCAGCGCCTGCGCGCAGGTGAGGTGGACGATATACACTGGGGCGCCGGCCACGTCTGCGATCGCGATCGCGCGCGCGGTCGCCTCGCCTTCTAACGCGGCTGGTCTCGTCAGCGCATGGTACTTCGGCTCCCGGTGTCCGGCCGCGACGGCCTCACGCACGAGCACATCGATGACGTCGCCGTTTTCCGCGTGCACCATCGTCAGCACCCCGTGCTCCGCTGCCTTGCGCATCACCGCCAGGAGTTGCGCGTCATCGAGCTGCAGCCGTCCCTTGTATGCCATCAGCACTTTCAGCGACGTGATGCCCCGTTCCGGGAGTTGCGCGATCTCGTCCAGCACCTCCGGCCGCGGGTCGGCGATCGTCATGTGAAAGCCATAGTCGATGCAAGCCTTCCCATCTGCGCGTTTCTGCCAGGCGTCCAGCGCTTGACGCAGCGATCCACCGCGGGACTGGATCACGAAGTCAATGTGGGACGTCGTGCCGCCGCACGCCGCGGCGGCCTGGCCGGAGAAGAAGTCGTCGGTCGAGCGGATGCCGTCCAGCGGCATGTCCAGGTGGGTGTGGACGTCGATCCCACCCGGAAGCAGGTATTGGCCGGAGGCGTCAATCACGGCGGCGCCATCCCGCGGGAGGTTTGGCCCGATGGCCGCGATCCGCTCGCCGTCGACCAGCAGGTCCGCGCGCAGGACTCCGCGCCCGCCGACAATGTCTCCGCCCGTGAACAGGGTGCGCACGGCTCTATTCTAGCCGCGGCGGAATATCGGAGTCAGCCACGCCTGTTGGTGAGAGTATGGAGACCGTCGCCTTCTCGATACATCCCGCAACACGACTGGGCCATGTTGCGCTCACGGTGGCCGATGTAGACCGCCAGGTTGGGTTCTACCGGAACGTCCTGGGATTTCACCTCCACTGGCAGAAGGGTGACGATGCCGGGCTCGGCGCCGGTGAAGAGGATCTGCTCCGCCTGACCACGTTGCCTGGCGGGCGCCGCGCCCGCGGGACGACCGGCCTGTACCATTTCGCGGTGCTGTTTCCCACCCGCCGCGAGTTTGCTCGCGCTCTCGCCCGCCTGATCGCCCTGCGGTATCCCAACGCGCCGACCGACCATCTCATGACGGAGACGACCTACTTGAACGATCCGGAAGGCAACGGCATCGAGTTGTACGTCGATACGCCCCAGCGCGGAAGGTGGTTCATGAGTGAAGGGACGTTTGCCGCCCGCGATCCTCAGGGCAGGCTCCACTCGGGGCGCGAACCGCTGGACGTGGAGGATGTGCTGAAGGAGCTGGGACCCGCCGATGCGCTCGACATCCCGGTCCCCGGACAGACGAGCATCGGCCACGTCCACCTCCACGTCGCCGATCTCGACGAGGCCGTGCGATTCTACAACGGCGTGCTCGGGTTCGATGTGCAGGGCAACGCGCGTACGTTGGGCGCGGCGTTCGTTTCCGCGGGAGGCTACCACCATCACATCGGACTCAACACGTGGCTCGGAGATGGCGCGCCGCCGCCGCCCCCGGACGCGTTGGGACTACGGTACTTCACGATCGTGCTGCCCGCACACGAGGCGTATGAACGTGTCGTGGCGCGGCTGGACGACGCCCGCCTCACCTACGAGCGCACGCCCGAGGGGGTCTTGGTTCGAGATCCGTCACGTAGCGGCGTTGTCCTCACCGTCGCACAGCCGCCGGCGGAGGAAACGCGCGCTCCGGCCGGAAGAGTGCACCGCGAGGTGATGCCATCATGAAGCGCAGTACGTTTCTGGCGATTTCCGCGGTGCTGGCATTCCTGTTCGGCGTCGGATTTCTGTTCTTCCCTCAACAGAACGTGTCGGCGTTCGGCATCGACGCGACCCCGGCCGTGGTGAGCTTCGCCCGCGCCGTTGGGTCGATGCTCCTCGCACTCGGCGTGCTCAACTGGATGGTCCGACGAGAGCCCATGTCCGGGGCCTTGCGGGCAATCCTGTGGGCGAATCTGATCATCCAGGCGATTGACGCGGTGCTGAACGTCATGGACATCACCGGCGGCGTGGTGAGCCCGGCCGGCGGGTGGTTCGGGGAAGCCGTCCACGTGCTGCTGGCGGCCGGCTTCGCTTATTATCTGTTCTCGCCCGCTCGAGATTCCGCTTAACGGGGCGGACCGCCTGTTTACCGGGGGTCCAGCCCGAACGTTACTGCTGCGGCCTCCCCTGTAATCGAGTCCGTGCGGCGCAACTCGACCTCGATGGTATGCACGCCCTTTTCCCCGCGCGCGAGAATCCCCGTCGGAGAGAGGTGTTCCAGCGGGGACGACCCCGCGCGTCCCCAGGCAGCCGTGCCGGGCGGCCCGCTGGCCCGGCCGGTGAGTACCCAGGGGACATTACTCTTTACGACCAGCGCCGCGCGCCGGGTTGTGCCCGGGAGCAGCGTGATCGTGGTTGCACCTTCGAGCGCCTGAGCCACCGGCACCGAGATGCCGACGGTTGTGGGCGCCGGCTGCGCGGCCGCGATGGGCGTCAATGCGAGGGAAAGCAGGAGCAGCGAACCTGCCAGAACACGAGATGCCAAATGAAAAACCCTCACTTTCGGCAACCCGGCTGACTCCGTGAGGAGCCCCGTGGCTTTGCGTCCCCGCCTCGCGACGGGTTTGCTCTTGTCGCTATGAGGATTGCCGCCTGCATCGTACCTCCGGAGGCCGGGATCGGTCCATCGGGTGTCCGACCGATGCCGGGACCGTCTGCCGTTTCGCCTCCTATGGCCGGAGGAAGGAGGAGCATCGCGAGGGGCGGAACCTGTGGGCCAACGATGCTGAAGCTGCAGGCGCGTCCGGACGGTCTCGAGATCATCCACCATCGCTACTGGGCCGGGGCCGGCCGGGTCGGGAGCTTCTCCATTCAGCGGCTGGCGGAGATGTGCCGGCGCACGTATGCCCGGGTTCCTGAGGCGTTTCGGATGCCGCTGCTGTCTGACCCGCAGTTTGAGGACCGATTGAGGCGATATCCCAACGTCGTCTTTAGCGGCAGCGAAGGCCGCGCCGGGTTCCTGACCTGCAGCGATCCGGTCGCGATCGACGGCCTGCGCTATCGAAAGCTCGGCCCGATCGGACTCGATGACGATCTCAACAATCCGATTTCCAAGGGGCTGCTGCTGAGATCGCTGCGCACCGCTTTGCAGTCGGGCGTCCTGGAGCGGAGCATAGTCTACTGCGTCATGGCCCCCGCGAGGCAGTCACTCATCTCCAGGATCCTGATCAGCTGTCTGGGATTTCAGCCCAATGCCGACGTGGATCTCAACGAGCGGCTGCTGCAGGCATTCGTACACCGTTACGGGGTGATGACCAAGAGCCGGCCGGCCACGGCACGCGGAATTGAGTATGTCGCTTCAGATAAGCCGTATCCCTTGAGCGTCTTACTGTTTAGACCTGCCTAGGTGGGTTGTAACTTCCGCCCATCCCTGCTGCGACCGCGGGCGCCGTCAAGCGTTCGAACATCTCCGCCATCTGCTCGGCGGTGTAAGGAAGATCATTGTCGAGCCACCACTTGAGTAACGCCAGGAGCGCACTGACCACGTAGCGGGTGACGACTTCAGGTGGAACCGACGGATGCATCCGGCGACGCGCAACGGCTTCGCGGAGCTGCGATTGCACAATCGAGGTTACTTCCCTCTCTACAAGCGCGGTGATGTCGCCGCCACCCCAACTTCCAACCCGCGCCCGGTACTCTCTGCGATGATCCGCTGCGTGCTCGAATAGGATACGGATGAAGCCAAGCCCGTCTCTTGAATGCATGGACAGGATCTGTCGCAGTGATTGGCGCATCTCCTCGAAGCCGCTCGTCAGCAAATCATCCTTGCCGCGGAAGTGCGCATAGAACGTGGCCCGACCGACGTCGGCGCGGTCGATGACGTGCTGCACTGTCACCTCATCGAAGCCCCTCTCGAGGATCAACGACCGCAGCGCTTCGTGTAGCACGCGGCGGGTTCGAGAGACGCGCCTGTCTCCACGCTCCCTGGTCATGTGAACCTCCTAATTCCCGAACAATCTCAACGAATTGGTTCGCTATCGGATGGTTGATGCAGGTTCCATGTTGACGGACCCGTCGCCAGTGACGAGAATGGGTAGCCGAAAGCACATGGCCAACCCAACCGAAGAACCCGGCCCCGAATTGTCCCCCAGCACGCCACGCTGGGTGAAAGTGTTTGGGATCATCATAGTGATCGGCGTTCTGCTGTTTGTCGGGCTCTTGCTATTTGGTGGCGGTCACGGTCCTCGGCGCCACACGAGCTATCCGGCAACTTCGGCCCGCACAATTTACCTGTGACTCCCGGCCTGCGCAAGTTCGCGCTCACCATCCATTTAACGCTCTCTCTTGGCTGGATCGGCGCGGTCGTTGCGTATCTGGTGCTCGGTGTCTCGGCGGTAACCGGCCGGGATATTGCAACGCTGCGCGTCGCATGGAGAGCGATGGAGCTGATTGGTTGGTTCGCCATCGTCCCGTTGGCCCTCGCCTCCCTACTCACCGGACTCATCATGGCGCTCGGCACCCAGTGGGGCTTGTTCCGGCACTACTGGGTCCTGTTCTCGCTGGTGCTAACGGTTCTTGCCAACGTCGTCTTGCTTTTGCACATGCCGGAGGTAAGCCGGCTGGCAGGGTTGGCGCAAGAAGCGGATGCGGTCGAACTCGCCGGCCTGGGAGGCGATCTCCTCCATCCCGGGCTCGGTCTGGTCGTGCTGCTTGTGATTACCGTGCTGAACACGTACAAGCCGCAGGGTGTGACGCCATACGGGTGGCGGAAACGGCAGGCGGAACGGCGTATGGGAAGGGTGTTAGGCTGACCGGCCTAATCGTAACAAGGTATGGCACTCGTGGTCCTTCTGAGAGGGGTCAACGTCGGCGGTCACAGAACCTTCCGGCCTACCACGCTCGCCGAACAACTGAAGCACCTCGATGCCGTCAACATCGGCGCGGCGGGCACCCTCGTGATCCGGCAGCCGGTTACCCAATCGCAGCTCCGCGCCGAATTGGTTCGCAGGCTTCCCTTTGATACCGAGATCATGATCTGCCAGGGCCGCGAGATTCTCAGGCTGATGTCCCAGAATCATTTCGCAGACCAGCCTGCGCGACCCGACATCGTCCGCTTCGTGAGCGTCCTGTCCAAACGCCCCCGCTCGGCGCCGGCGACGCCCATGCGCTTTCCTTCCAGCGGCAAGTGGCTGCTGAAGATCCTCGCGAGGGACGACCAGTTCGTCTTCGGCGTGTACCGGCGCCACCTGAAGGTCATCAGCTACCTCGGCACGCTCGACCGGCTCTTTGGGGTCCCGGTCACCACGCGCAACTGGAATACCATCACCGCGATCGCCAGGGTGCT
>DASYRL010000024.1:0-1609 GCA_036004445.1 bacterium
TCGCCCTCCGGCCCGAGCACGACGAGCGGCGTGGCTGGTGGCGACAGGATCTGGTCCCCGAAGGTGGCGGCCAGTGATCGTGATACCTCGGGTGGAGCGACGACGAACCGCCAGCCAAAACCCTCGCGTCGAGCGTACTCCGCAAGGTCCTGGGCGCGCTCGTTTGGATCGACGTCGAGGCTGATGTAGACGACGTCAGCTGAGTTGACCCGTGCCAGCGCCGCCTGGGCCTCGTGCTGCTGCGCCCGGCAGTTGACGCACCAGATTGCCATCGCCTCGATCACGACGACCTTGCCGTGGAGATCGCTGATGTGGAAGGCGTGTCCGGTCGCGACGTCATCCAGCGCTGCCGTGCGCCACGGCTCGCCCCCCGTCGCGGTCGTCGGGGCGCCACCGGCTCCGCCCGAGCACGCCGCGACGAGGGTCGCGAAGACGGCGATCGCCGTGATCCGTGCCCGCATGTGTTCAAGCGTCCCGCGCCACGGTCACGCGGGATTCAGCGAGTAGACGCGAGCCCGTGCTCCGAAGCGGGCCCACAGGACGCCAAGCGCTGCGCCCCACATCAGGTGGCCGGCGAAGAAGGTGGCGCCGTTCAGGTTCAGCACGAGGGGATCGACCACCGGCACGACGACGAACCACATCGCCGCGAAAACGACGGCGCCCCACACCATCCCGGCGATGGCGAGTGCGCCGGTCCCGAGGGACCGCCGCCCGACGGCGAGACCGAAGATCGCCGCGAGGATGACCGAGTTCATCATGTGCCCGGCGAGCCCGAGGATGAGCGCGACCGGATCGAATGGAATCGGATTCGCCGAGCCCTGAAGGTCCCGGACGATCGTCGCCCCGATTGCGATCGGCGGACCGAAGATGCCGGCACCGGCAGGCAGGATCGCCTCGACGATCATCTCCCACATGGCAATGACGAGGCTGGCAGCGACGCCGCCGATCAGGATCGCTCGCGTGTTCACGCCCGGCTCCTTGTGGGGACTGAGAGGTTCAGGCCCGGAGTCTCGATCTCGCGGAAGAGTGGCGCTGTAAGGGCGCTCACGTGGCCGAACGGGCGCCGCGGTCGCGGAGCTGTGAGTCATCAGCCGGCCCAATGGCATTGGCGATCGGAGACAGCCACTCGGACGCCGCCGTCATCGCAGCGCGAAAACGAAGCCACGCGCGGAACGGTTTTTGTGGCTATGTCAGGTTCTGTAGGTCCACGAAGGCGTCGACGAGGGCCGTATCGAGCGCCGTTCCCCGCATCACGCGCAGCTCATCGGAGCATCGAACCACAGGTTCGCGAGGGCTACATCGCGACAGGGGCAGTGGGGCCGCGCCAACGCTCGCCCTCGTCGCGGTCGTCGGGCTTGCCGTGCGCGCGGTCATCATGTCGAGGAGGCGAAGGTCGTGACGTCCCCGCTGCGAACCCACGTCGTCTGGCTCGCGCTCGCCGGTGCTTCTGCGGCCGCATTCGTCTGGTACGGGCTGGCATCCGTCACCGGCCTGATCTTCCACTTCATGCCGGCCGGACCGACGCTCCTCGCCGCTTGGATCGTGCGGTCGGCGGCTGACGGCCCCCCGAATCGGGGTCGGCTGGCCGCCGTTCTCACCGTGGGCTCTG
>DASYRL010000025.1:0-31706 GCA_036004445.1 bacterium
GGTGGTGGAAACCGCGGTTGCCGCGATGGCAGACGGCGAGGTCGTGCTGCTGGAGAATCTCCGGTTCCACCCGGAAGAGGAAGCCGACGACAAGGCGTTCGCGAAGTCGCTGGCGGCGCTGGCCGACGTTTACGTCAATGACGCGTTCGGCACGGCGCACCGCGCGCATGCCTCCACGGTCGGCGTGGCGCGGCATCTCCCCGCCGTCGCGGGGCTGCTGATGGAGAAGGAGCTCACCCACCTGTCAGAGGCTCTCGAGCGCCCCACCCGGCCGTTCGTGGCCATTCTGGGCGGAAAGAAAGTGTCCGACAAAATGGGCGTGATCCGGAACCTGCTGGCGCGAGCCGACGCGCTGCTCATCGGCGGCGCGATGAGCTATACGTTCCTGGCGGCACAGGGCCACGAGGTCGGCGCGTCGCTGATGGAGGCCGACCGGCTGGATCTGGCGCGGTCGCTGATGGACGAGGTCGGCCGCCGGGAATTGACGTTTGCCCTGCCCGAGGATGTCGTGGTCGCCGACCGGTTCGCCGACGATGCCGCGCGCAGGGTCGTTCCGGCCGGCGCCATCCCGCCGGGATGGATGGGCATGGACATCGGCCCCGCCACCGCCCGCGCGTTCGCCGCGATCATCAAAGAGGGCAAGACGATCATCTGGAACGGGCCGATGGGCGTCTTCGAGTTTCCCTCGTTCGCGGCAGGCACGCGCGCCGTCGCTGAGGCGATGGCCGCTGCCGACGCCGTGACCATCGTTGGCGGAGGGGACTCCGCCGCGGCGGTGGAGATGTTCGGGCTGGCCGGCCGCATGAGCCACATTTCGACCGGCGGGGGCGCATCGCTGGAGTTCATGGAAGGGAAGGAACTCCCCGGTGTCGCCGTGCTGCAGGACCGGTAGATCATGGCGCGCCTCTCGTTGATCGCCGGCAACTGGAAGATGCACAAGACGACCGCGGAAACGCGCGTGCTGATCGCCGCTCTGCGGGCGGCGCCGCTGCCCGACGGTGTCGAAGTCGTGGTCTGTCCACCGTTCACCGCGCTGGCGGCCGCGGCCGACACCCTCATCGGTTCGGCACTGCACCTGGGGGCGCAGGACGTGTTCTGGGAGACGCAGGGCGCGTTCACCGGCGAGATTTCCCCGCTGATGCTGGTCGACCTCGGCTGCCGGTACGTCATCGTGGGCCACTCGGAGCGCCGCCAGTGGTTCGGCGATACGGATGACACCGTTTCGCGAAAGGTGCACGCCGCCTTCGCGGCCGGGCTGATTCCGATTACCTGCGTGGGCGAGCGGCTCGAGGAGCGCGAGGCCGAGCAGACGACGCAGGTCGTCACCCGCCAGATCACGGCCGCCGT
The DNA here is from genome assembly GCA_036004445.1 of bacterium. GTDB lineage: Bacteria > Sysuimicrobiota > Sysuimicrobiia > Sysuimicrobiales > Kaftiobacteriaceae > DASXUC01. The sequence continues at coordinate 1,348 of DASYRL010000025.1, forward strand.
CGCCGGGCTGTCCGCCGATCAGCTGGCCGCGGCGGTGATCGCCTACGAACCCGTCTGGGCCATCGGCACCGGCCGCTCGGCGAGCGGCGAGGACGCGGCCCGCGTGATTGGGTTGATCAGATTTCTCCTTGCCGAGCGCCATCGCGCCGCGGCCGGGCAAACCCGCATCCTTTACGGCGGGAGCGTCACGGCCGAGAACATCGGACAGTTCATGCGCCACGCCGACATCGACGGCGCCCTCGTCGGCGGCGCCAGCCTCGATGCCGCGAAATTCGCCGGTATCATCCGCGGTGCCCCTCGCGATTGACCCATTTGGGTCATAGACGTCCGCTCCGGCCTCCGCTAGAATCGCGACCAAGTCAGATCGGTGCCAGGCACGCGGGCAGGTGCCCTGCCTCGCAATCCTCGAAATCCGCGGATTTTCGCGAATTTCGCGATCCGCGGTGCCAGGTACCGGGCCGGGAGGTCTGCTTCGCACTGCCCGTACGCACGGCCTACCGGGGGCATGGTATGATAGAGCAGGCCCGGGATGTCCCGGGCTTTGCCACGGAGGTGCAGAGTGTCGACAGCGATTCTAGTGCTGCATTTTGTCATGTCGTTCGCCCTCATCGGCGTCATCCTACTGCAGGGGCCGAAGGGCGAGGGGCTGGGTGCAATCGGTGGTAGCGCGCGGATGTTCCACGGCCCGCGGCCGCGTGAGACGATGTTCACGCGGGTGACGACGGTCGTGTCGGTGCTGTTCGTCCTGACCTCGACGTATCTCGCGTTCTTCCGGTAGATTCAGCTCGCCGACGCTTCGCTTGCCGCCGCAACCGCGGCGGCTCTATAATTGCACTGTCGGCCATGCACCACGCGCGTCGCTTGGGTGCACGGCAACGCGTGCCCGGATGGCGGAATTGGCAGACGCGTACGCTTGAGGGGCGTATGGGTTTCCCGTGGGGGTTCAAATCCCTCTCCGGGCACCAAGAAATCGGCAGGGTCTGCGTAGTCGGCAGACGCTGCCGATTTCTTGGTGTATGGCAGATTGAACCCCCACGGGGGAGGGAGTGTGAGGGAGGGGATCCTCCCTCACGTACTTGGGGGTGACATGGCTTTGCGAAGCAAAGCCGTCCGAGGGGGCGGAGTCCCCTGAGGAGGAGCGAAGCCGCGACACGGTGTCCTCTGAGGGCCCCACGAGCTATAGGCTCGTGGGGGTCGCGGCGAGCGACCCCGCGGTCGGGTTCAAATCCCTCTCCGGGCACCAAGAAATCCGTGAGGTCTGCAACCCACGCTGACCTCACGGATTTCTTGGTGCGTGCGCAGATTATCCCGCTCGAACGACCTCGGTGAGCGGCCGCCGCGCGGACGGCTCGATGTGCGGCCCATAGCCCAACCGCAGCAGCAGCTGCGGCCAGGTCGCGCTCACCAGGCGCGCGAGTTCGACGCGGAGTTCCTCGACTTCCACCGGCTGGTTGAGGAACGACGCGGACACGCCGGCGGCCGTCGCCTTCAGCAGGACACGCGAGAGCGCCTGCCCGGTCTGCAGCCAATCGCGCGGCGTATCGCCGTCGGTCCAGAAGATCGCCAGGACCGGGGAGTGCTCGACGAGCTGCCGGTCCACGGCGGCCTGGCTGTTGCCCATGTCGAAGGTCCGCACGACGAGCGATGAGACCCGTGTCATCATGGGATCCAGCCCGAGCGAGGCACGGCCCAACTCGTACGCGGAGAGGCCGTCGTGCGTCGCGCTGCGCTGCGGATGCATCCAGGAAGCGAGTTCCCTGCGAAACCGCGGATCCGCCATCTGCGTCCGGTCCCCGCGCATCACCAGGCCGACGATCGACGTCTTCACGCCCGCGTCGTCCACGATCGCCAGATGCACGCCACCGGCCCGCGCATGAGCGGTCAACTCCTCGCCCAGGGCCGCCGGGAGGAGCCGATCCTCAAACCTGTGCCTGTTCGTCCGACGGTTGGCGACCGCCGCGAACAGGGCCAGTTCCTCGGGGTCCGCGGCGCGGGGTGTTCCTAACCGCACTCGCGCGAGCAGGTCGGGAGTGGATGGATCGGGCAGCAGCGTGACCTCATCGGTGTACCCGAAGCGGCGCGCGGCCGTCTGGAGATGGCCGAGGGCGGCGCCGCAGCTGATTGTCAATTCGCGATCCGTGGGATCGACCACCGGCAGCGCACGCGTGCGGTCGGCATAGAGATCGACGGAATCTCCGTGCAGCCGGAAGAACCACGGCTGCGTGTTGTGTGCCGAGGGCGCCAGAATCGCATACTGCAGGAGAAATCGCAGCCGGTCCTCCGGCGGCGCGCCCGCGGGAAAATCGGCGTCCCGGACTGCCCAGGGATCGGTCACTTCCGGCAGCTGCACACACCTCCACCGGTGTGCTGTTCGGACATCCCCGGGAAGACCCTGCCACGCGTGTTTTGGTGGAGATCGTGTGGGTAAATTCGAGCCATAGTTATCTTTGGAATCGGCGAAGGGAGAGGTGCCCATGGCTGTTGCGAAAGTGATCGAGATCAGCGCGGAGTCGGGGACCGGATTCGAAGACGCCATCAAACAGGGTATCGCCACCGCATCGAAGACCATCCGGAACATCAAGGCCGCCTGGGTCAAGGAACAGCAGGTCACCATCAGCGACGGACAGATCACTGCCTACCGGGTCAACCTGCAGATCACCTTCCTTCTAGATTGAGCCGAGGGGTTGAGGAGAGAGCCCGCACAAAGCGTGCGGGCTCTCTATGTTTCGCTGTCTTCCGGGGACCCTTACCGGACGATGACTCGGATCGTCTGCTCGGCGGTGCCCATACCCTCGCGGCTGGCCTTGATGACCACGCGGTAGGTCTCGTTGCGCAGGCGAACCTCGTACCTGACGTTCGTGTCGAACTCACCCCGGGCGTTGGCGTCCACAACTTTGTGGCCGACGCGCTCGCCCTGGAACATCATGTCGATGGTGACCCGCGCGTTTGCCGCGGTCGTGCCTCTCACCCGCATGGGATTAGCCACGGGTTCCCCAGGAACCGGCCGGATGACGGTCAGCGTGATCTTCACCGGGGCCGGCGGTCCGGGCGGCGGTGGGGGCGGCGGCGGCGGCGGCCCGGCACCGGTCGACGTGATGGTGACCGTCCGCGAGGCGGCATCGTAATTGACCGAGGCCCCCAGAGATTCGCTGATGAACCGCAGCGGGACCAGCGTGCGCCCGCCCACGATCTGCGCCGGTACGTCAAGGGTCACCGCGGCGCCGTTCACCCGCGCGGTCGTGCTGCCGATCTGCAGCTCGACGCTGGTCGTGCCGCTCTGCGCCCGGACTGTCCGGGACTCTGGGACCCACACGACCGAGGCGCCCATCTTCTCGAAAATGCCCCTCAGCGGGACGAGCACCCGGGCGCCGACCACGACCGGCGGCTGGTCGAACATGACCTGTTCTCCGTTGACGTACACCCGTACCGTGGCCTGGCCGGACGCAGGGACGGCGACCAGCGCGAGGGTGACAATCAGGAGCAGCGCGAGGCTGCTGACTCTCTGCATGTGCTGACTCCCTTCTCCTTCAGGATTGGTCCAGCTGGTGTCTCAGGTGGCGGATACCCCTCGTCACCTACTTTCCCTAACGCAATAGGGGCCTAATCAGGTTCGCCGTCCGCGCAGCGAAACGGCCCCTTGCGGGGCCGTTTCGGCGAAGCGAACAACCGCGGCTTACACTAGCGCGCCCGGAGCTGTCCGCGGATCTCTCCTCCCGGGTTTGCCGTGCTGTGCACGTTGGCATAGACTCGGCCCTGCTGGATCGCCTGAACGACCTCGGCGAGCGTGGAGCCGCAGGCGTTGTTCGTGATGTTGGCCTGCGTCAGGGTTCCCTTGACCTCAAACCGTCCATTGAGGCCGCCCGAGAGCTCGCCGGCCATGAAGATGATCACCGGACCGTTCTGGCCCTGCGGGGCGCAGTGGAAATGCGCGCCGGCCGCCGCCAGCATCCGCGTGCCGTTGCGGACCTCGAGCTCGAAGGCGAGCTCCGTTCTCGCGGCGTTCGCGGTTACCTTCACCGCGCCGGTGGCGTTGGTGGTCACGGGCGGAACTTCCTGTGCACCGGTCAGATCGGCTCCGAACTCCACCGCCTGCTGGCCCAGCGCGGCGGTCGCCAGGCCCACCGCCGTAAGGAGCAGCCCCGCGGCGAACGCGAATCTTCTCATCTCACTCCCTCCTCGACGCATCAGACATACCCGCCCACCGCTTTTGCTCTGCGAATGTCACGGGGGTGTCACAACAGGCGCGCTGCCGGGATGATCGATCGCGGTGCCAATGTGCGGGCGGGGAGGTGGAGCCGGTTATCGCGGACGGCCGGATCCTGATGGAGGGACGGCGGCTGCTGGCAATCGATCGGATGGCGGCACTGCGCGAGGTGCGCGGCTGCGCCGGCCGGTTGGCCCGACAGCCCGCGGACGGGATGCGGACGTATCGGGGGAGGAGGGGTAGCTCGGATCAAGGCCCTCGAGCAACCGAACCTGGGACTGCAGGGTGTTGTGCTCTCGTTCCCACTGGCTGTCGAACGCCATGATGACGAGGGTTTCCCCTCGCCGGGACCGTCTCAAACACGCACGTGTGTCTTGACTATCCGGCCTTGCGCCGTTTCTTTCTGGGCCCCTTCCCGGCTTCGGCCAGGCTCCGTTTCAATGCTTCCTGGAGGTCGACGACTTTGCCCGGCCGCTTGGGAGCCGGGAGTTCTTTGCCTGCCTCCTTGGCCTTGACCAGCTGGCGCAGGGCGTCTTTGAACTCGCTCTTCGACTCCTCCGGCTCAAACTTCATCTCCATGCTCGAGAGGAGCTGCGTGGCCATTTTCCGCTCGTTGGCGTGGATCCGGACATCTTCGGGAATCCCGGGGACCTCGTCGGGCTGGCGGACTTCGTCGGCGTAGAACAAGGTCTGCACCGCCAGCACGCCGTCTGTGGGCATGACCGCCGCCAGATGCTCCCGCATGCGGATCATGATGTGGCCGATGCCGACTTTGCCGCTGTCGGCCAGGACCCGGTGCAGGAGGGCATAGGCCCGGTCGCCCCCGTTCCCCGGACCCAGGTAGTAGAGCGCGTCAAAATACTTCGCGTCGATCTCCTCGGCGTCGGCGAAGCCCATCAGCTCGATCGTGTGAGCCGACGGCAGGGGCAGCGCTTTGAGTTCCTCGTCGGTCACGGGGACGAATTCGTCCTTGCCGACCTCGACGCCGCGAACGACATCTTCCCACGCCACCTCCTTCCCGGTCTCCGCGTTCACCCGCACTTCCTTGATGGGGGTGAGATCGCGGCTATCAAGCAGGCGAAAGGCGACGACGCGTTTGGTACTCACCGCGGTGTAGAGTTTGACCGGAACCGTCACCAGGCCAAATGAAATCGCTCCAGACCAGATCGGCCGCATGGCAAGTCACTTCCTTTCTCCGCACCCTGCTGTGATAGATTTTCCCCATGACGACCTTCTATGAGGCGCAGGACCGCCACCGCCGGTCGGCGTGGCTGCTCGCCTTTGTGAGCCTGCTCGCGGTGGTTGTCCTCGCGGCCGCGGCCGCGGTCGCTGTCAGCCCGTTCGCGGTCGTCCTCGTCGCCGCCGTGGCGCGGCTGGTGGATCTCGCGATTACGCTGCCCCCCGCCGTCTGGGACCCCGCGCGTGTGCTGGTCGGGGAGTTCGCGCGGCTCGAATCTGCCGTCCGCCACTGGCCGCCGGCGACCTCGGCGCTTCCGCCGCTGCTGTCGGCGATGGGACGCCTCGTCATTCCCGGGTTTCTCGCCATCGTGATCCTGTGGTTCGCGTTGTGGAGAGTCATGCTCGGCGCGGCCGCGTCCATTGGGCCGGCGATTTCCGGGTTGAGACATCCCGAGCGCAGTGACGTCGAAGAACAGCAGCTCGAGAACGTCGTGGAAAGCGTCTCGCTCGCAGCGGGGATGGCGCGGCCGCGGGTCCTCGTGGTTGATGCCGAAGCCGCGAATGCCGGCGTGTTCGGGCTGGAGCCTTCCGACACGACCCTGGTGGTGTCCCGTGGGCTGCTCCGGGCGCTGGACCGCAGCGAAACCGAAGCCGTTCTCTCGCACCTGTTCGCGCAGATTGCCGATGGCGATCTCCGGCTGAATGTCGTGATCCTCTCGGTGGCGAACACGTTCGGGCTGCTGACCGCGTTTCTCGACGCGCCGCTCAGCCCGACTGCGCGCGGGACGTTGTGGCGAGTGCTGAAAGCGATGCTCCGGCGGGCGGTCGGCCTGACCTCGGCGGGCGACGATGCGACGCTGGGTGCGCTGCTCGCCGGCCGGGTCGAGCTTGGGGGGATCAGTGAGATCGGGCGATTCCTCGACGACGATGCGCAGACTCCGCGCGGAACTCTGTTTGGCGTGGTGCGCTTCGTGCAATTCCTGCCGCTGCTGCCGCTGTTTCTTGCCGGCCTCGTGACCAGGGTCATCCTGGCCCCGCTGGTGTTCCTGCTGATCGGCCCGCTGCTTAGCGGCACGCTGCGGTCGCGGCGGCTGCTCGCCGATGCGGTGGCCATCCAATTGTCGCGTGATCCCGACTCGCTGGCCCAGGCCTTGCGTAAGGTGGGAGACGCCAAGTGGGCGGGTAGCCCCGCCGGCGGGGCGGAACTGGCCTGGATCGTAACCGGCCCGGCGGCAGGGCATGCGCACTCGCCGCTGTGGTTCGTCGGATCGCACCCGCCGCTGATAACTCGGCTGCGGCACCTTCGCCGCCTGGGGGCATCCGTCGACCTCCCGCCGCCTTCTCCGGCGCCGGACGTCCGCCGGCCCGCGTCGGAAACCGTTGCAGATTCCCGGTCCACCAACCTTCTCGTCGCCATTCCACTGCTGCTGCTCACGCTGGCCCTGGTCGCGGTCGTGCTCATCGCGGGGGTGCAGTTCTTCCTCTACATGATCGGCGTCACGCTGTTTGCGGCGGCGCTGCTGATCGGCGGCCTGTACTTTTTGGCTTTCTCGGCGCTTCGGCTGCTGCTTCCGTAAACACTCGATCCGCGGAGGGATAGGGCGAGGCCGCGGAGTATTCTAACGCAACCTTTCAGCGATGGCGAGGCGGCGGTGAGCGCGATTTTCTGTCCCCGGTGTGGGACGCAGGCCACGGCGGGGCAGAAGTTCTGCAACACCTGCGGCAGTGCGCTCCCTGCAGGTGGGGGGCGTACCCGCCCGACCGCGCCGGCTGCGGTCCCGGCCGCACCACACGCCCGCGGATTGTCCTTCTGGTGGCTGGTTGTTCCGACCGCTCTCTTTGCCTTCCTGTCGCGGAATCCCATCCAGATCGGCGTGGCGACGGTGATCGCCGCCGCGTTGTGGGCGGCAAAGTCCCGGCAGATTCCGGCGACGGCATCGCCGGCCGTGCGGAACCTGCAGCCGCTGGTAGCCTTCGCGCCCGCGCTCCAAATTGCCGTCGTGTTCGTGCTGCTGGGCGGCAGCCTTGTCGTGATGGTCCTGCTGGTGGCGGGGGTCGGCGCGGCCATCTACTATCACCGGCGCGTCGTCGACGCGCTCGAACCGTGGTGGCAGTTTCAAGCCTCGATTCCCGCGGCCGCCCGCAAGCCGCTCGCGTTTGCGGTGCCGTTTGTGTTCGGGTACTACTTCGGGCTCAATGCGGGGGGGCAGGAGTGGACGTACACGCTGATCTCCGTGTCGGTCGGAATCGCCATCGCGTTCCTGATCCTGTTCACGCCGCCGGAATCGATGCGTCCGAGGAAGCGAGCGTGAGCAGCGTCCTCGCCGCCCTGCGCGCCGCCGGCGGGCCGCCGCGTGCGCGGACCGAAACGGTCCTGCTCACGCTGGTCGGGCTGGGCTGCGCCGTTGCCTCATCGGCGGCATTCTTTCTGCACGTCCTGGGCTGGGTGCGGATGCCGTTCTTCGTGAACTTCGTCGGCATGCCGGCCATCGTGCTGATGCAGGTCGTGGGGCTGTATTCGTGGCAGCGGCGGCTGCCGTTCTGGCGGCGGTTCCGCGCGGGGGTGCTCGCCGGGGCGTTCGGGCTGATCGCCTATGACGCCATCCGATTTGCCATCTACCGGTCGGAACTCTTGAGCTACTATCCTTTCCATGCGATCCCGAAGCTCGGCGCATTGATCACGGGACTCTCGGTGACCGCGCCGGCGTCGCTGTACGCAGGATGGATCTACCACGTCTGGAACGGATTCAGTTTCGCCATCATCTATGCACTGGTTGTCGGGCCCGCCCGGTGGGGGTGGGGCGTGGCATGGGCCATGATCCTTGAAGTTGGCATGCTGCTGAGTTACCCGACGTTCCTGGACGTCGGCGCCGATGCTCCCTTTCTCGGCATCAGCCTGATCGGCCACCTGGTCTATGGGACCGTGATCGGGCTGACCGTCCGCCGGGCGGCCGGAGAGGGGAGGATGCGATGGGCCCCGGTCTAGGCCGTCGCATCGGCCCCGCGGCGGCGGTGGCGTGGCGGCTGTCCCTCGCCGGATCGCTGGTCGCGATCTGGTGGATACTGGTCTTCGCCGCCGGGGCGTCGGCCAACGACTGCATCGAATACATCAAGAACCTGAAGAACTTCGTCGCGATCCCCAAGGGGCTGCTCGAGGACTGCATGCGCACCGGGGTCGTCCAGGCAGGAACGACCGCGGCCCTCGCCGGCATCGGCGGTATCGGGATCGCGCGTGCCGTCAACAGGGCGCTCACCGGGAAGCCGCCTGGGCCCGATACGCCCGAATACCGAGGGGGGCGCGAGGGACCGCCGAAGGAGAATCCGTTCGATCCCTCGGATGAGGAACGCCAGCGGATGTGGGTGAAAGACAAAGTGGTCTGGGATCCCCAGACGCTGGGATGGCGGCCGCCGCGTCCGGAGGAGATCCCGCCTCCCGAGCACCCGCCGGAAGAGGCGCCCCCGTATCAGCGGCAGAACCCGCGCGAGAAGACGCCCCCGGAGTGCCTCGCCCTCTACGACGAATACGTCAAGGCGCAGGCGGACCTGCTTCGGCTCGAGCCGGAGCTGCAGCGGCTGGCCGAGGAGTATCAGAAGGTTACCGACTGGCTCAACATCAAGAAAACACTGGTCACCTTGCAGCTGGGCAAGGACATGACCGATTTGGTGTTCCTCGGCACGGGCAGCGTCCGGCTCGCGAAGCCGGTAACCAAGCTCGTCACCGCCCTCCCGGACGTGCTGCGGGCCGCGAGGACGAAGCTGGCGGCCTTCGTCGCCCGCCGGACCAACCTGCTCGCAGATCTCGCGGATCTCGGCGGCCGGCACGCCCGGATGGGCCGCATGCTCGCGGAGATGGGAAACTTGGCGAAGAACGCCCTCAACCACGTCGACGAACTGAACGAGTTGCTCGGGGCGGCAAGCAATCAACTGAAAACCGCGAGGGAAGCGGTGGCCGTCGTCCGCCGCCTCGACGCGGCGAGGGGGCGCCGATCCCGCACTGCCGGTCAACTCTCTGAGGCCGAGGAGCGCTTGGGCGCGGCACAGTCGTCCTGGCGGCGAAAGATCGAGTTGAAGGAATGGGCGGAGCGGCGGCATGGGTCGTTCACCGCCGATCAGGCCCGCCGCAGGGCCGCGCTGCAGGCGCAGATTGAGCAGGTCGAAACCGAACTCGCCGAGCTCCGCGGGCGGATGGACAAGGCCGCCATCGAGGCGATCGAGGCGATCGACAAGAAGCACCAGGCGCTTCTTGAAAAGTGGCACGACCTCGAAAAGCGCGTCGGCACGCATCGGCTGGGCCGCTACCGCCAGGTGGACAACCGGCTGAAGCAACTACAGCCCAAAGTCCAGACACTCCGTCGGGCCAAGGCGGCCAAAGAGAAGTTCCTGGGAGCGGAGCGGGCCCACGACGCCGCGACGTCGGCGCTGGACAGGATCGATCGGGAGATCAACACCATCAAAGCCGAGATCCAGCAGGAGGTCGACCGGGCGACCGCATCCTTCAAACCGTTCGTCGAGCAGGAGGCTGCTCTGGAACGGCGTTTCTATCAGGCGCGGAAAGCCGCGGACGACCACGCCATCAAGCAGCGTACCCTGGCGGAACAGCGCGGGGTGGAGTACGACGAGATGCAGGATGCGAAGTACCTTGAACTCGAGACCGCGGCGTCTCAGGCCGACCGCGACTGGGCGCCGTTGCGCAAAGCCAAGCACGACGCCGAGGCGGCGGCGAAACAGGTGTCCACGGACATGCGCAATCGTTTCGGGGAGCGGTTGCATGAGTTAGATGCAGACCGGGTGGAGGCCGCGCGCAAGTTCGAAGAAGCTCAACGGGCCCTCGATGACACCGCGCAGGAACTGCAGCCGCTTTCCCACCCCGGCATCGACCTGCGTGAGTTGGACGAATTCGAGGCCCTGAGCAGGGAGTGGGACACGCTGCAGAGCGAGGTGAAAGATTTCGAAGGCGAAATTGCCAGGCTCAGACCCGAGGTCGAGCGCATCCCGCAGGAGAAGAACGCGGCGATCGAGGCCGCGAAAGACCAGATGGGCTTCCGCACGGAGCGCCAGCGGCTGGAAGCGCAGAAGGAGAATCTGCGCAATCAGATGGAGCGCAGCGAGTCGTGGGAGGAAGCCGCCGCGCGCGAGGAGCCCGGGAATCTCGAACAATGGCGCAGCGAGGTGGCGGGTACCAATCCGGCGGCGGAGGCCCCGCCCGCGCTCCAGCCGCTGGAGGAACGTGTGCGGGACCTTCGCGCAGAGCAGCAGGCCATCGACACGGAGATCGCTGACATGGAAACCCAGGTGCCGCCTGGAGCATCCAGCCAGTCGCTGGAGGCCGATGTGGCGCGAGCCGAACTGGAGGTCGAAGCCCGGCAGCGCGAGGTCCAGTCCGCCAGAACCGCGGCAGAACGAGCGAAGGCGCAGGAGACGGAGGCTGCGGAGAACGCCAGGCGGGCTGAGACAGACCGTGCCGCTAAGGAAAGCGAACTCGAGCAGGTGAAGAAGGACGAGGCCGCCGCGGCGGACGAACTCAACACGCTCGAGCGCGGCGCGAACCCCGCCGGCGAGGGCCTGGCCGGCAGCGGGCAGCACCTCCGGCCGCCTGGAGACGGAGGGGGTGAGTCGAACCCCGCACTGCGGGAATACCAGGACCTGCTCCGCCGCTCCGACGAGCTCTCCAAGCAGTACAAGCCCGATTTGGCGAGAGGCACCGAGCAGCTGCTCAAGGACGGATTGCAGAAAGTCGGCAAGACGTGGGAGCAGGCCTTCGACGGGCAGTCGATGGAAGACATGATCAAGGGGATAGAGAAGACCAAAGCCCGGCTGGCGACAATCGAGAGCGAGCTCAACGCGAAGCGGCAGGAGTATGACAGTATCCGGGGCGACACGGGTGCGAAGCTCCAAACCCTCAAGGAGCGTCTCGATCAGTGCATCGCCAGCCACACGTTCTGGCAGGGTCCTGAGAAGTCAGGAGGCTCCTGATGCCGGAACCGCCCGAGCCCATCTATGACACCGCCACGCCGGAGCAGATCGCCGCGCGGCTGGAGGAGGTCCGGGAACAGTTCCGCCTGGGACTGATGGACACGGCGGGGTTCAACGCGGCGCTGGCGGCGTTCCAGTTCACCGACGAGGTGGGTCATCTCTGGGCCCCCGGGGCGACCAGCGGACAGTGGTATCGTTGGGATGGCACGGGGTGGACCCCCGCGGTGCCTCCGGCTAGATTGAACCTGCCCGCGACGCCGATCATGTTCAACGACCTCGAGCCGCCCGCGCCCGCGGCCACGAGCGCCCCGCCGGCCTCCACTCCTGACGGCCCGCGCGCGGGGATGGTCTGTCCGAACTGCGGCCATCGGAACGTCGGCAAGAAGTTCTGCACGAACTGTGGGACGAAGCTGATGTAGCGATGGCCGTTCCCGAGCAGGCATTCTGCGGCGAGTGCGGCGCCCCGCTGGAACCCAGCATCAAGTTCTGTGGGAACTGCGGTGCCCCAGCGATGACCGTTCCGCCGGTGCAGCCCACGCTGCCGCCATCCCGGCCGGTCGCGGCCGGCGTGCGGCCGGTCGGGGTGTCATCGGCGCCGCCGCCACCGCCGGTCGGTGCACGGGCCGACCGGTTCTGTCCCGAATGCGGCGCAACGACGAAGCCGAACCAACAGTACTGCCGAATCTGCGGCACGAATCTTCCGTAGGGAGCGTGCAAGCGTGATCTGTCCTCGTTGCGGCACCCAAAATACAGCCGGGGCTGCGTTCTGCAGCAACTGCGGAATGCGGCTGGAGGTCCCAACGCCGTACGTCACGTGCGAATCGTGCGGCCAGCCGGCGATGCCGGGGCAGAAGTTCTGCCGCCGGTGCGGCGCCCGGCTGCCCGTGATTCCGGGTGCGGCCGCCCCGCCGCCGAGACCGGAGTATGGGGACCGGCACCCTGCGGCTCCCGCGGCGGCAGTTGCGACCCGGCCGCATCAACCCGGCGCGTTCAAGCGAATGCTCAAAGTCATCATTCCGGTGGCGGCCCTGATCGCCGCGTACTACACGAACGATTTCATCAACAAGACGTTCGGCGCGCAGTTGGTGGACATGTTCGGCGACGTCTCCCGCCAGGTCGTCCCGGTGCTGGTGTTCATGGTGATCGGCGGGATCGCGTACAAGCTCACCCGGTGACCGATGCCCGCTGACCAGCCGTTTTGCCCGAACTGCGGCACGCGCAACGAACCCGACGCGGTTTTTTGCGAGAACTGCGGCCAGCGCCTGAATGGCGCCCCGGCCGCGCCGCCGCGAGCCGCTCCGGTGACCCCCGCGCCGCGGCGCCGACGATTCCCGGTGTGGCTGCTGGTCCTCATCGTGCTGGTGGCCGCGGGGGCTCTGGGCGCGACCGTGTGGGCCGAGCCGCTCCGCGCGCTGCTCCACCGTCTCGAGGAACGGCTCAACGAGCGCAGCGCGCAACAGCCTCCGGCGCCGGCCCCGCCGCCGGCACCCGTTCCAGCGCCAGCCCCGCCAGGACCGGCGCCAGCACCAGCTCCCGCGCCGGCGCCGACTCCCGTACCACCCGTACCCGCTCCGGCCCCTGCACCGGCGCCGACTCCGGTACCAGCTGCACCTGTTCCCGCACCGGCGCCTTCACCAATACCGCCGGTCACACCACCCGCACCGAAGCCGGCACCGCCACCGCCCAAGCCGGCGGCTACACCGCCCGTGGTACCCACAACCGTCTCGGAATTCTCGATCGCATCCGTGCGGACGCACGACGCGGGCGCACGGTTGCGGATCACGCTGCGGGGATCGTTCGTGCTCACCGCGGCCGACCAGCGGCCGCTGCAAGCGCGCATCGCGGGCGCATGGCGCAGACCCGGCGGAGGACTGCAGGTCGGTCCGGCGACGGTCCGTCAGGTGCGGCGCGGTCGGATCTCTATTGAGGCGGCCATCGTTGTCCCCCGGCCGGCGCGGGCCGAAACCATCCAGGTCTACCTCCTGGCACGAGTTGATGGAAAGGAATTCAGGAGTTCGTCCGGCGCGGTTGCCGTCGCGGCGGCGCCGCCGGCCGCGGCGCCACCCCCCCCAGCGCCCCCACCGCCGGCCGCTCCCCCTCCGGTGGTCGTGACCCGGCCGCCGGCACCGACGCCGCCGCCGCAGGTTGCGCAGCCACCGCCTCCGTCGGCCCCAATGCCGCCGCCCGCCGGGCCGGCGCCTGTTCCAACTAAGGCAGCGGCACGGTTGAAGCTGACAGCGACCAGTTCCGCGCAGGTCGAACCCGGCGGAACGGTCCGCTTCAGCCTGGCGTTTGAGCTGCTGCTCTCCGAGCGCACCACGGCGGAGAACACCATTGCGTGGCGAGGCCCGGACGGCACGCTGCGGTTTGGAGACTACACGCGTATCACGGCCACGCCGGGCAGCAACGTCTTCCAGGGCCTGTCATTTCGGGTCGGCAATGCGGCCCCGGGGGCGACCTTTTCCGTGTACGGGGTCGTGCGGATCAACGGGGTCGTCTATCGCACCCAGGTCCCGGTGATTGTCACCGTGTCGTCGCCCGCCGCCGCACCCGCGCCGTCCCCTCCGGGCACCGTGATGCCTCCGCCGCCCCCGGTGGCGACGCCGCCTGCTCCACCTGTTCCACCGGCGGTCGCCGCATTAGACCGTCTGCAGTGGCATGCGACGACATCCACCACGGTGCCCTCGGGCGGGACGGTCACCTTTGCGCTGTCATTTGTCCTGTTGAACGTCGATCAGGCAGACCTCGAGATCGCGGTGGCGTGGCGGGTGGCCGGAGGAGAGTGGACGGTCGGGAAGTTCGCGCCGTTTCGAGCCGTGCGGGGAGTGAACACCGTCTCGGCGACGTTCACGGTGGGCAATGCCCGTCCGGGGACGGAGTTTCGGGTCCGAGCCGCCATTCGGCTGGGCGGCACGACCACCAATACGCCCGCCGCCAGCGTCACGGTGCGCTGACCCTGTACCATTCGCTGCCTCAGGTACAGGGCGAGCTGCCTAGCGCCCGAAGAGCCCGACCAGTCCGACGATAATCAAATAGAACGCGACGATGTAGTTTAGCAACCGCGGCATGATCAGGATGAGGATGCCCGCGATCAGCGCGATCAGCGGCGACAGTGTCGCGATCGAGATCGTCATGTGGTCTTCGTCTCCTTGAGCAGCTCATCGAGCTGACGGTCGATCGCCTCCCGCGTCTGCCCGTACTTCTCCTGGACCTTTCCGATGAGCATGTCGTAATTGCCCTGGATCTGGTCGAGCTCGTTGTCGGTCAACTGCCCCCACTTGTTCTTCACCGCTCCCCGAAGCTGCAGCCACTTGCCCTCGAACTCGTCCTTGTTCACCCCGCACCTCCACTCCGTCTTGCGTCGCACCGTCGATTTCCCCCCGGCCGGAAACGTCCAAACTCCGGCTGGCCCAAGGGAAAAGTACCTTCGGGATGCCGAACACCTCACTTGCGGAGTACCGCCGCAAACGGAATTTCCGCCGGACGCGGGAGCCGCGGGGGCGTGCGGGCCGGCGGACGGCAACTCGGCCGAGGTTCGTGATCCAGAACCACGCCGCGCGGACGCTGCACTACGACCTCCGGCTGGAGATCGGGGGCGTGTTGAAATCGTGGGCGGTGCCCAAGGAACCGTCGCGAGACCCGCGCGTGAAGCGGTTGGCCGTTCCCACCGAAGATCATCCGCTGGAGTATGCGCGGTTCGAGGGGGTCATTCCGAAGGGTGAGTACGGGGCGGGCCGGATCCGGATCTGGGATCGCGGTACCTACCGGAACCTCACCGAGCGCGACGGGAAGGCCGTGCCCGCCGCCGCCGCCTACGCCCGCGGGCACCTCAAGGTCTGGCTGAGCGGCAGGAAACTCCGCGGCGGATTCGCGCTCACCCGGATGGGGAAAGGGAAAAAGGCGCGCTGGCTGCTGGTGAAGATGGACGACGAGTATGCCCGCTGACTGGGTGAGGGCGCTGCCGGATGACGAGCGCCGGCGGCTGCGCAAACGCTCCCAACCGCCGTGGATGCAGCCGATGCTGGCGACGCTGACGGACGAGCGGTTCTCCCGCAGGGGCTGGATCTTCGAGCCAAAGCTGGACGGGGAACGAGCGCTCGCGTTCCGCGCGGGGACACGGGTGCGAATGCTGTCGCGCAACAAACAGTCACTGTCCGGCAGCTATCCTGAACTCGCCGAGGCGCTGGCGGCCCAGCGCCTCGATGATTTTGTGGTGGACGGGGAGGTCGTGGCGTTCGCGGATGGGATCCCGAGCTTCTCGCGGCTGCAGCAGCGGATGGGGATCCGTGATCCCGAGCGCGCAAAGGCGACCGGCGTTGCGGTCACCTACTACATCTTCGATCTACTGTACCTCGAGGGCTACGACGTGACCCGCCTCAGTCTGCGGCAGCGGAAAGGCCTGCTCCGCAAGGCCCTGACCTTCCGGCGGCCGCTGCGCTGGACCACGTACCGCAATACCGAGGGCGAAGCGGCCTATCGCGACGCCTGTCGGCGCGGGTTGGAAGGGGTGATCGCCAAGCGCGCCGACGCGCCGTACGCCCACCGCCGGTCGACGGACTGGCTGAAGTTCAAGTGCTCCAATGAGCAGGAGTTCGTGATCGGAGGGTTTACCGATCCCGCGGGATCCCGCGTCGGCTTCGGCGCCCTGCTGGTCGGCTACCACGAATGGGGGAAACTGCGGTACGCGGGAAAGGTCGGTACCGGCTACGACGAGCGAATGCTGCGCGATCTGCGGAAACGACTGGATGCATTGGAGCGCGATGAATCCCCCTTCACCAACGCCGACCGGCGCCGGCGCGGCGTGCACTGGGTCACCCCGACGCTGGTGGCCCAGATCGGCTTTTCCGAGTGGACGGGGGAGGGACGGCTGCGGCACCCGCGTTTTCTGGGGCTGCGCCGGGACAAGTCGCCGCGCGAGGTCGTCCGGGAGCGCCCACGATGAGCCCCTCGACTCCGGCCGCGGCAGGCCGGAAGAAGACGAGCGTCAGCGTCGGCGGGCACACAATCGAGCTGTCCCACACCCACAAAGTGTTGTTTCCCGGTGAGGGGATCACGAAAGGGGACCTCATCGAGTACTACCGGCGGGTCGCCAAACACATGCTGCCATACGTGGAAGGCCGGCCCGTGATGATGCAGCGCTACCCAGACGGCATTGGCGGCGAGAGTTTCTATCAAAAGGACGTCCCGGACTACTTTCCACGCTGGGTGAAAACCGCACGGGTCAAGAAAGTGGGAGGGTCGATCAGGCAGGTCATCATCAGCGACGCGGCCACGCTCGTCTACCTGGCCAATCAGGCCTGCATCACACCGCACGTCTGGCTCAGCCGTGCCGGGAACGTCCACCGTCCGGACGTGATGATCTTCGATCTCGACCCATCGGGTACCAACTTCAGCGATGTCCGGTCGGCGGCCCGTCTGCTGCGCGAGATTCTCGATAACCTGGGCCTGGCGGTGTTCGCCAAGACCACCGGATCCCGGGGGTTGCACGTCGTGGTGCCGCTCGATGGGAACGCGGACTTCGATGCGGTGCGCGAGTTTGCGCGCGATGTCGCCCGCGTGGCGGTGTCGCGCGACCCCACGCGTCTGACCATGGAGGTCCGCAAGGCCAAGCGGGGAAAGCGCGTGTTCATCGATACCCTGCGCAACGCCTACGCCGCCACCGCCGTCGCCCCGTTCGCCGTCCGCGCCCGGGCGGGGGCCCCCATCGCGACGCCGGTCTCCTGGGAGGAAGTCAGCGGCCGGTCGCTGACGCCACAGCGCTACACCCTCGTGAACATCCTCACCCGGCTGCGCCGGCGGCGCGATCCCTGGGCGGGATTCTGGCGGCGGGCGCGAGGACTCAGCCGTCCCCGCAAGAAACTTGATTCGATGCTCCGGTCAGCGGAATCTGAAGCACAGTGACTGATCTGCACTTTGCCGGCGTCGTAGAGCTACGCCGGCTGCTGCGCACCGGCAAAATCTCGTCGGTCGAGCTCACCCGACTGGCGCTCGACCACCTGGCGGATCTGGGGCCGCGCTACAACGCGCTGGCTGAGCTTACCGCCGACTTGGCACTGGCCCAAGCCCGCCGCGCCGACCTGCGGCTCCGGCGCGGCAAGCCGGTCTCCCCGCTCACCGGCATTCCCTACGGCGCCAAAGACCTGCTCGCGACCAAGGGCATTCCCACGCGCTGGGGTGCCCCGCCGTTTCGAGAGCAGGTCTTCGACTACGACGCCACGGTCATTAGACGTCTCGCGAAAGCCGGCGCGGTGCTGGTCGGGAAACTCGCCATGGTTGAACTGGCCGGCGGGGGAGGGTACCATTACGCGTCTGCCTCGCTGCACGGACCGGGGCTCAATCCCTGGAACCTCAACCACTGGTCGGGCGGGTCGTCGTCGGGGTCCGGCAGCGCGGTGGCCGCCGGGCTGATCCCGTTCGCGCTGGGCTCGGAGACCTGGGGCAGCATCATGACGCCGGCGAGCTTCTGCGGCCTGAGCGGGCTGCGCCCGACGGCGGGGCTCGTGAGCCGGGCCGGGGCGATGGAGCTGTCCTGGAGCATGGATAAGATCGGTCCGATGGCGAGGAGCGCGGAGGACTGCGGCTGGATCCTCCAGGCCATTGCCGGGTACGATCCCGCGGACGCCTCCACCGTTCGCCGCGAGTTCGTGTTTCATCCCAGGATTCAGCACCGCCGGCTTCGAGTGGGGGTGCTGTCGCTCGATTACGAGGAGGCGCCCGGAGATGCCGCAACCCAGCGTGCCTTCAGTGAGGCCCTGCGCGTGCTGCGCGCGGCCGGGATGACGATCGCCTCCGCCCGGTGGCCTGATTATCCGATGGGCGACATCGCCCGCACGATCCTGGGCGGCGAGACCGCCGCGGCGCACGAGGATTTCATCAAAAGCGACCGCCTTGACGAGCTCGTCGACGCCGGACAGAAAAAGGGCCTCCGGGGCTACCTCGCGTTGTCCGCGGCTGAACTCGGACGCGCCTCGGTCCAGCGCGCCCGCGCCGCCCAGGCGGTGGTGGCGATGTTCGAGCGTTTCGACGCGGTCGTGGCTCCGACGCTGATCGGCGAAGCGGTCAGCATTGACACCGACCTCAGCTCCCGTGCGGGCGGACGGCAGCGAGTGTCCCGCAGCCGGGGCACCAGCGTGTTAGGCGCCATCGCCGGCGTGCCGAGTCTCTCGGTGCCGATGGGGTTCGGGCCCAGCGGCCTGCCGTTGGGTCTGTCGATCACGGGGAACCTGTTTGAGGAAAACACGATCCTGCAGATCGGGATGACCTACCAGCGGGAAACCGACTGGCACCGCCGCCGGCCCCCCTGAAATGGGAAAAGTCTCTGCATGAGAGCCATTGCCGCCGTAGGAGTCGTCCTCATTGCATTGGGACTGATCGCGCTGTTCTTGGGCGGCATCCCCTATACCGCAAAACAGACGGAAGTGCAGGTCGGTCCCATCGAGATCACCGCCCAGGAGAAGCGCACGTTGGTCTCGCCGCTGGCCGGGGGCGTCGCGGTGGCCGGAGGCGTGGTCCTGCTCATTCTCGGATTGCGCCGGCGCTAGGCGGTCGCCTCGACGGAGTCCTCGTTGATCAGTGTGAGGAACGCACTGACCACCTGCGGATCGAAGTGCGCTCCACTCTGGGTCTTGACGTACTCCAGCGCCCGCTCCCTCGGCCACGCCTTGCGGTACGGTCGGTCCGAGGTCAGCGCGTCCCAGACGTCGACCATGGCGAAGATCCGCGCCGCCAGCGGGATGTTTTCACCCACTAGCCCACGGGGATAGCCCGTGCCATCCCACTTCTCATGGTGACAGTAGGGGATGTCCAGGGCTTTGCGCAGATACGGGATGGGGGACAGCAGCGCGAAGGCGTAGGTGGGATGCCGTTCGATGATTTCCCGCTCGTCGGCGGTCAGCGGGCCGGGTTTCAAGAGCACGGCGTCGGGAATGCCCATCTTGCCGATGTCATGCAGCAGCGCCCCACGGCGGATGTGGATGAGCTCGGAGTCGGTCACCCCCATCGCGTCGGCCAGTCGTAACGTCAGATCGGTGACGCGCTGGGTGTGGCCTTCGGTTTCCTCATCCCGGAGATCCAACGCCCGGGACCAGCCTTCCAGGGTAGCGTCGTAGGCCAGCGAGAGCTCGAGGTTGGCCCGCTGCAGGTTCTGGAACATCGCGCTGTTGTCGATGGCCACGGCCGCCTGCCCCGAGAGGGTCTGCAAGAACTCCATCCACTCCGCATCTCCGCTGAAGCGTGTGCGGTGAAACACCTCGAGCACGCCCAAGACCTCGCCTTTGGCAATCAGCGGGGCGGCATGATAGCTGACGAATGCCTCCTGCGTCAGCAGCGGCGATCGGGTCAGACCGCCGGCTTCGGCCAGGAGATCGGGGACTGCGACGAATGTCCGCTCCAGGGCGGCGCGCCCGGCATTGCTGTCGCCTAATCGCAGCGACGAGTACTGCAGGGCGTTGGTCCGGAACCCGCGGCCGGCCACGAAGGTCAGCCGTCCGGTCGGCCGCTCCAGCAGCAGCACGTCCGCGGCGTCGACGCCCAGTTGTGCGACCACCTGATCGAGCAGCACGTCAAGGGTGACGCGGAGCTCCAGGCTCGCGGTGATGGCCGTGTCAATCATCCGCAGCGCGGCGAGGCGGTCCAGCTGGAGCCGGATCCGCGCTTCCGCGATCCGACCTTCCGCTTCCTTCGCGCGGCGAGACGCCGTCAGGCGATCGTACAGCGAAACCGTCAGCGCGCCGGACGCAAGGCCGATGCCGAGAAACGACAGCATGAAGTACGCGATGCTGGCCCGGCCCTGCGCGAGAATGCTTCGCGGCTCACTGACCGACAGCCGCAGCGCCGGACGGCCGGCAATATCCGGAAGAATCGCGGACCCTACAACGGTCTGGTCGCCGACCGGCGCGACCTCGATCCTTCCCCGAAGGGCCACGGCGCCCGCCCTCCGGCTCCCAGGGGCCGAAGGGGCGAGGACCTCGGCGGCAACTTTCAGGTGCGTGGTCTGGGCGAGCCGCGCGACTTCCGCGGCCGAAAATGCCCGGCCCCAGACCATCGTTCCGCGGATCGGTCCTTCCCGCTCGCTGGTCAGAATCGGCCGCGAGGCAGCGAGCAGAGGCCCCGCCGGCAGCAGCAGGATTCCGCGCACCTCGCTCTCGATTGAGGCGTGGCGCACGAGGCGGCTTCCCGGGGCCAGCTGCGCGCGGAACGCCGCAGGGAGAGGGCCCAGCGCCGCATGCGAACGGTCAAATCCCCTTCCGTATACGAGCATGCCAGCTCGATCCACAATCGCCACAACGTCGAGCCGCAGGTCCTCGAACGTCTGGGCCGGCAGGTTCCGGTCTACGTAGTCCCGGGTGGGACGGGCCACGTACGCGTAGGTATCGTCCCACGCCGCCCAGTCGTTGAGCTGGCGGCTGAGTTCCTCCACCTCGTTCAACAGGGCATCGCGTACCCGTTCGACATCCTGGGTGATCGTGGAGTGTTCCAGCGCGACATAGTCGGGCAGCAAGATGGCCAGTGCAAGACCGTAGAGAGTGGCGCCCAGCACGACGATGACGGCCCCCGCGGCGATGAGCGCCTTCCATCGGCTGCCGATCATGCCTGGGACTCTCCGAGGATCACCACGGGCACCCGCACGCAGTTCTTGCCGCTGTGCTTGGCCATGTACAGCGCTTCGTCGGCGCGACTCAGCAGGTTCACGGCATCCCCCGCGTCCTCGGGCACGGCCGCGACGCCGAAACTCACCGTGAGGTGCTGCCCCGCACCGCCGAACGGTGCCGCACCCTGCGCCAGCCGGGCCCGGATGCGCTCGGCCGCCGCGCGCGCTCCGTCGCGGGTTGCTCCCGTGAGGATAACGGCGAATTCCTCTCCACCATATCGGGCGGCCACGTCGTGGTCACGGATCGTGGCACGAATCGTGTCGGCGCACTGGCGAAGGGCCGCGTCGCCCTCGACGTGTCCGTAGACATCGTTGTAGGCGCGGAAGTCGTCCAGGTCGGCCACCGCCACCGCGACCGGTTTGCCGTCGCGAAGGGCGCGGGCTACCGCGGCCTCGAGCTGTTGGACGAACGCGGCGTGGTCGAGGAGGCCGGTGAGGCTGTCGCGCATCGCGCGGGCCCGCGCCTCTTGGTGGCGCAGGGCGTTCGTGTAGGCGAGACTGAGCTGCCCGGCGAGATTTCCGATGAGCTGGGCATCTTCGTGGGTCAGCCGGCGCCCGCCGACGGTCTCGACGTCGAAGACCCCCATGATCGCATCGTTGACGATGATTGGACACGCCACTTCCGACGTCGTGCCGGCGACGGCGGCCACGAAGTCCGGGTCCCGCGATACGTTGGCGACGAACGCCGCTTTCCCCGTCCGGGCGACCCGCCCGGTAATCCCGCTGGAGACGGGCAGTTCGAGGAGCGGTTGCGCGTATCCCGCCGAGGCCAGAGGGACCAGCACGTCGTCCTCCACGCGCAGGACGGCGACGTGACTGTACCCCATGATCTCGCGGGTCGCGTTCACGACGTGCGACGCGACTTCTTCAGGGTCGAGTGAGGACACGATGAACTGCGAGACCCGGTACAGTGCGTGAAGCCGGTCGGTGACGCGCTGGAGTTCACGCGTCCGCATCCATGCGATTGTCAGGCTGATGACCGCGAATGCGAGCGCGGACAGCGTGAGCAGTGTCGTTTCGACGGTCATGAGGCCCTGTCGGTAATCAACTGCAAGAACACCTCAGCCACGCGTGGATCGAAGTGCCGTCCGACCTGCTCGCGGATGTAGTTTCGCGCCTTCTCCCTTGACCAGGCCGCCCGGTAGGGACGGTCGGACGTGAGGGCATCCCAGACGTCGACGACGGCGAACACGCGGGCCTCCAGCGGGATCTCTTCGCCTTTGAGCCCGCGCGGGTAGCCACCGCCATCCCACTTTTCGTGGTGCGCATGGGGGATCGCCAGCGCCGGGCGCAAGTATGGGATCGGTGCGAGCAGTTCATGCGCGTAGACGGGATGCCGGCGCATGATCTCCCACTCGTCTTCGGTCAGCGGTGCCGGTTTCAGGAGGATGCTGTCGGGAATTCCCATCTTGCCGATGTCGTGCAGCAGGGCGCCGCGGCGCACGTGCACCAGGGCGTCGTCGGTGAGGCCCATCGCACGCGCCAGGCGGACGGTCAGCTCGGTCACGCGCTGGGTATGACCTTCGGTTTCCTTGTCGCGCATGTCCATCGCCCTCGACCAGCCCTCCAGGGTCGTGTCATACGCCAGCGTCAGGTCGATGTGGGCGCGCTGTAGGTGGTCGAACATGCTCGTACTTTCCAGCGCGATTGCGGCTTGGCCGGCCAGCGTGGAGAGGAAATCCATCCACTCCGGGTCGGGCCGCAGCGGCTCCCGATGGAAGACCTCGAGGACTCCCCGGAGCTCCCCTTTCGCGATGAGCGGCACGCCGAAGTACGTCACGAAGCCCTCATCAGTCAACAGCCCGGGCCTCAGCAGGTGGTCTCCGACCATCCTCAGATCAGGGACCGAGACTATGCGACGTTCCAACGCCGCCTGTCCCGCCAGATCTGTCCGCAGTTGCAGGCGCACCGGCCCCACGGCCGGAGTCCGGAATCCCCGCTCGGCCAGATACTCCAACGTTTGTGTGGCGGGGTTCAGCAGCAGGATATCCGCCGCGTCGACCCCCAGCCGAGAGGTGGTCTTGTCGAGGAAGATGCTCATGGTCACGCGGGCGTCGAGGCTACCGCTGATCGCGGAGTCGATATCTCGCATGGCCTCGAGATGATCGAGGCGGCGTCTGGCATTCTGGAACAGGTGTGCGTTGTCTAGCGCGCCGGCGACCAGGTTCGCGAACGCCTGGAAGTACTCGATCCGGGCCTGATGGGAGTGTCCAATTTCACGGGAGAGCAGGACGAGAACCCCGAATGGCTTGTCCCGGCTGATCAGGGGCAGGGCCACCTCCGAGTGGAAGCCCTCCCGCAGGAGGCCGGCGGTCTGGTTCGCCGGGTATCCTATCTCGGTGGTCACATCCTTCACCACGGCGGGCAAGGCGCTGCGGTACGCCCTGCCGCTGACTCCTTGACCATCCGGGGAGTCGTCCCACCGCACGCTGACCTCATTGGTGTACGGGATGCCTTCCGGATAGCTGGCCAGCACACGCATCGATCCATCTGGCTCTGCCCGGCGGAGGATAGCCAGCTGCACGCCGAACGACTCGACGGCCGCACGAGCGGAGAACGCGGCGACTGCGTCGGGATCGAGGCTCTCCGACAGTTTTTTCGCGCTCGCGTACAGGGTGGTCAGGCTCTCCAACTGCCTGAGGATCCGTCCCTGCGTCCGCAGCCGTTCGGTTGCCGCGCCGACCTCCCGCGACATCAACTTGAGCAGGGCGAGATCTTCCGGCATCCAGGGCCGGGGGGACCGGGACAATACCGCGATCGAGCCGGCGCGCTGCTTTCCGAACATGATCGGTACGGCCAGCGTCGCCCGGATGCCCACCTGTGCGGCCATCGGCGCAAACAGCCGGGCTTCGTGCAAAGGTTCCAGGCTGTTCCAATCTTCGATGATGAGATCTCCCAGCGCGAGTTCGAGGCCAGCCTCCCGTGTGCCGCGGTCCACGACTGCGGCCACCTCGGTCGCCACCCCAACGGCTTGAAAGCGGCGGCCGAGCCAGATCACTGCGGCGTCGACATCGAGCGCCCGGCGCGCCTGGTCGAGGGAGATGTTCATGATGCGTCCCACGTTATCGGTCCCGGATGCGTCGACGATGAGGGCGCTCAGCGCCTCCTGCCATCGGGTCCGCTGAAGCAAATCCGCTTCCGTCTGCTTCCGAATCGCCGCGGCCCGCTCTTGCTCCAACCGCCTGCGCTCGGTGACATCGCGGATGACCGCGATCACCAGGATGCCATGCTGTGACCTGAGTGGGCCGAGGCTGATCTCTACAGGAACGGTTGAACCGTCTTTCCGGCGTGCCGTCAGGTCGAGCTGGGTGCCCATGGGCCGAGTCCGCGGATAGGCAAAGTAGCCCGCCTCGTGTGAGGCATGCACCCGTCGATACGGTTCGGGGATCAGTATCGCTAGGGGCTGACCCAGCAGTTCCTTACCCTGGTAGCCGAAGAGATGCTCGGCCTGGGTGTTGATGACCATGATGCGGCTGGCCTGATCAACGACCACGACGGCATCGGGGGCCGACTCGAGCACGGCACCAGAGAGTTCGCTCGACCCCCCGCCGTCACCGGTTCCGGACATTTCTGCATCCGTCACACGCGAGGTCACATGAGATGAATAATACTCGCTGAAATCTAGTGATTCCTACAAGCATACTGCTATTGAACTTCCGTGTAAGTGGGGGATACCATTCATTCCTTGTCCGGTCGTCAGGGGGGCGGGCGGTGGAACTCCGGACGAGGTCTTTCAGGGAACAGGCAGCGTTGCTCTGATCCGCGTCCCTCGGCCGACCGACGACTCGACGACCAATTGCCCGCCCGAAGTGGCAATGCGGTCACGCAGCCCCGCCAGCCCGCGTTCGCCGCGTTCGGCGACCGCCTGGGGATTGAAGCCGGTGCCCCGATCCTCGATCTGGATGGTCAGAGCGTCCGTCGTCCGCACGATCCGGACGTCTGCGGCTTTGGTCTGCGCGTGCCGGGAGACGTTTTCGAGACCTTCCTGGACGGTGAGGTACGCGATCACCTGAAGCGTGAGGTCGAGCGGTTCGTCCAGCCCATCCTGCGTGAACGCGATCGTGAGGCCGCCCCGTATCGTGTAGTAGTTCACGAGCCATTGCAGCGCCGGAACGAAACCCTGCGCCTCCAGCTGCACCGGCCAGAGGGTCAAGGCGAGTTCTCGGATGGGTGTCGCGAGGTCCGGTTGCTCCTGCTCCAGACGTGGGGCGATTTCCTCGATCAACTGCTCCGCGATCCGCTGCCGCCGCGTGTCCTGGCGCTCCACCAGCCGGTGCACCGTGGTTCTCGCCCGGTCGTTGCTCGCGCGCAACTCGTCAAAGAGCCGCGTATGCTCCAGCGTGGCCGCGACCTGGCCGGCGAAGACCGTCAGCGCCGGGACGTCGCGCTGTTGGAGGTTGGGGCCCCACACCGAGATGAAGCCGATCGCCCGGCCCTCGACTTCCAGCGGCGCGTAGATCGCCGGGGTGCCCGGGGGCATGTTGACCGATCGCATGACCTGGGCGACGACCGGCCCGGGAACCCACGGGATCACCTGGGCCGCCATGGCTGCACCATCGGGAACCCACCCGGCCTCTCCGCGGTCGATCATCGGGCCGAACAGTGGGAAGCGCTCGCGCGGGATGGGAAAGTCCCGCATCCGCACGCCGGACAGTTTCTCCGCCACCTGCACGGCCGTCGGCGTGACGGACAGGTAGCGCACGAACAGTTGGTCGGTCCCGCCGCGCAGGGTCGCGATGACACAGGTCATCTCGAGGTTGCGCAGCTCGGTGCCCAGCGTCTCAAACACGGCGTCGGGATCGGCGCGGGCGGCGATGCGCGCCGCCACGCGCGCCAGCGCGGTGATCAGCGCATTGGACCGTTGGAGCTCGAGCTCACGGCTGCGCAGGGCGAGTTCGGCGTCGCGGCGCGCGGTGACGTCCCGGACGACCTTCACGAACCCGCGCAGCCTGCCGCTCTGATCGCGCAGCGCCGTGAGCAGTACGCTGGCCCAGAAGCGCGAGCCGTCTTTCCGCAGCCGCCATCCCTCGTCTTCGAACTTCCCCGTCGCGGCCGCGGTTTCGAGCGCGCGCTCCGGCTTCAGCCAGGTGATGTCCTCCGACGTGTAAAACCGCGAGATGGGCTGCCCGATGATTTCCTCCGCGGTGTAGCCTTTGATCCGCTCGGCGCCCGCATTCCAGCTCGTGACGCGGCCGTCGGGATCGACCAGGTAGATCGCATAATCCTGCACGCCGGCGACCATCAGCCGCAGGCGTTCCTCGCTCTCCCGCAGCGCCGCCTCCGCCCTCGTCTGCTCGGTAATGTCCCGGATGAACGCGACGAACATCGGAGGCGCATCGCGGTTCACCCGGCTGACCGTGAGTTCGACCGGAAACTCGGTCCCGTCGGCGCGCATCGCCGCAAACTGCACCGGTCGGTCCAGGATCGTTGACTCTCCGGTGGACATGTACCGCTGGAACCCCTGGAGGTGGCGGTGCCGCAGCAGCGGCGGGACGAGCAGCTCGGCCACCGGGCGACCGAGGACGTCGGCGCGCGCGTACCGAAACAGCCGTTCCGCGGCGCGGTTGAATTCCGTGATGCGGCCGAGGTGGTCCATTAACACCACGGCGTGCGGCTCTGCATCCAACACCGAGGCGCTCAGATCCGCCGGCAGCCGGCGGCCGCGGTCTTGCGCGGCGATGTCGGCCCGTTCCCGCTCGACCACACCGGCGAGGCTATCCAGCGCCCTCGCCAGGGTGCCGACGTCCCCGGATTCCGCGTCCAAACCAGAGTGCGCCGCGGCGTCTCCGCGTCGCAGCCGATCGGCCATCGCTGCCAGCATGCGGAGCTCGCCGGCGACGCGCATCCGGGTCCTGACCTGCCAGATGGTAATGACAATCAGCAGTCCGATGCCGAGCGCAGCAATCGTGCGAACGACGGCGGGATCGCCAAACGCTACCGCGGGGCGTGGAGAGGCCTGCCGCTGGGGCAGCAGCACGGCATAACTCATCGCAGCAACGGCGACCAGCGCCGCCACCAGGAGCAGGCTGAGCAGTTGCGGACTGACGCGTCGTGGCACCTGCCTCATCATGAAGCATCCTTCGTGCCAGCCCCGAACGAACCTGGGCGACCCCGCCTGCGATCAATGCAGTGCCTGTCGGACCAGGTTCGTACGGGGCCAGGCAGGAAATCTCCGGCACCCGGGCGCAATCCAACATTTGAGCGCTCATGCCCCGTCTGCGCGACGTCCTGCCTGCCTTCGGGATCCTCCCCGCGGGTCCGCACAACGCCATCACCGACGTAACCGGCGTCCGCGTTGGCCACGCCTCGATGACCGGCGGCGTGCTGCGGACCGGCATCACGGCCGTCGTGCCGGGGACCGACGATCCCTACCGCGACAAGGTGAGGGCCGCCGCCGCGGTGCTCAATGGGTACGGGAAGTCGATCGGCCTGATGCAGATCGAGGAACTCGGCACCCTCGAGACTCCCATCCTCCTAACCAGCACGCTGAACGTGCCTCGCGTGGCCGACGCGCTGCTCACCTATATGATGGAAGGACACTCCAGTATCGGCGTCACCGATACCATCAATCCCATCGTGCTGGAGTGCTTCGACGGGTATCTCAGCGATGCGCGGGCCCGGGCCGTGGGGGAAGGCGAGGTCCGCTCGGCCCTGCGCGCCGCATCAGATGGTCCGGTTGAAGAAGGATGCGTCGGCGCCGGCACCGGCATGCGCTGCCAGGGGTTCAAATCCGGGATCGGTACCGCCTCGCGCGTCACCGAAAGTGGCTACGCGCTGGGCGTGCTGGTCGTGCCAAACTTCGGATTTCCCGGTGACCTGCTGGTGGCCGGGATCCCCGTGGGCCGGGAGCTGCTCACGGTGCCAGATACTCTGGGGGCTGCGGTGCCGGGCACTGTGGATCGAGGAACCGGCGAGGGACGCGGGTCATGCGTCTTCGTGGTCGCGACCGATGCGCCGCTGGCGGCGACGGACCTGCGGCGATTGGCGTGGCGGTGCTTCCTGGGGATGGCGCGGACCGGCGGGATCAGCGGGTGGACCAGCGGCGATCTGGCCGTGGCCTTCACCGTTTCCCCGAATCAAACACGGATCGAGCGCGACGCGATGAACCTGCTGTTTCGAGCCACCGTAGAAACGGCAGAGGAGGCAATTCTCAACGCCTTGTTCATGGCTGAGCCCGTCGGGGGCCGCGGCGGCCACCGGGCGCCGGTGCTCCCGCTGGCACGGGTGCGCGAGATCCTGCGCAGGCACGGAGTGCCGGTCGCGTGATCGGGCGGGTACTTCTTGGGGTTCTGGCGGTCGCCGCTGCCCTTACCCTGCCCTCTCCCCGTTGGGGAGAGGGTGGGGGTGAGGGGGTTCGGATTTCCGTCTCGCCCGCAGTGGTGCCGCAGGGCGGCACGGTGGAGGTGGTCGTCAGCGGCCTCGGCGCGTCGCGGGCCTGGGTGCGCTTTGCCGGGCGGACGTGGCCGCTGTACGAATCGGGCGGAGTCTGGCGGACCTTCCTGGGAACCGATCCGCTTACCGCGCCGGGCCGCCGCGGGCTCACGGTCGAAGCGTCGGGGCCCTCGGGCACGGGGGTGGCCGTGCGAGCGGGACTGACGGTTCGCCGGGTCGCCTTTCCAGTCCGGCGCATCACCCTCGCGCCGGACCGGCGGAACCTGCTCGACCCGCGGCTGGCAGAAGAAGAGGGGCGCAAAGTAGCGGCCGCCCTGAGGACCCTGTCGGCGGAGCGGTTCTGGCAGGGCCCGTTCCGGATTCCGGTACGCGGAGCCGTCACCTCGCCGTATGGCGTCGTCAGCATGTATCAGGGGCAGATCCGGGGGTTTCACCGCGGCGTTGACCTGGCGGCTCCGGCGGGCGCTCCGGTGTACGCGGCGAATGATGGCATTGTGCGGCTGGCCGGATCCCTGCCCCTGTCGGGCAATGCCGTGCTGCTCGACCACGGGATGGGAATCGTCACGTCCTACCTGCATCAATCGAAGGTCTTCGTCCGCGCCGGGCAGCGGGTCCGGCGTGGGGAAATAATCGGACGGGTCGGCAGCACCGGACTATCGACCGGACCCCACCTGCATTGGGGGTTCCGCATCAACGGGGTGCACGTCGATCCGATGCCGTGGACGAGGTGACCAGCACGATGAGGTTCGGGCCGAGCCGATGGCGGTTGACCACAAGTCTGACGCTCACAGTGGCCGTCCTGTTTCTGACCGTGATGTTCTTCACGTTCCTCACGTATCGTGACCTCACCGCCGAACGTGAGGGCGCCGAGATCGAGAACGCGGTCGCGATCAGCCGCACCGTCGCGGCGCAGGTCGACGGGTTTGTCCAAGACTTGGAGGGGACGACGCTCGCGGCGGCGCTCGCGCTGGGCAACGAGCCCGGTCTATCCCACCAGCGCACTGGTCCCTACCTCAAGGCGATCCGCGATAACTATACGACGCTGCGCGCCCTGTTCCTGACTGATCTGCAGGGGCATGTGATTGCCTCGGCATCGGGGGAAGGCATCGGGCTCGACCTTTCCAAGCGTCCCTATCTGCAGCGGCTGCGGGCGGGGGAGCAGACCACGTGGAGCCACGGGATCAAGGGCATCGCCAGCGGTCAGACCACGATCGCGTTCGGGCGGCGGGTCGTCGATACCGCCGGTCACACACGGGCGTACCTCATCGTGGCATTCTATCCACCGAGCCTGATGGCCAGGCTCCGCGCCACCCTGCCGGCCGACGCGATGGTCACCCTGCTCGACGACGAAGGGAACGTCTTGTACAGCACGCACTTCCCTGAACGGAGCGCGGTTCCCGATCTCAGTGCGCTGCCCTCGGTCCGGGAAGTACTCGCGGGCCGTCCCGTTCATCTCATCGGCGACGCCGCGCCGTTCTCGAGCGGCGCGGCGTTCGGCGCCATGGTGCCGGTGACCCGTACGCGCTGGGCGATTGTGCTCACGCGGCCGCTGGCGCCGCTGCAGGCGGCGCTGCGGGACCCGGTCCTCGAACAAGTCATCGCGATTTCGGCGGTGATGCTGCTGGCGCTCAGCCTGTTCGTCGTCATCGCCCGCTGGCTGGTCCGCCCGCTGGAAGGACTGGCCAGGTCCGCTGCCGCTATCGCGCGTGGAGAGACTCCGCGGATCATCCAACCGAGCGGTCCCGCGGAGGTCGCGCAGCTGGCCGAGGGCATGGGCGTGATGGCCCGCTCGGTCGACGAACGCGAGCGGACGCTGCAGTTCATCAACGAGGCCAGCCGGCAGCTGGCGAGCACGCTCGACTACGAGACGACGCTGCGCGCGATTGCTCACCTCGCCGTCGATCGGATCGCGGACTGGTGCGTGGTGGACGTCGTTGACGAGGACGGCCGGCTTCGCCGGCT
>DASYRL010000026.1:0-34641 GCA_036004445.1 bacterium
ATCCGGTGTCACCGCCCATCGTGCCGGGATCCAGCGTGCGCATCAGGCTCAGCCACGCCGCCTCCACGAACCCGACCCGCTCGGCGTCGCCGGGGGCGATGCCGGCGACGGAGACGACGGCCGCGGCGAGCATCACCACCAACGCGGACAACATCGCGAGCCAGCCGATCATCGCCAGCGCGCCGCGCGACATCGTGTTGTCAAACGCGTAGCGCAGGCGCGCAATCATAGACGGGCGCGGCGTGGTCATGTCGGAACGGGCATTCGCAGGCGACGTCTCGCTCCCTTTGCATCCCGCGGAACGAGCCCGCGCGGACATGGGATCGTAGGCGGTGCGAGGCAAACCCAATGCCGCGGTGCCTGGCACCGATCTTGGGTCGGCCCGGATTCTGCCACATCTTTCGATCGGAGCGCAATGACTCAACTGGGCTAATCGTTCATGATAGAATTCTCGGGAGCGGGCCGTTAGCTCAGCGGGTAGAGCGCCGGGCTTTTAACCCGGGCGTCGGGGGTTCGAGTCCCTCACGGCCCACCAAAGAATGCCAGGTACTGGTTTTTGGTACGTGGCATTCTTTGGTGGTACGGTGAGCGAACCCACGACGCCGGAGGGAGTCTGAGGGAGGTACTCCCTCAGGTAGTTGGGGTGACCGAGCCCACGAGCTGCGTGTTCTCCCGTCAGACGCTTTCAGCGAGGATCAGGGGGGCGGAGCCCCTATGAGGAGCGAAGGCGCGATATGGTGTCCGCTGAGGGCCCCAGGTGCTATAGGCACCTGGGGATCGCGCCGAGCGACGGCGTGGTGGGGTTCGAGTCCCTCACGGCCCACCAAGGAAGCACAGGTACCGCAGTTTGGTACTTGTGCTTCCTTGGTGTGATGGGGAACGAACGCACGACGCCGAGGGGGGAGAGGGGGAGTGTAACTCCCCCAAGTGGTAAGGGGAGGATTCGGAGGGGCTAGACCCTCCGAGGAGGGAGCCGCGACGTCAAATTCCTTTCGGGGGCCCCGCGCGTCCAGAACGCGTGGGGGTCGCGGCGACCGACGGTGTTGCGGGGTTCGAGTCCCTCACGGCCCACCACTCAAACCCCTTTATAGTCCTGGGAATTCGCGGTTTCGCCTTCTGCCGCTTTCAGTACCGCTGACTTGTCCGACGGGACCATCCGCTACCTGACCGGTACGTCCCCGGCGCATCCCGGAGAGCTCGGCCTGCCTGATGTAGCCCTCTCGCTCGTGCAGCGGCCGGCGGGACTGTTCATCATTACCGGGCCTACCGGACATGGGAAGACGACCAGCCAGGGGGGCGCTGCTGCAGGCCCTGGCGCAGCGCGTCCCGCGGCACGTTCTGACCATCGAGTACACCCCCGATGGTGAACGACAACGAAGCACTGAAAGTCCGTGCCGTTTCAAACTAAGTGGGAGTCGACGAACTCGAGCACCTGCCGCAGGTCCGTGATATCCGTCCCCGGCTGAAGAGTGTGAACGGGTCCGACTGCAAGCTTCACCCGCCTTAAGTGGAGCGCCCGATCATCGACGTAAAGAACTTGGTCCGCCATTAGATCGATCCCCTCGGACTGCAACTCGTCCAGAAGCGCCGTGATTGTCCTCTCCTTATATGGGTGGAACTCGACTTTCGGCCGCGTGAAGAAGTCGACAAGGTCCAGGAGCAGGAGGATCTCGAAGACGGGTTCCGGCCGATTCCAGCTGGCAATAGAAATCAGTACGCCGCGTTCCCGCAGTCCCTTCAGCAGCGGCTTGGCGCCCGGGAACAGCCGGACCTGGATACCATCAGCATCTACGACGGTCTCGTCGTCCGCGCGAGTGAACGGAGACCGCAGCTCTGACACGTTTGGATGGTCCCACAACGTCAGGTCGCAATCCAGCACGACAAGTCTAACGGCCACGCCGCCGCTCCAGCTCCCGCCGGACCGCGTCGAGCTCGACACCCCGCTGTACCAGGAGTAGCCAGGTATGGTAGACGAGGTCTGCCGCCTCCTCTGTCACGCGTTCGTCGGATTCTCGGCGGGCCGCACGAACCATCTCCTCCGCTTCTTCCAACACCTTTGCCTGGACCGCCTCCAGTCCACCGCGAAGCAGCGATGCCGTGTAACTCCCTCCCGGCATTTCCGCACGCCGCGACTTTAGGAGCGCAAACAGGTCGTCGAAGATCCCAGCTCCGGAGCCCGCCCCAGTGGTGGAACCGTCATCGGGGATGCGGCGAAAGAAGCACGACGTTGCTCCCGTATGACAGACAGGCCCAGTCTGATCAACGAATATCAGCAGCGCATCACCATCACAATCGATCCTGATCTCTCGCAGCCGCTGCGCGTGGCCCGAGGTCTCTCCCTTTCGCCATAACTGCTGCCGGGAGCGACTCCAGTACCAGACATCCCCGGTTTCTTGTGTCCGCCGCAACGCCTCCTCGTTCATGTAGGCGAGCATCAGCACCCGGCTGGTCGTCGCGTCCTGGGCGATCACCGGCACCAGCCCCTCTTCGCCGAACCGGACTTCATCCATATGCTGCCCCTCTCGCGCCGGTAGGAGGACGTACCGGGATGCCGTGCGCATCGAGAAATGCCTTGATCACCGCGACAGTCAGCTCACGACGGTGAAAAATTCCCGCCGCAAGCGCAGCATCGGCCAGTGTTTCGTTGAACACCTCCAGGAAATCTGCGGACGACCCTGCCCCACCGGACGCCACGACGGGAATCGGCACGGCATCTGCAACGGCTCTCGTCAGCGCAAGATCGAATCCG
Organism: bacterium; assembly: GCA_036004445.1. Taxonomy (GTDB): domain Bacteria; phylum Sysuimicrobiota; class Sysuimicrobiia; order Sysuimicrobiales; family Kaftiobacteriaceae; genus DASXUC01. Next base: position 2,750 of record DASYRL010000026.1, read on the forward strand.
AACCGGGTGCCGTCCCGATCGATACTGGTGAGCAGGATCTCGCCCGCACCCAGCAAGGCGACCCGGTGTGCCCATCCGACCGCGTCGAGTCCGGTCGGCCTGCGGCCGCCGTGCGTATAGACCTCCCACTCTTGACCGCCTCGGCCCGCGTCAATCGCCACGACGACGCACTGACTGCCGAACCGTTCCGCTGCTTCGGAAATGAGTTCCGGTCGGCCCACGGCGGCTGTGTTGATACCGACTTTGTCCGCGCCGGCCAGTAGGAGTGCGCGGATATCTTCGATCGCGCGGATCCCTCCCCCCACGGTCAGGGGGATGAAGACCGCTTCCGCCGTGCGGCGGACGACGTCGAGCATCGTCCGGCGGCCTTCCACCGACGCGGTGATGTCGAGGAACACGATCTCATCCGCCCCTTCTGCCTCATACCGCGACGCGAGTTCGACCGGATCGCCGGCATCGGCAAGATCGATAAAGTGCACGCCCTTGACCACCCGGCTCTCTCGGACGTCGAGGCAGGCGATGATCCGCTTAGTCAGCATTCCCGTCTCCCCATCGCGCCAGCACCCGCTGGAGATCCAGCCGCCCTTCGTACAGCGCACGCCCCAGAATGGCCCCCGCCGCTCCTGCGCCTTCGATCGACGCGAGGTCGTCTTCGGTGGTGATCCCTCCCGCAACGATGAGGGAGCTGCGGATCTGCTTGTGAAACGCGCGCACCGCGTCGAGGTTCGGACCAGCCATCATGCCATCCCGAGAGACGTCGGTGAGAATGAACCAGCGCACGCCGGCCGCGGCGAGCGTCCCACCCACAGCGACGGGATCGCCTGCGGTCTGGACCGTCCACCCGTCTGTGACGATGCGTCCATCCTTCGCGTCGAGGGCCACGGCAATCTTGTCACCGAAGTCCGCGGCGGCCTGCGGAGCAAGCGTCATCGCCGCCGTACCCAACACAACACGTGTCGCACCAGCAGCAAGAGCCCGGCGAACATCGCCGATCGTGCGGAACCCACCGCCCACCTGTACTGGAATGTCCGCGGTCGCAATGATGCTGGCGATCAGGTCCGACTGCACCGGACGGCCGGCAAATGCGCCGTCCAGATCGACAACGTGCAGCCAGTGTGCCCCAAGTTTCTGCCACCTGCTGGCGACCTCGACCGGGTCGTCGGCAAGGTGGAGTTCAGCCGCCGGCTGACCCTGGACGAGCCGCACACAGCGACCTCCTCGAATATCGATCGCAGGAAGGATGAGCATGGAATTCAGGTGACAGATGGGGCCGCGCGCACGTCGGCGCACCATGCGATGAGGCCCTGGAGCAGCCGCTGTCCGACCGCACCGCTTTTCTCGGGGTGAAACTGCACACCCAGGACGCGCCCACGCCGCACCGCAGCGGGAAACTCCGTACCATAGCGTACGATCGCCGCGATCACCGCCGCGTCGGCCGGCCGGGCGACGTACGAGTGGGCAAAATAGACAAATTCTCGATCCACGGCATCGAATGGTCCGCCGCGCGAGACGATCTGATTCCACCCCATGTGCGGAATCTTCAGTCCCGGCAGCAGCCGGCCGACGTCCCCTTTGAGCAGGCCAAGACCGCGTACGCCATCACTCTCTTCACTCGAATCGAACAGCATCTGCATCCCAAGGCACACACCGATCAAGGGGACGCCGGCATCCACCTGGCCGCGGAGCCACGCAGGAAACCCCGCGGCTTCCAGCCGCTGCATGGCCGCACCGAACGCACCGACGCCGGGGAGGAGCACGGCGTCGCAGCCCCCTGCCTCCTGTGGCGTGCGCGCAAGGACGACGTCCGCCCCGGCCAGGGTGAGTGCCGTAGCGATGCTGCGCAGGTTGCCCGCGTCGTAGTCGATGATTGCAACCCGGAGGGGGTCCATCTCACAACCGCCCCTTTGTCGACGGAATGTCGTCGCGGATCACTTGCGTGGCGGCCCGCAGCATGATGCCGACGCCCTTGAATGCCGCTTCGATGATGTGATGCGTATTGCGGCCGTGCTCGGATACCAGGTGCAGCGTCACAGCGGCGTGCGTGACGAACGCGCGGAAGAATTCTTCACTGAGGTCCGATGGGAACGTGCCCAGCATCACCCGCTGCGCCGGCAAGCCGTAGTGGAGGAACGACCGTCCCCCGACGTCGATGGCGGCGAGGACCAGCGCGTCGTCCATGGCAACGTGCAGCGAGGCGTACCTCGCGATCCCGCGGCCGTCGCCAACAGCCGCGCGCACCGCCTGCCCCAACGCGATCCCGACGTCCTCCACCGTATGGTGGGCATCAACGTCCAGGTCGCCGCGGGCATCAATACGCACATCGAACCGACCATGAGTACCGAACTGGCTGAGCATGTGGTCGAAGAACGGCACGCCGGTATCGACCGACACTTCGCCACTTCCCTCGAGATCAATCGACACCGAGACCCCTGTCTCCGACGTCGTGCGAGTTACCTGCCCGACCCGACTCATCTCGTCTCCTCCAGGGCGGCGCCTAGCGCGTCAAGAAAGCAGTCGTTCTCCCGTGGTGTCCCGACGGTCACGCGGAGGCATCGATCCAGCAGCGGCACCCGCGACACATCGCGCACAAGCACCCCCCGATGCAGCAATGCCTCGAACACCCCGGCTGCACTATAGGGGGTACGGAACAGCGCGAAGTTGGTTTCGGTTGGAAACACCTCGACCCCGGCAAGCGCGCGCAGACCGCCTTCGATCCGCCGTCGTTCGTCCACGATTCTCTGGACTCGGGCACTCATCAGGTCCGGACGCCTCAGTGCCGCGCGAGCGGTCTCCTGCGCAAAGAGGCTGAGGTTGTACGGGGGCAGCGCCTTGCCCACCGCTGCGATAACAGTTTCAGAACCTATGATCCAGCCGACGCGCACTCCCGCCAGGCCAAACGCCTTGGAGAACGTCCGTACTACTGCAAGGTTGGGGCGACTGCGGACGTCGGACACAAACGACTCGTCGACAAAATCTCCGTACGCCTCATCCACAACCACCAGTCCCGCCGCGGCATCCAGCACGGCTTCGATCCCCAGACTGTCAAATCGGTTTCCGGTGGGGTTGTTCGGCGAGGCGATGACCGTCAGTGCCGCTTCCGGACGCGCGACGGCCGCTCGCATCGCCTCGACATCGAGCGAGAAATCCTGCCGCAGCCGGACCTGTTGCACTCTGGCGCCACCGACGACGGCCAGAACCGGCACCATGGAATAGCCCGGCACGGTAGTGACGACCGTCCGGCCTGAAGCGAAAGCCTGCACAAGGGCCAGCAGGGCTTCGTTCGACCCGTTCGTCGCGGCGACCATACCTGGTGACACTCCGACAACGGCAGCTAGGGCCTCTCGTAGCGGCCGCGCATCGACGGGTGGATAGCGGTTCCAGGGTAAGCGTTCCAGCTCTCGCAACACGTCTGCCTTGAGCTCCACCGGCCAATCGTCCGGACTCTCATTCTGATTGAGCTTCACGTCTGCCGTCTGCGGGAGGCGGTATGCCGTGAGCAGCTCAATCTCCGGGCGTGCCTTGACCGACATCGATGGGATCCAGCTCATCGTTCGATCACCGCCATCACGTGTGCCGGGAATCCCTCATAGTTGCCCAGTGCCTCGACCACAGGTCGGACGGCGGCTAAGCCGGTGGCGTCGAGCCCAGCGACTGAGGTGACCTTGAGAAATGACAGCACGGTGATCCCGGAGTCCACGGCCGCTGTGCCACCGGTCGGAAGGACCGCCGGCACGCCGATCGCATAGTTGCCGGCGGAAAACGGCGTCTGCTGCCCCAGCAGGATTTCTCCTGCATGCTGGATCTTCGTGGCTACGTGAGCCGGGTCGCGGGTGGCAAGCTGCAGATGCTCGGGCGCGTACCGGCTGACGAAGGCGAGCGCATCATCCCACGAGGGCGCCAGAACAATGCCGCCACCCCCCCGCAACGCGGCGGCGGCAAATCCCCTGCGGGGCTCGGGCAGCCTGTCAATGAGCTCGGGCAGCAGTGTCGCCACCTCGCGGGCCAGGGCAGCGCTGTCAGTGACCAGAATCGCGGCGGAGTCGGTCCCATGCTCCGCTTCGTTTAGCAGGTCGAGCGCCACGCGTCGAGGATCCGCCGCGGCGTCGGCCAGCACCACGGCCTCAGTGGGGCCCAGGTGCGCCAGCATGCGTACGCCTTCAAGCTGAGCGAGTATCTGAGCGGCGACGACGTAGGGATTCCCCGGGCCGACAATCGCGGGCATGGCGGTGATCGTCTCGGTTCCCAGCGCTAAGGCGGCGATACCGGCGACGCCATTACAGCGGTAGATCCTGTCTACGCCAAGGAGATCGCACGCGGCGAGCAGCGCCGGATCTACGAGTCCGTCGCGGCGTGGAGGAACGACCATTGAAAGATTGCGCACGCCTGCGACTTGAGCAGGAACAACCAACATGATGCAGGTCGATGGAAAGCGACCTTTCCCCGACGGAACGTAGATGCCAACTCCTTCCAGCGGCGTGTACTGCACGCCCGTGAGCATCCCGGGCGCCGCCTCTTCTTGCCACGACGCAGGCCGAAGTCGCTCGTTGAAGGCGCGGACGCGATCGACCGCTGCAGTCAGAATGTTATAGAGCGATCCCGGGATCTTATCGCGCGCGGCGGAGATCTCGTCGCGGGTTACAATCAGGTCACTGGGTGTCAAGGCAACGCCGTCGTAGTGCGCCGTGTAGTCGACGAGGGCACGATCGCCACGCTCTCGCACGCTATCAAACGCCCGCCGGGCGACCTCGAGGACCTGCGGCCCGATCGCCGGTGCATTCGCCCGGTGCAACATCGCCTCGAGGCGCGCGGATCCGGGCTCCAGCGGGATGATCTCCATGACCTCTCCGCGCACCGTCACCGTGCCTCCGCCCCTTTCATCTGCCCGACAATCCGGCGCACGGCCGCCGCCTTGGTTCGCAGGCTGACCCGATTCACCACCAGCCGGGCGGACGACCGAAACACTTCGGCCACCTCTACCAGCCGGTTCGCGCGCAGCGTGGTGCCGGTCATGACGACATCGAGGATCGCATCCGCCAGACCCACGCGCGGCGCCAGCTCCACTGAACCGTGCAGTTCAATCACCTCGACCGCGCGCTGCTGCGCAGCGAAGTACCGGGAGGCGATGCGCGGGTACTTCGTGGCGACGCGGAGCAGCGACGGCCGCCCCCATAGGTCCTCGCCGACGGCCGGCGGCATCGCCACCACCCCCCGGCAGCGGCCAAACGCAAGATCAACAAGTTCGTAGACATCACGCTCTTGCTCGAGCAAGATGTCCTTGCCTGTGATGCCCGCATCGGCGGCCCCGTGCTCAACGAGCGTGAGTACATCCGCGGGTTTGGTAATGATCATGCGGAAACCCGCAGCGCCGTCGACGACCAGGCTGCGTCCATCGGGCATGGTCTCCAGCCACCCCAGTCGTCGAAGGAGGGCGACGGCATCGGAGAACAACCTCCCCGATGGTACCGCCAACGTCAGCGCATCCATGTGGTCATCTTCCGTTGGTTCTCGGCGATCACTGCCCCGATTTCATCAGCGTCGGCCACCACGTCCCGTCCGCTGTCCACCTCATGCAATCGGACGCCAGATCCATCCGGACAGGCAAGCCAGGCCGCGGGCGCGTGCCGCGCCAGCCTCAGACCCTCAGCCCACGAGCATCCGACCGCCATGACGACGCGCATTCCGTCGTTCCGAAGTTTTGTCGCCAGGGCGACCAGCCGGGCCCGGTCGGTGGTGTTACCTGCGAGAATCAGATCGGCCGCAGATGTGGGCGTTTGCGGGATAGTATCGACCATCCGATCCAATCCGATCGCAAATCCCGTGGCCGGACTGTTAGGCCCAAATCGGCCCAGCAGCGTGTCGTATCGACCCCCGCCCAGCACCGGATATCCTGTGCCCGCCCCGTAGGCCTCGACGACTATCCCGGTGTAGTAGCTGAAATCTCTGAGGATGCCGAAGTCGATCTCAACCGCATCCGCAAATCCATACTCGGCCATCCGGTCGAACACGGCCGCCAGCTCATCGAGCGCGGCGCGACTCCGCGGGGAGATCGCAAACCGTTCGGCTCGCTCCAGCGCTCCCGGCCCGTGGAGATCGGGGAGGATGCGCAAGAGCGCCGACAACTCGGCGTCCCCCACGCCGTCGTCAATCTGCACGAATTCTTTGCGATACAATCGGGTCCGCACGTCATCCCGCTGGTCTTCGGGCAGCGCGTCCAACCACTCGGCGAGCAGCCCGAGGTGCCCGATGTGCGCAACAGTTCCCGCCGCACCCGCCCGCCGCAGCGCGGCGAGTGCTAGCGCGATCACCTCCGCATCGGCGTCCATACCGGGTACGCCGATCAACTCGACGCCGACCTGCACGAACTCCCGCATCCTGCTCCCTGCCTCCTGCCCCCGGAAAACCGGCGCCACGTAGGAAAGGCGCAGGGGGAGGGTGGCGTCCGCAAGCATCCTCGTGGCCGCAAGCCGCGCGATCGGCACGGTCATCTCCGGCCGCAACGCCAGCAGTGCGCCGCCGCGATCCACGATCTTGAAGAGCCGATCGGTCACTCCTTGGCCGGCACCCCGCACGAACGTATCCAGGTATTCGAGGGTCGGAGTGGCGACTTCGCGATACCCCCAGCGCGCGAATTCGTCACGCAGCGCCGTCACCGCTGTCTGCCGCCTGGCCTGATCGGCGGGCAGGATGTCGCGCATGCCCGAAGGGACCTGTTGCCACCGCGTTGGGACAGACTGGTGCATAGGAGTGTCGGGCCCTTTCTTTCTCTCTTCTCCTCTTTATCTGACTAAAGCAGGGAAGTACGAAAACTTCCCATACGATACCAGGACGGCAGCAGGGTTGTCAAACAGCAAATCGAGCTCGGGGAGGGCTGCTAGCCGGCGCGGTGGAAGCCGAGGCGGTCGAGAACGAGCCGGTACCCATCCGCGCCGTACTCGAGGAACCGGCGGACCCGGCTGATCGTCGCGCTGCTGGCGTGGGCGCGCCGTGCCACCTCGTCATAGGTATGCCCGGTGTAGACGAGACGCGCGATCTCGAGCCGCTGTGCCATCGCTTTGACCTCTCCAACGGTGCAGATATCTTCCAGGAACCGGTAGCATTCGTCGACGCTTTTCAGTGTGAGCAGAGCCCGGCAAAGCCGGTCCGCCAATGGATCTCTCAGTCGTGGATTGATGACCCCGCGCGAACCTGGCATCTCGCTCCCCCTTCGGTCAGTGCGTCTTCCGCGGCGGTCCCGCGCGCCCAGTTGACCGCCTCGGCCCAAAGGTTGCGTCCCATTGACAATTCTATGACGGAGGCGACCAGAAAAGTGCCGAACTCTCAGCGACTCCCTCAGGTACAATACGTTCCGTGGATTCGCGATAGCCGCAGGACTATGGTGGCTGCGACCGAGGCGCTCCGTGTTGCACATTGGGGGGATTCCCAGGTAGGCTGGTGCAGTAACGAGTACGTCGGCAGGTTCGGCACGTGGCATACTTAGCTCATGCACAAGGGCTTCGTCGCCAAAACCTCAGTAACCATCGATGCCCCCGCCGCGGACGTGTGGAAGGCGCTGACCGACCCGGCGATGGTCAAGCAGTACTTCTTCGGCACGGACGTCGAATCGGACTGGACGCCGGGAAGCCCGATCGTCTTCCGGGGCGAGTGGCAGGGCAAACGCTACGAGGACAAAGGCGTCATCCTGAAGGCGGAACCAGAACGCCTCCTGCAGTACACCCACTGGAGCAACCTGTCGGGGCTTCCGGACATTCCTGAGAACTACCACACGGTGACGATCGCGCTGACCGCCCAAGGCCCACGCACGGTCCTCACGCTGTCGCAGGACAACAACGCGACCGAGCAGGCCCGCGATCACTCCCAGGCCAATTGGGAAAACCTTCTCACCGCGCTGAAGCAGTTGCTCGAACAGTCCCCCCGGTGAAACGACTCCGCTCAGAATTTTCCAATCGTAATGCTGAGGGCCTCCGGATCGTGGATCTGGATGAAACTACTCTGCTCGCACGTGTCATCGAACCCGAATGAGTAGGCGAGGTGCCCGACGCCGAACTGGTGGAACGCCTTCGCGTACACATTGATCGGCGCGTTGACGTAGAAGAACTGGGTCCGGCAGTCCTTCAGGTTGCTGAGCTGGACCAAGGTCGTCCGCATCATACCGCCGCTAAGGAGTGCGCCGATGGCGCGGGCGCGGTCACCCTCTGGAGTGAGTGGATTGGGTATCGGCGGCATGGAATTTTCGAATGCGTCCTTGGTCGTCGGTTTCTTAAACTTGAACGGCGGATCGGCTCCCGGCCCGCCGGTCTGGTTGAACACCAGCTCATTGTTGACAACCGTGCCGCTGTAGATCCGGTCCTGCGTCTGCCCGACAAGCGCCTGACTCGTGTACGTTTGCCAGACCTGGCTGATGTAGGCGTCGAGAAAATTCGCCGGGAACACGCCCATTTCGATGCCGTGGTAGGGCGCGACGATGCGGAGCTGGGACCTCCGAGTGTCCCCCATGATGAGCTTTCTCCATGGATTCCCCGCCTGCCAGAGTTGCTGGAAGATTTGACTCCGCACCGTATCGCCGGTGAACCCGGCCCTTCTGACGATCACGGTCCCATCGTCTTTCTTCCCTCTGAGCACCAGATAGAGCGGGAACCCGAACATGTCGACTTGGGTGACGTTGCCGCCCCACGTCGAGGCGAACGTTGACGGCGGCGAATCGTCGAGCCACGTGAACTCGGCAAAGTCGAAGTAGGTGTTGAAGTTTGGATCCGTCGGTACCCAGCCGGGTGGCGCGCTCGGGGGAGCGCCCGGAGCCGTTGCGGTGACCAGGAGCGGCTTGGCGATCGACAGATAGATGCGGCCGGCCTGCAGCTGCGGCAGTTGGATGGTCGTCGTCGTCGCGACTCCGAGATCCAGTGCGAGAGAGACCCCGGGAGCCGCCGCCATGGGAACAATCGTCAGGTCCCCGTTCCCCTTGGACAGGTAGTATGACTTACCGCCGGCGCTCGGCACCTCGCCGACCACATAGATGTAGAGGTGGCCCCTACGACCTGAGTTGTTGATCACCGTGAAGGGGATGGTTCTCAGTCCGAGGTTGTTGAGCTGGGAACCGGGAGCGGCCAGACCGGAGTTAGTGGTCCACAGACTCGCGGTCGCAAGCACCGCCGCAACGAAGACGCCAAAGGCGCGGCGTGTCACTCTGGTCATGGGCAGAGTCCTCCTTGAGCTGATCCAGCCCGGCGGACCGGGGGATCACGCGGGTAGTCGGGAGAGGAATACACCGGGTAAGTCGTACCTCCTGCAATTCACGACGACTTCCGGCACAGCGTCGCCGGGAGGGCGGGGCGGAGCGTGCGGCCTCGCCGCCACTGCGTCAAGTACGGGTACGGGGAGATCTGCCCGCGTCTAACTTGCCAGTCCTGCGGTGATCGCGGTATGGACGGCGGACACGAGATCCCAAAGTGCAGATGGGGAGCCGTCCCTCGAGCGTCACCGGAAGTACCGATCCATCCGAGGAGCTGCCCGGCCGAGACGCGGGCAGCCGGCTCAATGCCGGCGTCGACCCGCTGCAGGTGAGAGCCGTAGTACCGCACGCCGTCGTCGCCGATGATCGAGACAAAAAGCCCGCCGCGTGTCTCGCCGCTGTTTACGCGTGGGTTCCAGCGGTCCCGCCGGCTGACTTCGTCCACCCGGCCGTGAGTCGGCGCGACGAACCGCGCGCCGCGCGGTGCGAGGATGTCCGTCGCAGGATAGTCGTGATGGTACGGCCCGAATCGCGCCTGGCTTGCGGGAGCAATCGGGAATACGTACGCGTGTTCCGCGACGGCAGGCGGGGCCGTCGTTACCAGCGACGCTGCCGCACCGAGGATGAGCACGAGATTGCTTCGGTCCTTTGGACCTCGCAATGACCACACGGAAGTTCACGAGGGGTTTGGCAGCGGGCGGCCGCAGTTGCTGCAGAACCAGTCGCGCGGACCGGCGCGCTGGGCGCAGTAGCGTGGCGGACCCGCTTCGTCACCGCGCCGGGCCTTGGGTCCCTGGCGCCGCCGGGTGACCCCCGCCGGTCGGCGGCGCTGCGATGACTGCCGGCGCAGGTACCCCACCAGCACCGAGCTCCCGATTCCCACCAGCAGGCCGACAATGGCGGCCAGCAGCCAGAAGAACGAACCACCACCTTCTACCGGCAGACCGGATGGGCCCGCCGGAGGAGACACCGTTGCCGGCGCCAGCGAAGGAGCGCTGTCATCCTTGCGGTACGCCCCGCGCACGCTCCAGCCCTTTCCCGCGGGCCACTGCTGTTCGGCATAGAGATGGTAGACGAATCCGCCGCTCGCCGTCGTGCGTGAGGTGGCAGGGGTGAGCGCAAACCCGGATGAGCGCAGCGGCTGCTCGACCGACACCTGGAGATTCACAACCGGCAGTGGAAAGGCGACGCTGACTGCGAACGTCCGCTGCGGCGGCGGAGAGAGGCAAAGAAGTCACGGACAGCCGCTTCGGACAGCCCGCCGTGCTGCTGGACCTCTCGCGCGAACCGTTCGAAGTACAGCGCCGATCCCAGAGCAAACTCCGGCGGCAGCAGCGCGCGCTCCTGATCCGAGAGCGCGTCCAGCCCTCGCTGCGCGATCGCCCGCGTCAGTACCTCGGGCGCATTCAGCGCCACCGTCTCCCCGCCGGCATCGCGGGGAAAGAGGACCAGCGGCCGGTACCATGCAAACGGCGCGCCGCCCCAGTGCACCGCACTCAGGAAGTCAGCTTCCGCCATGTCCCCGCGCACGTACCGGTCCACGAACGGCTGATCCGGGTAGGCGAGAAACTCCATTCCCACGCTCACCCGCAGGCTCTGGCGCAGCAGCGCCCGCAGCACCGCCAGCTCATTCTCATGGTGCTGACGGTCGTCGTGCTCTTCCCCGATCACGACAATGTGCCCCGCGTGCACGTCCCCCAGGGCCTGGGACAGGTCGACCGCCTGGCCGGTGTACCGTCGTAGATTCCCGGAGCCGGGCCGCTCCACGCATTCGCCGTTACCAGCAGGATCGCGGCGCAGGCCACGCTGAGGGGTAGCACCTTGACACCCATCCGCCCACCAAGCATATGTTGTCATACCGTGACGGCGCTGTGACACGCCCGGGGAAACGGAGGTGTATACATGCGCTGTTGAGGAGGTGAGGAAACGTGCGTTGGCTATCTGCAGTTGCGCTGGTGCTGGCCGTTGCACTGATTCCGTCCGCCGTATCCCCGGCCGCCGAAATGGTCAGGACGGTGTCGGTCACAGCGAAGGAATTCAGCTTCACACCCTCTCGCATCGCCCTGAAAGCCGGCGGGCGCGTTGCCCTGCGCATCACGAACCGGGGCACGATGGATCATGAATTCGTCTCGCCCGGCCTGTTTGCTGCCGTCGAGGACATCGCGATCCGGGCCAGCGGGGTGAACGTCGAAGCGGACGAGGTCGAAGAGGTGGAACTCGAGCCCGGGCGGACCGTGACCATTGAATTTACCGTCAAGAAGACGGCGCGCGCCCAGACGATCCAGTTCTGGTGCGGTGAGAAACTGAAGGGCAAACTGCACCGCGATCTCGGCATGCGGGGCACGATCACTGTCGTCCGGTAGCATCCGGGGGTGGACTCTGCCCTTGGGGCAGGGCGTACGATGCGCGCAGATGCCCGACGCTCCGGACCTGGTCCCGATCGGGCGGTTCGCCGCCGCCTCCCGGCTGTCGCTGAAGGCGCTGCGCATCTACGACCGGTTGGGTCTGCTCCGGCCGGCGCACGTGGACGCGGAGTCAGGATATCGCTACTACCGGGCGGATCAGCTCCGCACCGCCAGGTTGGTGGCGCTCCTGCGCCGACTGGACATGCCGCTGGACGTGATCCGGAACGTGGTCGAAGCGCCGACGGCGGCGGGCGCGTACGGGAGTGACGTCGAAGCACGCGTCGTGCAGGGCCGCCGGGTCATGGCGTACCTGCGGGCACTCATCCAAGGAGGCGGCGAGATGGCGCTTGAGGTGAAGACCCGGCAGACACCGGCGCGGCAGGCCGTCGGCATCATGCAGGAGGTGTACGTGAAGGACCTGGACCCCTTCATCAACGAGGCGTTCGCGCGGCTGTTCAGGTACGCTGCGGCGCACGACATCCCCGTCGCCGGCCCCGGCATGGTGATCTACCACGGCGAGGTCAACGACGACAGCAACGGCCCGGTGGAAGTCTGCCTGCCGGTCGAACGCGGCAGCCTCGAGCCCAGCGGCGACATCCGCCTCATTGACCTGCCGGCCGGCACGGAAGCATACACGACGATCACCCGTGAGCAGACCCACTTTCCGGAGATCCTTGGCGCGTACGACGCCTTGCACACCTGGATCAAGCGCAACAATCACCGCGCGGCGGCCTCGCCGCGTGAAATCTACTTCGCCGACGAGTCCCAGGCGGGGCCGAACGATCCCTTCTGCGACGTCGCCTGTCCCTTCACGTAGGCCCGCCGGACGAATCAGAAGGGTTCTGTCCCGCTCCGATCATCGCGGAGAAATGCGCCCGCTAGGAAGTCGCCCCCGCCGGGCCGTATTCCTGACCGTACATGAGCAGCGTCGAACCGGCAGCAGAGCCCGACCGGGGCGCGCCCGGCGAGGACGACACCTCCCTCGTCGTGATCTTCTTTGACGACATGCAGGGCTCCACGGCGTTGAAGGAGAGCATGGCCGAGCGGTGGGATGAGCAGACGTTCCAGCGTCTCCGGAAGGAACACGACGCGCTGCTGACCTCGATCATCACCCGCGACGGCGCGGGGGAGGTGATCAAGTCAACCGGCGACGGCCTCCTCGCGATCTTCTACAAGCCGTCGACCGCCGTAGAGCGCGCGGTAGAGATCCAGGATCGGTTGCACGCCCACCCGCACCTCAGCGTTCGGATCGGCATGGACATGGGTGAGGTCCGGGTGGAATCCAACGGGGCGGTCAAACTGGACGCGTTCGGCCGGCACGTGGACTGGGCGGCGCGGACGATGCAGATGGGAGACGGCGGGCACATCTGCGTTACGCGGTCCGTCTACACCGATGCCTTCAGCTGGATTACCAAGACCCGCATCGCGTGGAAGGAACACGGCCCGCACCGGCTGAAACCGGTTGAGCCGGCGCTGGAGATCTTCGAACCGTACAACGCGAACATCGTGCAGCCGATGGAAGGGCTGCGCGGCGAAAAGATCGCGCGGCCGGACCAGCCCCCGCCCGTCAGGACGGCCGTCGCCACCGCCCCGCAGCAGCTGCGGCTGACCCGCTCGTGGGAATCGGTCGCCCGGGACGGACGGGATTTCGCCGAGCGCGGGAAGGGGATGATGTACTGGTTCAAGGTGCCGCTGGGAGGCGTCTGCTACCCGGAGGGATTCCGCAACTTCCTGCAGCCCGCGCTCGCGAATCCGCGAATTTCCAAGATTCGGTTCATCCTCGACTCGTCCGTGCCGATCTTCGATCAAATCTGGCACGAACTCGTGCTGCCCCTGGTGCAGGATTGGGCTACCCAGGAACACTTCGAGGGCCGCCTCGAGGAACACGCCGACGGCGGCCGGTTCACGTTCGGGACGTTGCCGCGCCGGACGCTGGCCTGGGCGCTGGTCAACCTCGCCCAAGAATTCACTCCCTGCTTCAAACTGCTGATCCACGATCCGGACACCGACGAAGAGGTCGAACCGCAGGCGCAGATCTTCCTCTCAACCGCGGCGCGCACGGTGAAGTTTCGGGACGGCACCCTGCAAACCGTCCGCATCCCCGATGCCGTGCTACGGGTCAGTGCGCAGGAGAACGACAGCCTGATGTACGCGTTGAATTCCGTCGCGAACCAGTGGGACTCGCTCTTCACGTAGCCGGTCAGGTCACGGTGACGCGGACGCGCTGCACCGCGTTGTTGGCGTAGCCGCCGACGTTCCACACGGGCTCAACCGGCTGAACGCGGCCGCCGGCGTCGGACGCGCGGCAGCACAGCTCGTAGGCGCCCGGCCGGCGCGGATGCCACGTGTACTGCCAGGGTACCCAGGCGTACGCCCCGACGGGCGCACCGAGGTCCGCGTGCTCCCAGGTGCGGCCGCCGTCGGTGCTCACGTCAACGCGTTGAACCGGCGCCCACCCCGACCACGCGCGGCCGCCGAGGGGCACCGGCCCCATGGGAACGAACCGATCGCGCTCGAAGAACGAGGGGATGCCAGGCGGCATCATCAGCGCCCGCGGGACCATGCGGGTCACGGGCCGCCCCGGATCGTCGTCCGCGTCCTTCCACCGATAGGCGTTGACCATCTGGTAGCCGCGAAAGGGTTCCCCCACGACCGTGATGCGCGTGAGCCACTTCACGCTGGTCATGCCGTACCAGCCGGGAACGACGAGGCGGAGGGGGAACCCGTGCTGGGGAGACAGCGGCTGGCCGTTGATCTCGTAGGCGAGGAGCACCTCGTCACGCAGGGCCGCATCCACCGGAAGGGCACGCTCGTAGTTCTGCTCGATGCCGCCTTCGACGCCCCTATCGGCGCCGGTGAACACGACGTCCACGCCGCCGCCCGCAACCGAGGCGGCTTCCAGCAGCGGCCGCAGCGGCGTCCCCGTCCACTCGGCGGTCCCGACAGCTTCCACGAGCCACGGCTGGGAGGCCGCAATCGGCGACATCCGGGCCCGGCCGTTGCCGGCGCACTCCATGGTGACGGGCAGGGTAACCTGGGGGCGAGCGCGGATGTCCGCGAGAGACAGCGTCAACGGGCGGCCGACCAGGCCGCCGATCTGCAGGCGCCAGTCCTGCGCGGCGATCGCGGGAATGTCGTAGTGAATCAAGAGGTAGTGGAGTCCGACCGGCGTGATGTCGTACCGCAGCGCCTCCAGCGGCATCCCGTGGTTGCGCGTAGCCATCTGCAGCTGCTCTGGACCGATCACGACCCCTCACCCTTGTACGCCGCGCAGATCATCCCGTAGTAGGCCGGTACCTCGTACGAGTACAGCTCCCCGCGCAGCCCCAGCCGTTCGACAATGCCGGCCAGCATCGCGACCTGCCAGAGGCTGTCCGGCTTCGCCCGCTCGATTAGCCGCGGCCCGAGGCGCAGCACCGCATCCAGCCTGCCGCCGGTAATCGCGCGGACCATCGCCGCATCGTACTCCCCCGCGGCGGCACTGAATCCGTACGGGCCGGACTTCTTGTGCGCGTGGGCGTGGTCCGCGCTGGCCACGAACACGATGCGGCGGTGATCCCGCTCGGCCACGCCGGCGAGGACCTCGCCAAACTGAACGTTCTGACGCAGCGGGAGTTCCCGCGAGGGCGTCACGAGGACCACCCGGGCGGAGAGCTTCGTTTCCTTCAGAAAGAACCACAGCGGCACCAGGGCGCCCCAATCCATCGGCATGTCGGAGACGGGGCCGTCGGCGGTTCCGTAGTTGGCGCCGACGACCGGCAGCCCACGTGCTGCCGCCGTGGCGAGCAGCGTCTTTGCGAATGGGACGTCGCACCTCGCGTGGAGCTGTACACGGCGGCGGCCCCGGGCCAGGCGCGTCAGCGCGAAGCCGTGGGCGCCCGACACCAGGGCTCCCGATGAATTGGCCGCCGTCACCACGCCGATCGTGCCGAGCAGCCGGAGGTTGTGGGGCGTGGCCACGACGATCGTCTGCGGGCGCACGGCGGCGATATCCCGCGCCAACCGCCGCATTGCCTCCCGGGTCACCCGGAAGCGCCGGAGATCGGCTTTCGACGACAACGGCGGAATCAGGTGGCCGTGCGGCGCGATGCAAGCAAAGACCAGTGGCACGTCAGAACACCCCCGGGATGAAGCGCGCGGTCGATCGCATGTACTCCGCGTACTCGGGTCCAAACCTCCGCAGCAGCGCCGCCTCCTCATACCTGGTCTGCAGGTAGATGCGCATGGCAGCCAGCGGCGCCACGATACTGAACAAGACATTCGGGATCAGCAGCCATGTGCCGAGGAAATAGATCAGAAACGCGGCGTAGACGGGATGGCGGACCAGCCGATATGGACCGGTCCGCACGATCCCCGGCGTCTTGGATGGGTCGACGCCGATCTGGAATGCCGCTCCCAGGGTGCGCAGCGCGACAACGTGCAGCCACAACCCCGCGGCCAGCCCCAGCATCCCCACCACCCGCAGCGTCGGCGCGTCAAATAAGGGACGGGTCAACGCCCTGTCCGGCAGCAGCCCGGCGGCCACAACGACCAGCGGGAAGATCCACATCAACACGACCGAGGCTTTCTCCTCTGCGGTTCCGGTCCGGAAGATGATGACGGGGGAAGCACCGGTGAGCCGCGCCGTGCGTGTAACCGCGTACGCGGTCACGCCGTAGAATCCGAGCGCAAAGCCGACCGCGGCCAGGACCTGCGCATTCACCAGGGCAACCCGACCGCGTTGGTGAGGAATTTCATGAACGGCGTGGCATCGCGGCACAGGTCCGTGAACTGCTCCATGAACCGCGGGCTCAACACATCTTTTTCGGTGAGCCGCACTCCGGCGGTGAAATCCTTGCGCTTGAGATCCTCGATCATTGGATGGTTCGGATCGATGCCCTGCGGGGCCCGCTTCAGCGTTTCGCCCTCCACGACAAAGCGTCGGACAAACTTCGGCGCGGTCACGGCCTTCTTCCAGGCAGTCGGGCTGCTCACAATCGCACCGCGGATCTTCGCCAGGGCGTCGGGATCCGGCTGCCAGATACCGACGCCGACGTAGACGTTCTTCGGGGCGAGATGGATGTAGAAACCCGGCGCATGGACACTGCCGGCCCGCTCGTGCTCGAAGTGCGCCGCGGCGTGCGTCTTGTACGGGCTCTTGTCCCTGGCGAATCGCGTGTCGCGGTAAATCCGGAACATCGAGCCGCCGCTGGGGCGTGGATCCGCCACAAAGTGCGGGCTGATCGTCCGCAGCCGGGGCGCGAAGTCGGCGATGAACGCCAGCAGCGGATCGCGCACGTCCCGCTCGTACCGCGGCTTATTCGCCTGAAACCAATCGCGGGTGTTGTGCGCCTTCAGGTCTTTCAAGAAGGAAAAGAATGCCGGCGAGAAGTACGTTGCTGCCACCGCTGATCACCTCCGGCTACGCGTGCGGGCGTGGCCGGGGGCCAGCCGCCGCAGCACGAAAATTTGGGCCGCGTGGTAGCTGTCGTGCGTCGCCACGTCGACCACGAAGTCGAGCATGCGCCAGCGCAGCCGGCGGGGATCGACCGCCTTCGCCGGGGCCAGCAGGTCCGCGTCGTTCGTTCGCT
Organism: bacterium; assembly: GCA_036004445.1. Classification (GTDB taxonomy): domain Bacteria; phylum Sysuimicrobiota; class Sysuimicrobiia; order Sysuimicrobiales; family Kaftiobacteriaceae; genus DASXUC01. Next base: position 19,951 of record DASYRL010000026.1, read on the forward strand.
CCAGCGCACGCATCAGACGCCGATGCGCCGCGGCAAGTTCGGACCGTGCATCCGCCCACCCGCGGGCCGTCGGGGCAACCGGCCGCCAGTTGGCGGACCTGTCGTACGTCCAGGCACGGCCGGCCAAACGCGCTTCCACTGCGTCCTTCCAGTACCCCATGTGCCTCGTGATCTCCGCAATCGTGTGCTGGTCCGAATGGGGCCGCCAGTGGGCGGTGGCGGGCGTGATGCCACGGATTGCGCGCAGCGGGCCGGGTCCCGCCCAGTTGCCCCGACGGTACGTGCGGTCCACCCTGGCGCGGAGCCAGTCGGCGAGAGACTGCGAGGGCATGGCCCCATGTTACACTGTCCGGGTATGACCCCGCGCACTCCCCTTCCTGGTCTGTAGGGTAAAAGCAATGTCGAGGTGATTCATCGTGATGCAGAGCGAATCACTGCCCCGCCAGTTTACGCCGGTAATGGAACGCATCCTCTATGAGATCGCGCAAGAAGGCGGTGAGGACGAGGTCGGTCCAGGGCCGCAGACTCAGGACTTGTGGGCCGTGCTGCTGCGCGACGGACAGGACCTCGCCGTACAGGCGCGCGAGTACCTCAGCACCGCGGAGGAGATCGACGAAAGCGATCTCGACGAGGAAGACTGGCGCATTCTCGAGGCGGCGGCCGGCGTCATCGTGACGAAGGACGCCGCCGGCGAGGTCCGCGTGCAGGCCCACGACTCCGAAGCCGATCTCGCGGCGGCGTGGACCGCCGTGATGTCGGAACTCTCCCCCGAAGAACCCGGCGCACCCACGGTGGTCTCGCCGGAGGAATCGGACGACAACCCCACCTAACAGTTCATTGTGAAAGAACTCGCCGGGCTGTTTCTCAAGCTCGGTTTCATCGCCTTCGGCGGGCCCGCCGCGCACATTGCGATGATGCGCGAGGAAGTCGTGCGCCGGCGCCGCTGGATGAGCGACCAGCACTTCCTCGATCTGCTCGGCGCGACCAATCTCATTCCCGGGCCCAACTCCACCGAGATGGCGATCCACATCGGGTACGCGCGCGGAGGGTGGCCCGGCCTCCTCGTCAGCGGATTGTGTTTCATCGGACCGGCCCTGGCGATCGTCCTCGCCCTGGCCTGGGTCTACGTCCGCTACGGAACGCTGCCCGAAGCCGGCGCCGTGCTCTACGGGGTCAAACCCGTGATCATCGCGATCGTGATCCAGGCCCTGTGGGGCCTGGGATGGACGGCCATCCGCGGCCCGATGCTCGCGGTCCTCGGCGCCGCGACGCTGGCCCTGTATCTCCTGGGCGTGAACGAACTCGTCCTGCTCGCCGGCGGCGCGCTCGTCACCACGCTCGCCGTCACCGCATCCCGCGGGCGCCCCGCGGGGCTGAGCGGACTGCTGCCGTTCGCGGCGGCGGCGCCGGCCGCGGCGGCCGCGGGCGCCTTCAGCCTGAGCACGCTGTTTCTGACGTTTCTGAAGATCGGCGCCGTGCTCTATGGCAGCGGCTACGTCCTGCTGGCGTTCCTGCGAGGCGACTTCGTCGTCCGGCTGGGCTGGCTCACCGACCGCCAGCTGCTCGACGCGGTGGCCGTCGGGCAAGTCACGCCCGGACCAGTGTTTACCACCGCGACGTTCGTGGGCTACCTTCTCGGAGGCTGGGGGGGCGCGCTGCTGGCGACGCTGGGGATCTTCCTGCCGTCGTTCGTGTTCGTCGCGGCCAGCCATCCGTTCATCGCCCGGCTGCGGCGGTCGCCGTGGGCCGCCGCGCTGCTCGATGGCGTCAACGTCGCGGCCCTGGCGCTGATGGCGGGGGTGACCTGGCAGTTGGGGCGCGCGGCCATCGTGGACTGGCTGACGACCGCCATCGCCGTGACGTCGGCCATCCTGCTCTTCCGGTTTCGAATCAGTTCGGTGTGGGTGATTGCCGGGGGGGCGCTCGCCGGCGCACTGGCGACATTACTCTGATTCGGCCGGCTTCGACGCGCCTTGGCGAAACCCCACAGACGCCGCGGCCGGCGGCGCGGCCCCGGGAGCCGGTAGCCACCACGCGAGGATTTCGCGGACGACCACCACGACGGGAATCGCGAAGAACATGCCCAGCACGCCGAACAGCTGATTGAGCGCCAGCAACGACACGATGATCGCCAGCGGATGGATTTTCGTCATCCGGCCCAAGACCATCGGCACCAAGACGTTGGACAGCAGCTTCACGATCGTTACGACCAGAAAGCCCCATGCCCAGATCGACCCGCCCTGCGGAGCGGCGATGATCACCACGATGATGTACGTGGCGAACCCACCGATGTAGGGGATCGCCTCCGCCACCGCGGCGAACAGCCCGATCGCCACTGGGCTGTGCACCCCCACGATCCACATCCCGATCGCGATCAGCGTCCCGACGATCGAGCTCACCACCACCTGCGCCCAGATACCCCAGCGCAGCGTGGTGTTGAGATTGGCCAGCAAACCCTCGAGGCGGCCGCGGGTGGGTTGCGCCACCAGCGCCAGCGCAGACGCGCGGAGTTGCGGGTAGTCCATCATCACGAAGTACACGATGAGTGGGATCAACAGCAGCAGATAGATCTGGCCAAGCCAGCCGACGACGAGGTCCACCAGCCGGGAGGCCGCGGCGTTGGCGGCGGTCAGGGCGGACTGCCCGGCCTGGTCAATCGCGTTGCGCAGCCACGCCGGCATGTCGGGGGCGCCGATCCGCGCGTCCACGGTGGTCAGGAGATCCCGCACGGCCTCCACCCCGCCGGGCAGCAGCCCCAGCAAGATCTCAAACTGGCCGATGATCCACGGGATCACCACCATCAGGGTGATCATGATGGCGGCGACACTGCCGAAGATCACCAGCGCCGCCGCCGCGCTGCGCGCGATCCGCACCCGGCGTTCCAGCCAGTCGACCGCGGGATAGATCGGAAAGGTGATGATGGCCACGATGACGGCGACGATGACCAGGGTGGAGAACCGCGTGAGGACCCACGCCGTGACGAGCAGACCGACGGCCCACCACACCAGCCGCATCCAAGAACGATCCTGCATGCCGCCTATTCGGAGGGGGAGAGCGATTCTCTCCCCCTCCGATTCCTCCCCCTCACCCAAGCTGCTTCTGTCGATCGGTGAGTGATGCTCGGACTCGGCAAGCCGGTCCTGCGCATGAGACTTCCTGCTGCTGAGTCTCAATCCCCTTCGAAAACGCCAGGAGAAGGAATTCGTCATCGTCCACGGAACAACAGGAGGCTCCGTCCAGTTGATTCCGCTCCACCAAGGAGGCGCGCATGGCGAAGTCAGGCGAGATCGGCGCGGGGGTCCCCGCGCAGCCCAACGACGACGGACTGCAGCTCGACCCGACGCCGAACACGTCGGAGTGGTGGTACTTTGACGCCCTGTTCGACGACGGCTCGGGGGCGTGCGTCGTGTATAACGTCCCCCCGAACGAGAACCTCATGATGACCATCAACCGCCCGGACGGCGTGCGGGAGAAGGAGTTGCTGAAGTACGGAACCAGCCAGTTCACGGCGTCGAAGGACCGATGTGACGTGCGCATCGGGCCCCACTGGGCGAAGGGAGATCTCCACACCTACCAGCTGCACGCGGAAGGAAACACGACCGCGGTCGATCTCACGTTCACCGGAATCGTCCCGGCGTGGAAGATGAGTCCCGACCACCCGCAGAGCGGCGTGATTATGGGCTGGATCCCTTCGATCCCGTACGGGACCGCGGCGGGCACGATCACCTACGGCGGGCAGGTCCATCAGGTGAAGGGATCCGCGTACCACGATCACAACTGGTTCAACACCCCGCAGGGGAAGGCCATCGACCACTGGTACTGGGGCCGCGGCAACGCCGGCCCGTACAGCTACGTGTTTTCTGTGATGTACTTCAAGACGCTGCTGGGGGTCGTGCGTGGGTCGCTGCTGATGCTGGCGAAAGACGGTGCCGTCATCATCGGCCATGCCGGCAACGCGATCGACGTGCAGGCGGGCAAGATGCTCGGGGGACCGGGTGGCCGCCAGTACCCGCAGCAGGTTGACTTCGATTTCAAGGAAGGCACGGATCACGTTCACCTGGCCTACCGCAACCAGAAGTGGATCGAGTGGATCAGCCACGCCGATGCCACCGCACTACCGGAGCCGAGCAATGGCTGGTACTATCGGTGGCGGGCCGACGTGGCGCTCACGGTTGGCTCGGAGACGGTCAACGGCGAGGGCACGTACGAATTGCAGATGTACTAGGACGCGGGAACACGGGAACGGGGAAACGCGGAAACAAATGCTGCAAGACCAGAGGCCCGGGCGCATTGCCCGGGCCTCTGTACTGCCACGAAGTGGTTAGGGTTAGTCGATGGGCCGCACGCCCGTGGCCTGTGGGCCCTTCTGGCCCTGCGTGACGGTGAACTCCACGCGCTGACCTTCGTTGAGCGTCTTGTAGCCGTCACCCTCGATGCCACTGAAATGAACGAAGACGTCCTTGCTCCCATCCTCCGGGGTAATGAACCCGTACCCCTTCTCATTGCTGAACCACTTCACGGTACCTGTTGCCATTGCTGTACCACCTTTTCCCTCGCGCAGGCTATCACAGAACCAGTGCTGGTGCTGCGATGCGTGCACTAGTCTCGCATAGGGTCTGTGTGAAATCAATAGGGTAAGATGGTGCTGTGCGAATCGGCCTGCGGCTGCTACTCATTCCGACGATCCGGCGCCTGCCGGCCTACGCGGCGCTGGCGTGGCGCGTGCTTCGCGATCCCCGGGTCTCGCGGCGGCACAAGGTCGTGCTGGCCGCCGGCGCGGGGTACGTGCTGTCGCCGATCGATCTGCTGCCGGGCTTTATCCCGGTCATCGGGCAGATGGACGATCTTGCCGTGATGCTGCTCAGCCTGCGGGCCACGCTGCGCCTGGCGCCGCCGGAGGTTGCCGAGAGCCACCTGGCGGCGGCCGGGCTGTCATGGGCGCAGATCGACGACGATCTCTCGCGCCTGGTGCAGGCCGGAAGTCTGATCACCGCGGTGGCGGTGCGACTCGGTGCGCGGGCGGCCGTCGGGGCGGGTCGTCTCGGCGCACGGGCGGCGACCGGCGCCGGACGGTTCATCAGCGGGATGGTACGGCGGCGCCGCGGTCAATCATGATGTCATCGGATGGGTATCAGCGGGTCGTCGCGGACACCGTCACCGACGCCGCGCGCTTCGCCGGCGGGGTGTTCAGCGGACGCCGGCGCGGGTTCCAGGTCCCGTGGGACCGGGTGGTGCTGCGCCCCGTGCAGATCAAGAATCGCCGGCACGTCCAGGTCGCATATGAACGGCGCGGCCGGACCGTGACCAAGAACTTCGCCGGGGCCCAGCTCGCTGCCGAAGTGGATCGCCTGCTCGCGCTGCCGTACAGTCACATCACGCTGCAGACAACCGAACGCCAGGTGGACGTCCACATCACGCGCAAAGGCAAGGCGTCGATCCGGCAGCAGGCCGCCCCGCGCGCCGAACCCGAGCTCGCCCACGACCGGCGGAAGCAGTACCTCCTGGGGGCCGAAAGCCTGCCCTTCCTCAGGGCGCTGGGAATGGTCACCCCCTCGGGTGACATCAAGACCGGCATGCGGGACAAGTTCCAGCAGATCCACGAGTTCCTGAAACTGCTCGACCAGTCCGGCGCGCTCGTCCCCGCCGGACGCCGGCCGCTGACCATGGTCGACCTGGGCTGCGGCAGCGCCCACCTCACCTTTGCGGCCTACCATTACGTGCGTGACGTGTTGGGCAGCCCCGTCCAGATGATGGGGGTGGACCGCAACGTCAGTCTGTTGGACAAACAGCGGAGTCTGGCACGAAGACTGGGCATGAGCGAGGTGACGTTCCACACGACCGCGATCGCCGACTTCGTGCCCGCGGCACCGGTGGACGTCGTATTGGCACTTCACGCGTGCGATACCGCCACCGATGATGCCCTGGCCCAGGGCATCCGCTGGCGCAGCCGCGGGATCTTCAGCGTGCCCTGCTGCCACCATGAGCTGCAGTCGCAACTCGAGCGGCACGCGCCGCCCGCCGCGTTCGCCCCGGTCTGGCGCCACGGCATCCTCGCCTCGCGCACCGGCGACGTCCTCACCGACACCTTCCGCGCGCTGATCCTGCGAATCATGGGCTACCGGACCGATGTGGTGGAATTCGTGAGCAGCGAGCACACGGCGCGCAATCTGATGATCCGGGCGCTCCGGACGGGGGGAGCCGCAGACGCGCGCTACCTGCGAGAGTATCAGGAACTGAGAGCATTCTGGGGCGTCGCGCCCTATCTTGAAGGGTTGCTCGGCTCCGCGTTCCCCTCTGTCCCCGCGCCGACCGCGGTCTAGCCTCGCCAATGATTCGGTGTGCCCGCTGCGGCAGAGAGAACCCTGCGGATGCGCAGTTTTGCATGCGCTGCGGGGCACCGCTGTCCCGGGTCTGCCCGAACTGCGCGGCCGCCAACTCGACCGAGGCGACGTTCTGTCTGCAGTGCGGGACGCCGCTGGCGCCGGCGGCGACCACGGAGCGCCGGCTGCTCAGCGTGCTCTTCGCCGATCTCGTGGGCTCAACGGCGCTGACCCAGCGCCTCGATCCGGAAGCCATGCGCGCGATGATCGGCCGCTATTTCTCGGCGATGCGGGATGAAATCTCGCAGCGCGGAGGGTCAGTCGAAAAGTTTATCGGCGACGCGGTCATGGCGGTGTTCGGGTTGCCGGTGGCGCATGAGGACGATCCCGAGCGCGCGCTGCGCACGGCGCTGGCGATGCAGCAGCGGCTGCCCGAGCTCAACGCTCGATCGGCCGCCGACCTGCACATGCGCATCGGGATCAGCACCGGTGAGGTCATTGCCGACCCGTCGGCGGTCTCTGAGGGCCAGTTCATGGTCACCGGCGAGATCGTGAATCTGGCCGCGCGGCTGCAGGCGCAAGCGCCGCCCGACGGGATCGTGGTCGACGACAGGACCTACGATGCCACGAAGCGCCTTGGGGAATACGCACCCGACGCCGTGCCCGACGGCGCCGACTTCGCGGGCCGCCGCTACTGGCGCTTCGCCGGCCTGACAGCCGGCAAGACCGCCGCCCGGCGCCTGCGCTCCCCGCTGGTCGGCCGGGAAGATGAGATGCAGTTCCTCCAGGCGCTCTACCGCCGCGTCGTCGAAGGACGCCAGCACCATCTCGTCACTGTGATCGGCCCGGCGGGCGTCGGAAAGACCCGGCTGATGAGGGAATTCGTCAAGACGCTGGAGACCGCAGCGGTTCCGCCGGCAATCCTGCGCGGCCGCTGCCCCGCGTACGGTGAAGGCCTGACGTACTGGCCGCTGGCGGAGATGCTCAAGCAGGAATGCGACATCAAGGACGATGATCCACCGGCGCTGGTGGCCGACAAGTTGCGGGAAAGCGTGCTGCGGGTGTGCGTTCCCCTCCTCGGTGCCGATGACGCCAATGGCGTGGCCGCCGCGCTCGCCCCGCTGCTGGGCGCGCAGATCGCGCGGCCGGCCGACGCGTTCTGGCGGGAGCGCCTGGCGGCGCTCAAGAGCGTCGTCGAAAACCCGCCGGTCGCGGCGCGCGAGGCAGCAGTGGCCGATGAATCGCGCCGCGGCGGGGATCTGCTGGTGCAGGCAGTGCGGAGCTTCCTCTTTGCGATGGCTCAGCGTGGCCCGCTGGTGCTCATCTTCGAGGATCTGCACTGGGCCGAGCCCAGCCTGCTCGAGCTGCTGGAACACCCGTCGTTACGCGGGCTGAACGCCCCCATCCTGACGCTGTGCCTGGCACGGCCAGAACTGCCGGAGCAGCATCCGGACTGGGCCTCGCGGGTCCGAAACTATACCGCGCTGTCCCTGTCGCCGCTGCCCGACGCGCGCGGGCGGACGCTGATCTCCGAGCTGCTCGCCGGTGACCCCATCGCCGACGACGTCCGCGCCGCGATCCTGGCCAAGGCCGAGGGCAATCCGCTGTTCATCGAAGAGATCCTTCAGATGCTCATCGACACCGGGGAACTGGTGCAGGGACAGCGCGGATGGCAGCGGAGCCGCCCGGCGCTGGACATCCGGATCCCGGACACGATCCATGGAATCCTGGTGAGCCGACTGGACCTGCTCACCCCGCTGGAGAAACGCGTCATCCAGGACGCCTCCATCCCCGGCCGCGTCTTCTGGTCCGCGGCCACCGCGGCGGTAGGGCAGCTTTCCACACCCGAGGTCGCCGCCGCCGTGGCGCGCCTGGCCGAACGCGACCTCATCGAAGAACGGCCCGTTTCGTCGCTGTCGGGAGACAGAGAGTACGCGTTCAAGCACGCGTTGATCCGCGAGGTCGCGTACTCGATGGTGCCCAAACTCGGCCGCAGCTCGCGCCATCTGCGGTTTGCGCAATGGCTCGAGCAGACCGCATCGCTGGGAGGGGACACCTTTCTGGAAGTCCTGGCCTATCATTACGAGCAAGCATGGCGGTACCGCTTCGAAACCGGAGAGAGCGACGAAGACCTCGCCCGCCGCGCAATCGCCGCGCTGCGAAAGGCCGGGGCGCGGGCCGCCAGACTGCGCACGCTGCCGGAAGCGCGTCGGCTCTACGAGCGCGCGCTGAGCGTGCTGCGCAACGCCGGATTGGAGCACGATCTCACGTTGCAGTTGGACCTGCTGACCGACCACGTCGAGGTCGTGAAGTGGATGTCCACGCCAATGGTGGTCATCGAGGAGACAGGTCCGGTCTTCGAGCTGGCCCCCCAGATCGGACGGGAGGACCTGGTGGCGCGGGCCTGGCTGAACGTGGGGTTCGCGGAGTACGACCGCAACCGTCTGGAGCCCGCGGAGGCCGCTCTGTCCCGGGCGCTGGAGTTGTTCCGCCGCTTAGGCGACCGGGAGGGCGAAGCGGAAACACTGGAGATGCTGGGCGGGATCACGGACTACCTGCGCGGCAGCCTGAACAAGGCGCACAAAGCCTACCGGCAGGCACTCGCCCTCTACCGCGAGCTCGGCAACCAGCAGGGTGCGGCGCGCACCACGGCCTGGTTGGGACGATCTGTGCTCAACAGCGGCAACCTCCTCGAAGCGCGGACGCTGCTCACGGAAGCCCGCACCCTCGCGCGCGCGCATCACGAGCGGATCAGCGAAGGGGCCAGTCTCACCGGTCTGGCCATCCTCGCGCACCTGACCGGAGATTCGCCGGCCGCCGTCGCCAAGTACCAGGAGGCGATTGCACTGTGGCAGGCGGTTGGAGACCACGTCTCAGAGGTCGGCGCGCGCAGGCACCTCGGCATGCACTACCTGCGGTACGGGCGGCTCGACGAGGCGGAGGCAGAACTCCTGAGAGCCGACAAGATCCGTCGTCAGCACGGCGCCAAAACGAATTCGGCGGGGCTCCTCCGTGCGCTGGCCGAAGTCGCCCTGGCGCGGGGCGAAGTCCTCACCGCCGCAGAGCACGCCGAGCAGGCTCTCGCGCTGCTCATGCCTGAACAGGACGAGATCGCCATCGCCACGCACTCGGTGACGCTGGCGAAGATCCGCGCCGCGCAGGGACGAGGGGAGGAAGCCGAAGAGTTATTCCGGCGCGGACTGGCGATCTTAGAGGGACAAGAGTATCAGATTGACCTCGCGCTGACGCTGCTCAAGTACGGCGAGGGCATGCTGCTGCTTGGACAGGACGCCCGCGCGCGAGCGCTGCTGGCCCAGGCGCGGGAATCGTTCGAGACGATGGGCGCGGGCCACTTCGTAGAGGAAGTCGATCGCCGCCTCGCCGGGATCACTTCAGCGGTCTCCCCACCGTAAGCGCGTCCTTCAACTCCGGCTCCAACTCCAGATGCTCGACATCGGGCTCGGCGCCGAGCGCATCGACCAGCCGGCTGATGAAGTTCCGCGCGGCGGCAACGGCGGCGATGTCGACGATCTCCGCGTCGGAGTACCCGTGCCCGCGCAGTCCCTCAATCTCGCGCGGCACGATCTTATACGCCTCCATCGACACGTTGACAGCATAGTCCATCATTGCGACCTCCGCCGGAGACAACCCGGCGGAGTGGAAATCGCGCGCGATCGCTTCCACCTGCTCGGCACTGAAGAATTTCGAACGGAGCACCGCCCCGTGTGACAGGGTTCAGTAGCTGCACCGCAGCGCGCGCGAGACGGCGAACGTAATGAGCTCGTAGCGCCGGAGATTCATCCGCTCCCGCACGGTCTTGATCAAACTGCGGTAGGCGAGCACGATTTCCGGATGCAGGCTCAGGGCCCTGACGTAGTTGTGGACGTACCCATCCGCCGCCGACTCTCGGTCGTAGATCTCCTTCAGCAGCCCGGTCGCGTCATCTTCGGGGACAGTCTGAACGAACGCCATGGCCACCCCTCCTCGCTCTAGTGAGGAGAACGTTCGGGCTCAGCGGCCCTGTTCCCCGGTACCAGGTACGAGTTTCCAGGCAAATCGGTACCAGGTACCGGATTCCAGGCGAAACGGTACCTGGTACACGGTCAGAGCCGTCCGCTCTTGGCCAGACGCGCGTAGCGCTTGTAGAGTCCTTCGTCCAACTCCCCCGCGTCCAGGGAAGCCTTCACGGCGCACTTCGGCTCGTGCGTGTGGGAACAGTCCCGAAAGTGACAGGCCGCCGCGAGTGCGCTGATCTCGGGGAACAGATCCTCCGCGGCGTCGATGCCCTCGTCGCCGGTGAATCCGACCTCCCGGAGCCCCGGCGTGTCCACCACCATCGTCGACCCCACTTGATGGATCGCCGCCCAGTTGGTCGTATGGCTACCCCGGCCACTGCGGGCGAGGGGAGACACGCGGAGGCCGAGACCGGGATTGAGCGCGTTGAGCAAACTGGACTTCCCCGACCCGGACGGCCCGATGAACGCGACCAGGCGGCCGTCGATCGCCGCGCGTAGTTCTCCCACGCCTTCGCCCGTCACCGCGCTGGTGACAAGCACCGGGACCGCCGCCAGCTCGTAGGGCGCGAGCGCGTGGCGGACGGCAGCCGGATCCGCGAGATCGATCTTGTTGGCGCAGACGAGGACCGCGGGGGCACCTTTCGAGGCAATGGCCAGAAACCGGTCGATCACCGTCGGCCGCGGCGGACACGCCACGACGATGACCGTCACGTCGAGGTTGGCCGCCAGCACCTGTGCGGGTGCGGACTTATCGCCCGGCGCCCGGCGGACGAGCTGCGCGTGGCGCGGCAGCAGCTTCCGCACGGCCCCCTCGTGCGGGCGGATGACGTCGACCTCTACGCGGTCGCCGACGGCGACCGGATTTGTGGTCCCGACCAGCTCCCTGCGCAACCGGCCGCGCAGCGTGCATCGCCAGTCCGACCCCTGCCCATCGCGCACCGTGACCTGCGGGCCATCGGTGCGTACGACCATACCGACAAACGGCTCCATCGCCGGAGTCCTCCTGTGTACAAGGTGGTAGGAAACGAAAACGGCCGCGGGCATCTGCCCACGGCCGCGCACAGGAGGTCCGAGAGTTAGATCAGAACCAGGCCCCGCGCCGGGATGGGCAGAATGCGTCGCAGACCTTTGCGCAGCGGACCTGCATCGCCCATCCCTCCTTTCAAATTCGGGAACAGAGAACGGGGAACAGGGAACTGCTCCCCGGCCCATCGATGCACAGGATAACACCCTGGACGGACAATGGACAAGCCATCAGAACCCTAGGTCTGGACTGTTCCCGGCTCCCTGTTCCCTGTTCCCGTCAGTTGCAACAGCCGGAGGCCGATGGCCGTCATCGCCAGCGCAAGGACGACCCGCAGCAGCGTGAACTGGCCGTACGAGATGCCCATGAACACGTACCAGAGGATGTACGGACCGATCCGCTGGATGGCAGCGTACTGCACAAGCAATGCGACGATGACGAGAAAGCCCGCCAGCACGGCGAGTACCGCCCCGATCCGTGCCGGCCACGACCGGGCGGGTTCCACCCAAATCCACAGGAGCGCCGGGAGCATGAGAAACGTGACCGCGCCGAACGGGTTGTCGACAAACGTGACTGCCGCGACCAGCAGCAGACCCGCCAATGCTACGCTGATGCGCTGGGTACGCGACCTCCACGTTGCTGCGCTCCTCGGCGCGGGGGGCGGATCCTCCGGCCGCCGGCCTCGAACGATGCGGTGGAGCACCCACCAGACGGCCGCCAGCACCGCAAACGACAGTATGACCGGCGCCCAGTACACGGTGGTCAGCGCGGGGTGCCGCGAAGTCGCCGGATACAGCTCCCACAGCGGCATCAATCCCAGGTACGGCATGACTTTCACGGCCGCAAGCCAGGCCAGCAGCGCACCGAAAACGACGCCTGACTCCCGCGCCTCCCCGCGCAGCCCTGCACCATACGGTGCCGGGCGCAGCGCATCCCGCCACGGCGTGGCCCGGCGCACGCGAAACACCACGGCCGCCAGCAGCGGCAGGAAGACTGCGAACTGCACCAGCAGGAGCGGAGGAGCCGCCACGGTGCGATCGGAGCCCAGGCGCAGATAGAAGTCCGGCTCCCGGGGCACGACCGGCATGGCGTCGATCGTGCGGACGACGCGCTCCATGACGCGGCCGTACCGTTCGAGCGACTCCGGCCGCATTTTGTCAACCGTGTCGCCGGGCTTGTGGTAGATGGCTTCCTGCGCCTCGCGGTCGGTCGAGTGGCCGGCCAAATCGACCGACGGGATCCCGGCGCCGAGGAACGGACCCTGATCGGTTGCCGAGACGAGGATGGACCGCGCCAGCCACTCGAACAACGGGGGGTCCTCTTCGACGGCAAGGCCTTCATGCTGAGCCGCGGCGGCGGGGAGCACCCTCAGCCACATCGGGGCGAATCCCCGGAACTGGCCGATGCTAACGATGCTGATCGCGTGCAGGTCGTAGGCGTCGAGGTCCTCGATCGACAGGCTGGCCACGATCTGCCGGCGCTGCGGGTAGGTGCGGGCGAATTGCAGGGCGCCCAGCATACCCCACTCTTCGCCGTCGGGGAAGAAGAAGATGAATGTCCGGCGGTGCGGCGTGCTGTGGATGAGACGCGCGAGCTCGAGCACCACCCCGACGTGCGCCGCGGTGTCGCTGGCCGCCTGATAACTGGTCGGGGCCATGTCGTAATTGCCCAGCGGCACGACCAACTCGTCCGGAAGCTCGACGCCCCGGCTGATGCCCCAGACGTTCTCCAGATGCACCCGCCCCAGGTCGCCGAGGGTTGCCTCGAACGTCTCGCGATGGACTTCCAGCCCGATGGTCCGCAGGGTCTCGGCCAACCAGTCCGCCGACGCTCTGCGGTCCGCCGTGCCCGACCACCGGCGGGGGAAGTGCACGGCCAGGGTGACCATGTCCGACCAGGCCCGCTCAACCTGGAACTGCGGAGCGCCGTCCCACATCGCGGGCGCGGTGTAGGGGCGGCCGAATGACGGGATCATCACCAAGCCGCCGAGCGCCAGGAGGGTCAGCAGCAGCACGACACCACGATCGCGCCAGCGCATGACGGGACTCGGCTTCGTCGCCACGTCGGTTCTCCCTCTCGATCCGGAGGGGCGGATGGCCCAGGACGCGAACACTGTGGCCCAACGACCTGCGAGTGGAGGTGGCGATGAGAATCGCGTTGGTGGCGATGGTGTTGGCTGGTGCAGTCCTAACCCTGGCAGCGTCCGCGCCCGGCCCGCAACCTCCGGCCGCGACACAGATTACGCTCTACCTGCCGTTCAATCCCGGCGGGCTGAGCATCGGGCTGGCCGTGACAAAGCGGCTGAGCGGGTCATGCTTCGCCGGATCCGCCGCCAGCAGCGGTCGCTCCGACGCCTGGCGCTGCAGCGCCGGCAACGCGATCCTCGATCCTTGCTTCCAGGGGTTTCAGCAGGGGAAGACGGTGCTGGCCTGCCCTGACACGCCGTGGTCGGCCAACGTGGTGCTGCTTTCGCTGACCAAAGATCTACCGCAGCAGGACGCCAACAAAGACACCCTGCCGAAAGGACTGCCGTGGGCGCTTGAGCTTGCAAACGGCATGAAGTGCGAACTGCTGACCGGCGCCACCTGGGGCGCGGCGGGAATGCGGGCGAACTACGGCTGCGGTGAGAACGCGTACGTCATCGGCGATCCGGACCGGTCCCTGCCGACGTGGCGGGTCTTCTTCCAGGGACCGCGGGGGTTTGCCGTCACGCAGATCGGCGTGCGGGTGGCGTGGTACTGATTGAGGGAACAGGGAACGGCGAACGGGAACTACCGGATCTTCAGGAGCTCGACTTCGAAGATCAGCGTGGCGCGCGGGGGAATGACGTCGCCGGCGCCGCGGTCGCCGTAGGCCAGATACGGAGGAATCGTCAGCCGGCGCTTCCCGCCGACGCGCATCGTGGCGACGCCTTCATCCCATCCCTTGATCACGCGGCCGACGCCGATGGGAAACACAAACGGCTGGGCGCGGTCGAGTGAGCTGTCGAACTTGGTGCCGTCTTCCAGCCAGCCCGTGTAGTGCACTTCGATGACGTCGCCGGTCCGCGGGGCCGGACCGTCGCCTTCGAGGACGTCGAGGTACTGAAGCCCCGAGGGCATCCGCACGCTCCCGTCCTCCAGGATTTCCGGCTCCGCCGGCGCCACGAGGGTCGCCGATGCTACCGGCTGCGGCTGATCGCCGCTCCCGGGCGCGCGCTTGCCGTGTTTGCGGGCAAGCTTGCGCTGCCGCTCCAGCTGCTTGCGGATCTCCCGCTGTCGCTTCGCTGCGGTATATCGAGGACGCGCCACGGGAGTAATCTTCTCATGGAAGTTGACCTGCCACAAGGCCC